>NZ_JAJEQU010000030.1:0-12093 GCF_020687575.1 Roseburia sp. CLA-AA-H209
ATGATTTTGTAATCTTTTGATTACGTTTTTCTCAAAATCTTTCAAGGTTATTTCACTGTTCAGTTATCAAGGTTCTTGACCAGTTCTGCGAACTCTTTTGCTTTGTTCTCACCGGTCAGCTTGTTTATATTATCACAGGACTTTCTCTTTGTCAACAACTTTTTTTACTTTTTTTGACTTATTTTTTACAGTCGTAAAATCCATTGTCGAACGTCCGCATAATCATCTCACAAGCGAGCGGAGAAGGAGGGATTTGAACCCTCGCGCCGCTGTTAACGACCTGCACCCTTTCCAGGGGTGTCCCTTCGGCCAGCTTGGGTACTTCTCCGAATCAGTTTCCAATTATTAAGTTGGAAGCGGAGAGAGTGGGATTCGAACCCACGCGCCCTTGCGGACAAACGGTTTTCAAGACCGCCTCGTTATGACCACTTCGATATCTCTCCATATTGATACGCTTCAAATCAGCGCAAAAATGATTCTATCATCAAATAGATAGCATGTCAACAATTATTTTCATTTTTTCAAAATTTCAAAATATATCCATTTGATTTTCCACTGATGCCGGATGGTTTATTTTCTATGAGCATACACCTTTACCAGGATTTCCTGCATTCAGCATAAACTCCGCCATTTCCAAATCTTCCGGTGTTGTAATCTTAAAGTTGCGATAGCTACCATCTATTACATATACCGGAACTTTTCCATATGCCTCCACTACCATTGCATCATCTGTAACATCTTCTCTTCCATCCGCTATCATCTTCTGGTAAGAATCATAAATCAGGGAATAGGAAAATGCCTGCGGTGTCTGTACCGTATAAAGGCTTTTTCTTGGTGGGGTATCCTCTACTTTTCCGTTTTCATCTACCTTTTTTATGGTATCCTTCACCGGCACAGCTGCAATACATGCATGTTTTTTCTGCACTTCATCCATTATATGTCGGATGACTTCCTGTCCGATAAACGGGCGTGCCCCATCATGAATCAGTACATAATCCGTATGTTCACACGCACTTAAGCCCTGAAAAACAGAGTGGTAACGTTCCTTACCACCCTTTACTATCTTCGTTACTTTATGCAATTTATATTTTTCTACAATTTCTTTCCGGCAGTATTCCTCTTCTCCTTCACCGGTTACCAGTACGATTTCATCTACCGGGCTTTCTTCAAATGCCTTAAGGGTATAATAAATCACCGGCCTCCCACAAAGAAGCAGATACTGCTTATGGACAGAGCTTCCCATGCGGCTTCCTTTTCCCGCAGAAAGCACGATCGCTGTATACTTTGCCATTAACGTTCTCCTAATTTTAAGTTTGGTACTGCATTCAAATCAAGTCCGGAACGGATTCCCGCCCGGTAATCATAATATGCTGCTGCCCCTATCATTGCTGCATTATCGGTACAGAGAATCGGCGACGGATGATAAAATGCCACATTTCTCTTCCGGCACTCTTCTTCCATTGCTCCTCTTAAGGTTCCATTAGAAGCCACTCCGCCCGCAATAGCAAATTTATCAATCTGATATTTTTCAATGGCATGCATGGCATTTCCCACCAGCACATCAATAACCGCTTTCTGGAAAGATGCTGCAATATCCGCCTGCACAATCTCAATACCTTTCATTTTACAGCTGTTCAGATGGTTTAAAACAGCAGACTTTAAGCCACTGAAGCTGAAGTCATACTCCCCATCTGCAATCTTCGGTCTTGGGAATTCCACAGCATGAGGATTTCCTTCATGTGCTACTTTTTCAATCTTTGGTCCACCCGGATAGCCTAATCCGATTGCTCTCGCCACTTTATCAAAGGCTTCACCTGCTGCATCATCCCTGGTTCTTCCAAGTATCTCATATTTTCCATAATCCAGTACTTTTACCAGATGTGTATGACCGCCGGATACCACAAGGCATAAAAATGGTGGCTCTAACTCTTTATTTTCAATATAATTTGCGCTGATGTGTCCCTCAATATGATGCACACCTACCAGTGGAATATTTCTTGCATAACTGATTGCTTTTGCTTCTGCCACACCAACCAGGAGGGCACCCACTAATCCCGGTCCATAAGTTACACCGATTGCGTCTATATCTGCCCAGTCTGCCTGCGCTTCCTGCATTGCTTCTGTTATTACCTGATTAATTTTCTCAATATGTTTACGGGATGCAATTTCCGGAACCACACCTCCATATAAGGTATGTAATGCAATCTGGGATGAAATGATATTCGATCTTACATCCCTTCCATTTACTACAACTGCTGCCGCAGTCTCATCGCAGGAACTTTCTATTGCAAGAATTGCAATATCTCCTTTATTTTTCTGCATCACCATTGTCTCCTTCCAGTGCCACAAATCCTAATATTTTCCAGTCCCCATTCTCATCCTTACGCAGCACATATTCCTGGTTAGCCCGGTTATATGCCTTGGTAGAGCGCAGGAAATAAGATGCCGTCACATAGGCACAATCACTTCCCTCTACTTTCTTATAAGCCACTTCATCTGTATCGCAGACAGATGCTGTTGCTATAATCTTACTTTCTGCTTTATAAGCCGCAATGTCATTCTGCATCTGGGTTGAAAATGTATCCTGCGGATTGTTTTCCAATAACTCTTCATCCATCAGTGCACGCATCTTCTCCAACAGCTTCTGGTACTGCTCATCATCATAAGTTTCATTATAAAGGCAGAGCAGAATCCTATTATAATATTTGATTACAGCACGAGGTGACGCCGGATAATCCTTCTCTAAATTTTTACTTAAAACAGAGGTTATCTCATCTGTTTCTCCTGTTGTTTCCACACTTCTTGGTGAGCGGTTTGTCAGATAATAATAAAATCCGGCCACAATTCCAACGCAAATCACACCTATAATAACTGTCTTAATTATGCCTGCTGTACGTTTCTTCATGTTTACGCCTCCTCAAAATCCAGTGTAACACTCTTTCCATCTTTGCCTAAATATGCATTCGGATATATCTTCCTTACAGCATCCATATAGTCTTCGCCCCTTACAAGGGACGGGCTAAAGTGGGTAAGCCACATTTCTTTCACCCCGGCATCCTTGGCAAGATGTGCTGCTTCATAAAAAGTCATATGTTTATATTGTTTCGCTTTTGCAAGTTTCTCTTTTTCTGCATACATACCTTCACAGATAAATAAATCGGAATCTTTGGCATTTTTTGCAATGCTCTCCGTCGGGCGGGTATCAGTACAATATGTCAGCTTGATGCCTTTTCTTGGCGGGCCTAATACCATTTCCGGCAGATAGGTCTTGTCCTCTTCTTCAATAATTTCACCTTTTTGCAGGCGGCTCCAGTATTTCTGCGGTATCTGACATTCTAATGCATGTTCCACTGAAAATCTTCCAGCCCTTGGGATCTCCAAGGTATAGCCGTAGCAGGTAACATTATGGTTCACCCGGAAAGCATGGATCGTATATCCCTTTAATTCTATAGTCTCTTCCGGTTCCGTCAGTTCTATAAATTTAATCTCAAAAGGCAGTTCCGGTGCAATCACACGCAGTGCATTTACCACACGTTCCAGTCCCTTTGGTCCAATCATCGTCAGTGGCTCAGTTCGTTCTGCATTTCCCATGGTAAGAAGAATTCCAGGCAGTCCGCTGATATGGTCCGCATGGTAATGTGTAAAGCACATAATATCCACCGGCTTAAAGCTCCAGCCTTTTTCTTTTACTGCAATCTGGGTTCCTTCGCCACAGTCAACCATCAGACTGCTGCCATTATATCTTGTCATCAGTGAAGTCAGCCAACGATATGGCAATGGCATCATTCCACCGGTTCCTAATAAACAGACATCTAACATTCTATTTCCTCAGCTCTCTATACAATTTCTGTTACTTCTTCCATTAAAGGCGGTATCACAAACTGTTTTGTCCATTCATCAAAGCAGGACTCGCATACACGCAGTTTGCTTTTCACACCATCCTTAGCAGAAAAATAATTCCATTCTTTTTCTATATAAATATAATCCTGTTTTCGTTCTTCGATTTCTTTTCCACAACAATTGCAAACCATTCCGCATCCTCCGTCTCTTATCTTGTGTCTCTCTTTCATTATAGAACCATTCCAATAAATTTGCAGTGGAAATTACTGGACCCTGCTCATGATATATGCATCCTCTGAGGGCTTTTCATAAAAATTCTTTCGAGTTCCAAGTACAGAGAATCCAAGTTTCTGATACAGGCGAATGGCAGGCTCATTGGATACCCTTACCTCTAAAACATACCGGCGAATACCATGTTTTCTACCCTGCTGCATTAGTTCTGTTACCAGTTGTTCCCCATAACCTCTGTTTCTGCAGGCTTCACTTATTGCCACATTGGTAATCTCACCTTCATCTAATGCCATATACATTCCACAATATCCTAAGATGGAACCCGCTTCTTCTGCCACCAGAAAAATCACATGGTTCATGGCAAGAGCATCGCGAAATCCCTGCTCGCTCCATGGCTGTGAAAAAACTTTTGCCTCTATGGCTGCTACATCAAAAACATCTGCCTCTGACATTCTACGAATTTCCATGCTGTTCCATCCTCTCGCGTTCTGCCTGGGAAAGGCGCAGATATTCCGGTTTGTGTTCTTCTGCAGATTCTAATTTACCTGCTTTGTAATATTCTTCTCCTAAAGTTGCAACAGCTGCTGCACGCTGCTTATTCACATGTGCCGGTGCAAAGGAATATGGCACTTTACAGTTTTCTTCTATATAAGTGGCAAATACCGGGACACCATCCCCCAAAAATACAACCGGAGCATTGTTTTCATTTATCTTTGCTACAATCTCATCAATTCCCACAACGCACTGTGGGCACAATACCTGCATTTTTTCGTCTTCAAACTGATATAAACCGGTATAGGTCTGGTTTCTTCTGGCATCCATTAATGGACAGATAATATCTCTATGCCCATAGAGGTTGTATGCCAGTGCATCCACGGTCGGTACGGATATCAACGGCTTATCCAGTGCAAGTCCCAATCCTTTTGCTGTTGCAGAGCCAATCCGAAGTCCGGTAAATGAGCCCGGGCCCGCTGCAATTGCAATGGCATCTAATGTATCCAAATCCAGTTCTATCATTTTCGCAAGTTCATCTAACATTGGCAGTAAGGTCTGTGAATGTGTTTTCTTATAATTTACAGTAAATTCTCCCAACAGCACATCATCTTCTACTACTGCTACGCTGGCTACCAGTCCGGAGCTGTCCAATCCCAATATTTTCATCGTTCCACCTCTTCTATTGTTATCCTGCGATAATCAAATCCTTTTTCCAAATCTTTCTCTATTGTTATCTGCCGGTAATGATCCGGTAAAATTTCTTCAATCAGATTTGCCCATTCTATCATGGTCAGACCATTTCCATAAAAATAGTCCTCATAGCCGATTTCATCCATTTCCTCAATATCCGCAATCCGGTATACATCAAAATGATAAAATGGCATTCTTCCTTCTTCATACTCCTGCACAATAGTAAAAGTCGGACTGCAGATAGGTTCTGTTATCTCCAAACCCTTGGCTATTCCCTGGGTAAAAACGGTTTTTCCTACTCCCAAATCTCCGATTAATGTATACACTTCTCCCGGCTTTGCTTCCCGTCCAATCTGTTCGCCTAACTTTTCTGTTTCTTCTGCCGAAAATGTTTCATATACCATATACTTTTCTTCCTATCTCTTCTTCATACAATTCTGGTGCTTCTTCAAATTCTTATCTGCCAGTTCCTTCAACGCTGCATACTGTCCGCCTACAATTTCCATCGGCAGGATATATGCATTCACGCGGCTGCTGTAAATCAGAACATTATGCTTTGTTGACACCATTTTATAAATCTGTTTCCACTCCAGCAGGGCATTTTCTTCTCCCAGAGATACATGGACACCTTCATCATCCAACATATAATGCAGTGTACTTTTCAGTGCCTCTGACATGGAAATCTGTCTTGCCGCCCGCATTTTCAAGGTTAATGGAAAATAAAAAAGAAAGACAATGCCAAATATGATGTAAAGCACCGTATACATGGTATCTACCTTTCCATAGGTTCCCACTGCGGCTA
This sequence comes from Roseburia sp. CLA-AA-H209, assembly GCF_020687575.1. Classification (NCBI taxonomy): domain Bacteria; kingdom Bacillati; phylum Bacillota; class Clostridia; order Lachnospirales; family Lachnospiraceae; genus Roseburia; species Roseburia sp. CLA-AA-H209. The sequence continues at coordinate 6,059 of NZ_JAJEQU010000030.1, forward strand.
CAAATCCAAGCACCGCTGCCAAGATGGAAAAGATTCCGGTAAAACTGGTATATATATGATACATATTAAACCGGTACATATCGTTCGCTGTTATTTTTACATCAAATTCAATTGGCATTGTCTTTCCTCCTGCTTACTTTTCTGATTGAAGTATAGCATTATTTTCGGGAATAGACAAACTCTTTATCAATTTTGTGTCGGGCAAAAAAGGGACGTCTAATTCTTACGGCTGTTGGTTCCTTTGATAATTGGTGAAATATGTTTATAAATCAAAAATGTAATTCCAACACTAATCATACCTTTTAAGAAGGTGAATGGCATATTAAATACTACCAGACACTCCAATAAATTATCCATATGTCCGCCTACTGCAGAAGCGATTGCATTGTAAGCACCAATAATGGCATCTTCCGGCATAAATGCTGTATAGAACGGATATACCAGGAAATAGTTTGATACCACACTGAATACTGCCATGAAAAGTGCTCCTGCTAAAGAACCGATTAATGCACCTTTGCGGTTCTTCTTAAATTTGTAAATCAGTCCTGCCGGAAGCACAAACGCTACTCCAAGAATGAAATTGGACAATTCTCCAACACCACTTGTGGTTGTAATAGTCAGATGAATCAGATTTTTAATCAGGCAGATTACAATTCCGCTGACCGGTCCCATGGAAAATGCTCCAATCAATGCCGGAAGTTCTGAAATATCCAGTTTGATGAAGTTTGGCATAAACGGAACTGCAAAATCAAGGAACATCAGGATGAACGCAATGGCTGAAAGCATTGCTGTCATCGTCAGATATCTTGCATTTACACCTGTTTTTACGTTGCTGTTTGTTGTTACACTGTTTGTACTCATTTCTTTTACTCCTTTTTTCTTTACTTTTAGCTCTTGCAAGGGATGTCCGGAGTATTGGTGTACCATAAAAGCCCCGGATAAAACTATCCGGGGCACGCAAAATAATCACCTTAATGGTCACTTATCTTCTCCCATCCAGACTATACTGTCGGTTTTGGATTTTCACCAAATCAACTGCAATACTGCAGTTCACGGACTAATGTGTCATGCACAATCACCGTCGGTCGGGAATCTATGCTTCGCATATCACCCTGCCCCGAAGACTTCCTATTCAATTACTATGGGTTTATTGTAGAGCTTCACTTTTTCCTTGTCAATACCCAATTTTATCTGTTACCTTTTATTTACAGTTTCATAGTCAGCTGGATTCTCTGTTTCTTAAGGTCTACGCTCATTACTTTTACTTCTACAATATCTCCCACGCTGACCACTTCCAGCGGATGTTTGATATAGCGTTCGCTCATCTGGGAAATGTGTACCAGTCCATCCTGATGTACTCCGATGTCCACAAAGGCACCGAAGTCAATGACATTACGGACGGTTCCTTTTAATACCATTCCCGGGGTCAAATCCTTCATTTCCAGTACGTCACTCCGCAGAATCGGCTTTGGCATATCTTCCCTCGGATCTCTTGCCGGCTTTTCCAGTTCCTTTACAATATCCCGTAAAGTAAGTTCTCCTACTTCCAATTCTGCTGCCAGTTTCTTATAATCTGAAATCTTCTTTGAAATCCCGGTTAATCCGCCACCGGTTATCTCTTCTTCTGAATATCCTAATTTTTCCAAAAGCTTTCTGGTTGCTTCATAACTTTCCGGATGCACGCCGGTTGCATCCAACGGATTCTTTCCACCGGTAATACGAAGAAAACCGGCACACTGTTCATATGCCTTCGGTCCTAATTTTGCCACTTTCAAAAGCTGGCTTCTGGATGCAAATTTTCCATTTTCTTCCCGGTATGCCACGATATTTTTCGCAATCACTTTGCTGATACCGGAAATGTATTCCAGCAGGGATACGGATGCGGTGTTTAAATCTACACCAACTTTATTTACGCAGTCTTCTACCACGCCGCCTAAGGCTTCACTTAATTTTTTCTGGTTCATGTCATGCTGATACTGACCGACTCCGATGGATTTCGGATCAATTTTAACCAGCTCTGCCAGCGGATCCTGCAACCGTCTTGCCATGGAAGTGGCACTTCTTTGTCCCACATCAAAGTTTGGGAATTCCTCTGTTGCAAGTTTACTTGCAGAATATACGGAAGCACCTGCTTCATTTACAATAATATACTGTACTTTTACCGGAATCTCTTTTAATAAATCCACGATAATCTGCTCTGACTCACGGGATGCTGTTCCATTTCCAAGAGAAATCAGTGTAATATGATACTTGGAAATCAGTTTCTTTAATACTACTTTTGCTTCCTCTACCTTATTCTGTGGTGCTGTCGGGTAAATGACTGTCGTATCCAATACTTTTCCGGTCGGATCTACCACTGCAAGCTTACATCCGGTACGGAATGCCGGATCCCAGCCAAGCACAACCTGTCCTGCAATTGGCGGCTGCATCAGAAGCTGTTCTAAGTTTTTTCCGAAAACTTTGATTGCTCCGTCTTCTGCCTTTTCCGTAAGGTCACTTCGAATCTCACGCTCGATTGCCGGTGCAATCAGACGCTTATAACTGTCTTCGATTACTTCTTCTAAAACAGGTCTGGTTATGGCATTATCTTTGGTTATTACCTTTTTCTGTAAATACGGAATAATCTGTTCTTCCGGCACTTCTACTTTTACTGTCAGTATTTTCTCTGCCTCTCCACGGTTCAATGCCAGCGTACGATGTCCTGCCATTTTTGCAATCGGCTCATCAAAATCATAATACATTTCATAAACAGATTCTGTTTCCGGATCTTTGGCAGCAGATACAATCCGACCATGTTTTACGGTAAGGTCACGGATGCGGATACGATAATCTGCTTCATCGGAAATATGCTCTGCAATAATATCCTTAGCACCTTCTAACGCTTCCTCTGCAGTATGAACTTCTTTTTCTTCGTTGATATATTTTGCTGCTTCTTCTAAGATTGGAGTCTTAAGCATCTGAAGACTGATTACATTGGCCAGTGGCTCTAAGCCCTTCTCTTTGGCGATGGTTGCTCTGGTTCTGCGCTTCGGTCGATACGGACGGTACAAATCATCTACGACTACCAGTGTCTGTGCTTCTTCTATCTGTTTCCGCAGTTCGTCCGTCAGCTTGCCCTGTTCTTCAATGCTGGCAATGACCTGTGCTTTCTTCTCTTCTAAGTTTCTAAGATAAGTCAGCCGGTCAAATAAGTTACGTAATATTTCATCATTTAATGCGCCGGTTGCTTCTTTTCGATACCGGGCAATAAAAGGAATGGTATTTCCTTCATCAATTAACTGAATTGCTGCCTGTGCCTGATTTTTTCTGATTCCAAGTTCTTCGGCAATTTTTTCTGTTATATCCATCTTGTATTTCCTTTCCTGTTGATGCGTTTGCGCTCATTATAGCATATCCGGCATTTCTGCAAAAGGGAAGATTTTGGGTTTTATTGTTTTTTCCGGCAGAAAATGGTATACTGGATTTATTCACGATTTGAGGAGGTTTTTTATGGATTTTCAACAGCAGCCAAACGGCTATCAACCAAATCCCAATTATTCATATAATATGAACCAGGCACCGCAACGTAATTACATGGACAAACGTTCCACCGGACTTGCCACCGCATCCATTGCTCTTGGCATTGTCTCCATTGTAACTTTCTGCTGCCTGTATGCAGCACTGCCTTGTGGGGCACTTGCCATTATTTTGGGACTTCTTTCCCGTGGCGGCGAGATGACTTTTTCCACCACCGGCAAAATCGGTATCGTCCTTGGAATTATCGGTCTTGTACTTACTATTGCACTTTATACTTTCGTCATTGTCATGATGTTTACCAACGCCGATTTCATCAACCAGATGTCCAACGGAAATACCGCTGATTATAACGAACTGATGCGGCAGTTTAATGAAATGAATCAGATGTACCAGTAAATATATGCAAAAGAAAAATGCCGGGAAACCAATTCTGATTTCCCGGCATTTTTCTTTTCTTATTTTTATACCGAAGCACTCCACGTACTGTACTGCGGATTCTGCTGTTGTGTTCCGTATGAGTCTGTCTGGTTTTCTGTCCGGTCTAATTCTCCTGTAATGTCACGATAGAATGTCACCTGTGTCTGTGTATAGTATGGTCCAATCCACAGGAAGCCGATTCCAAATGAAAGGAGACCAAGGAAGGACCAGCCAAGGAAGCTTAACATGATATAGAAGTATCTTCCCTTGTTGCCCTGCATCAGCGCTTTACTTTCCCTCATTGCCTGCCGGATTCCCTTGGTATTATCCTCAAGCAATATCAAAAACAGCATGGAATATTTTAAGGAAAGAATAAATGCGATCACTTCTCCTCCAATTCCAAGTACACACATAGCTACTACATAGCCAATAAAAATCCCCTCTGTGATTTTCATGCTGCCGGAAATGGCAGTCACATACATTCCAACAGAGACTGCGATTGCCGGAAGCATCGGAATTAATACCACAACCATAAATAAAAGGTATGCCAGAATGTATTTATCCGGATGATGATTGAATCCATAGAACATATCGGTAAACTTATATGGCTGCTTTCTTCCCATTCGTAATGCAATCCGAAGAATTCCTATATTTAAAACAACACCAAGCAATGTCAGTATAAATGCTGCTACATAATAAATTGCCCACTCCATTTTTCCGGAATACGGAGTCAAATTCCAGGAAAAGAACATGGTCGGCAAAGTTACGATTAACTGCGATACTACCATGGCTCCCATTGGCAATCCATAATGTCCGGTAAGATTTTCTCTTGCTATACGTTTTATTTCTGCTGATTTTCTTTTCATCTATCTCATGCTCCTGTTTTTATTTTCTTGTGTCGATTCTGGCTCCGGTCAGATCTGCCGCATCCTGGCTCTTTCGCTCCTGCTGATAAGGATTTGTTTCGTTCGGATACTTAATGGTGGTATTGGTCTCTCCACCTGCCACATATACTCTTCCGCACTCCGGGCATACGCCGGTACGAAGTGTTACGCTTGCAGATACCACCTGACCATTTCCTTCTGCTGCTTTGGCATAAGCATTGGAAACATGTTCTGCCTCATGGGCTGCCACACGGATTCCCGCCGCCTCCGGAGAGATGTGGGAAGCTGATTTAAAAGAAACATTCTCGTTGGAACCATCCTGATATTTCCGGTTCTTACAGGTCTGGCATTCGCCTTTGCTGCCATCTGCCGCCCCGGTACTCTTCGCATCTGCGTCAATTCCGACCCCATATGTATGATTGTATCCGGTATCATATCCTATGTCTTTCGGATTCCATCCATCAATCTGCATCATCCATTCCTCCTTCCAAAGTCTGAAAAAAGTGCCTCTTTTTATTATACACATATCTTGGGTGAAACACAATAACTTTGACTTTCCCTTATGACAATTGTATACTACCAACAGATTCTATATTTTGTTTGAATACTGATTTGCGAGGGTTTATATGAAAAAGAAAAAAACGTCCACTGCTATGGACAACGGATTATATATCACCGGCTGGTGCATCATAGGCACACTTCTTCTGCTGGTGCTTTTTATAAAAGCAACAAATATCCAGCTTTCAAAATATCTTTTCCCCTGTGTGCTTCACAGCCTGACCGGACTTTACTGTCCCGGCTGCGGCGGCACCAGAGCGATAGCTTTTTTACTGCATGGGGATTTCCTGCACTCACTAGTTTATCATCCCTTTGTGCCATATACCTTTGTGCTCTGCACCTGGTTTATGATTTCCCAGACTATTGAGCGGCTCTCTAAGGGAAGGCTTCGTATTGGCATGCATTTCCGGGAAGTATTTCTTTGGATTGCACTGGCTATTATTATTATAAATTTCATTGTGAAAAATGCGGCTCTTCTATTCTTTCAGATTGATTTTATGCCGCTGACGCATATATCATAATGTATCATATATCAAAACCTATAAGGAATTGCCACCGGCAGCTTTTTCGAACGCTTAACGAGAAAAAAGAATGTGCCTTGGCACATTCTCGCGCCTGCGGCGGTCGCTTGCGACATCTACCTTATACGCCGCAGTGCGC
>NZ_JAJEQU010000031.1:0-9281 GCF_020687575.1 Roseburia sp. CLA-AA-H209
CAACTTTTACAGAATATCATGTCTGTCAGCTTTTGTCAACAACTTTTTTTATTTTTTTAATTCTTATCTCCCGCCGCGGCAGGCGTTTCCTGCGCGGTGGAGTTTTATAATAGCACGTCATTTTCGGGATGTCAACACGATTTTGCCATATTTATTAAAGTAGGTCATTTGTCGTTTTTCATCTAAATTGTTTGAATTGTGTGTTCAATTCATTTTTCTTTGGATAAAATATAGCGGATGGCATCCTGTACGTTGCTAACACCCACTACATTTATATTTGAATTCTTCTTCCATCCTGCTTTACAAACTTCAGGTAGAATGCAGGTGGTAAAGCCAAGCTTCTCAGCTTCCTGCACACGCTGTGCTGTCATACTGACTGCGCGTACTTCACCACTTAGTCCTACTTCCCCAAAACAGATGGTCTTCTCATCAATTGGAACATCTTTATAGCTGGATACAATTGCAAGCACAATACCCAAATCAATTGCGGGTTCATTCATACGGATACCCCCGGCAATATTTACATATGCATCGCAGGAACTTAAAGACAGTCCCAGTCTCTTTTCTAATACAGCCATCAGAAGATTGACCCTGTTATAATCCGTTCCTGCAGCTGTTCTTCTTGGCATTCCAAAATTGCTGTGGCACACCAGTGCCTGTATTTCCAAAAGAATCGGACGGGTTCCCTCCATAGAGCATGCCACTACAGAACCGGATGCTCCTTCCGGCTTTCCACTTAACATATATTCTGAAGGATTTTCCACTTCCCTTAACCCTTCGTTACACATTTCAAATACACCTATCTCATTCGTGGAACCAAAACGGTTCTTCACGCCACGCAATATACGATATGCCGCATGACGGTCACCTTCAAAATACAATACCGTATCTACCATATGTTCTAACACACGGGGGCCTGCCACAACACCCTCTTTGGTCACATGGCCGACAATAAAAATAGAAATACCAAGCCCCTTTGCAATCTGCATCAGAACTCCGGTTGCTTCCCGGACCTGGGAAACACTGCCAGGCGCCGATGTAATATTTTCATTATACATGGTCTGAATTGAGTCAATGACCACGATTTCCGGTTTTGTTCTGCTAATCACTTCTTTGATAGTATCCAGATTGGTCTCACAAAGCAGTGATAAAGTATCGCCAAATTCTCCGATACGCTCTGCACGAATTTTTATCTGCTGCAGGGATTCCTCTCCGGAAATATATAATACATCGGTCTTCTGCAGGGAAAGATTCCGGCACACCTGTAAAAGCAGCGTGGATTTTCCAATTCCAGGATCTCCACCGACTAAAACAAGGGAACCTTTTACGATTCCACCTCCCAAAACCCGGTCTAACTCTTTTAGTCCTGTAGTCAGCCGCTCTTCCCGTCCTGTTTTAATATCTGCAATTTTTACAACTTCTGCTTTCGCTGCTTCCTTCCGCACTTTTGCAGGTGCTGATTTATCTATCACTTCTTCTACAAAAGTATTCCACCCGCCGCATCCCGGGCACTGTCCCATCCATTTGGATGATTCATAGCCACAGTCCTGGCAGAAAAATACGGTTGCTTTTCCCTTTGCCATCTATTTTCCCCCTTATTCTTGCAATAACTATCTTTCTTACCTACCGGCAACTGCGAGAAACACGCTTTACAAGCTTAGTTCCTTCTTTTCTCCCGGATTTTTTCTCGCTACTCGCGTAAATTAGTAAAAAGAGAACCCAATCCGCTGGAATTGGATTCTCTTTCTTATCATCTTATTGATATATCCATTTATACTCTGGATACTTTTACTGCAACCGGAGTTTCCGGGTCTAATTCAACGCTAAGTGTTAATTTACCACCTAAATTGGTCTTCATCTGACCAATTGATTTTCCTGCTACAAATACATCATACTCTGTCTCTTCCATTAAGCCAAGTGTAATCTCTGCATCTTCCGGTCCTTCTACTTCAAATTCCACACCGTTTTCGGATGCTGCCATATTTGTAACTGCAGTTCCTGGAACAGATTCATATACAAACATTCCATTTCTCTCTAATTTGGTAATCTCACGAAATGTCTTAACTTTGTACAAATCTCCTGCATGTTCAAAATTGTCCAGTTTGGATTTTGCTCCCAGTGTATAATCTCCAAAACTGATTGTTCCGTTTGCTTCTGAACGAATTAATTCTGCAACTACAGCCATTTTTTATCCTCCTATAAGCCACTATCCCACGATGGCTTTTTCGTAAATTTTATGAAAATATTATAGCTTATCTCGACACATTTTTCCAGTTATTTTGATGAATTCACAACGGTTTTTATTTCCTTTTTTACCATGCGGATTTCCACATCATCTCCCGGCTTGATTTTACCGGATAAAATCTCTTCTGCCAGCATATCTTCTATCTGTGTCTGTATCATACGCCGCAATGGTCTTGCTCCATATTTCGGATTGTATGCCTTCTCAGCAATGTATCCTTTTACGCTGCCGGTTATGGTCAGATGGATACCCATCTGTTTTTCACACCGGTCAATTAAAGATTTGCTTAAAATGGTGACAATCTTCTTCATGTCCTCTTTATTGAGAGCCCGGAATACAATGGTCTCGTCAATTCGGTTTAAGAACTCCGGCTTAAAGATTCTCTGGACTTCTTCCATTACACCATTTTTCATGTATTCATAATTCTTCTTTTCATCTTCGCCTGCAGCAAATCCAAGCTTCTTCGGTGCAATGATAGACTGTGCCCCTGCATTGGAAGTCATAATGATAATCGTATTCTTAAAATCTACCCGTCTGCCCTGGGCATCTGTAATCTGTCCATCATCCAGTACCTGAAGCAATACATTAAATACATCCGGGTGTGCCTTTTCAATTTCATCAAAAAGAATAACAGAATATGGTTTTCTTCTGACCTTTTCGCTGAGCTGGCCGCCTTCTTCATAACCTACATAACCTGGCGGTGAACCAATCATTTTAGAAACACTGTGCTTCTCCATGTACTCTGACATATCAACACGAATCATTGCCTGCTCATCGCCAAAGACAGCCTCTGCCAGTGCCTTTGTTATCTCTGTTTTACCAACTCCGGTCGGTCCTAAGAAAAGGAAGGAACCTATCGGACGATGCGGATCTTTTAATCCTACCCGTCCTCTTCTGACTGCTCTTGCCACTGCACTGACTGCCTCTTCCTGTCCTACTACACGCTTATGCAGTGTCTTTTCCAGACGGTTGAGACGTGCAGCCTCGCCCTCTGCCAGTCTCTTCACCGGTATCTTTGTCCAGTCAGATACAATTTCTGCAATTTCATTTTCTCCGACAACCAGTTTCTTCTTGTCTGCATCCCGATGGTATTTTTCCACCTGCTTTTCGTATTTCTTCCGGACAGCTTCCTTCTCCTTGCGGATTGCCCCGGCATCTTCAAACCGCTGTTCCATCAATGCCGTCTCCATATCGTCCTCTAACTGAGCAGCCTTACGTTCCAGTTCACTAATCTTCTCCGGCATTTTAAATCCGCCAAGGCGAACCTTCGAGGAAGCCTCATCCATCAAATCAATGGCCTTATCCGGCAGATAACGGTCTGCAATATAACGGATAGACAGCTTCACTGCGGTTTCAATTCCGGCATCTGTAATCTGTACATGATGATGCTTCTCATAGCGTTCTCTTAATCCCTTTAATATTTCTATTGCCTGCTCTTCCGTCGGTTCTTCCACCATTACCGGCTGGAAACGACGTTCCAGGGCTGCATCTTTTTCAATATATTTACGGTATTCTTCTAATGTGGTTGCTCCGATTAATTGTATTTCTCCTCGGGCGAGGGATGGTTTTAAAATATTGGATGCATCAATAGCACCTTCCGCTCCACCTGCTCCGATAATGGTATGAAGTTCATCTATGAAAAGAAGTACATTTCCTGCTTCTGTCACTTCACGAATGACTTTCTTAATCCGCTCTTCAAATTCGCCACGGTATTTAGAGCCTGCTACCATTCCGGATAAATCCAGTGTTACCACTCTTTTTCCCCGGACTGTATCCGGAACCAGTCCGGATGCAATACACTGGGCAAGTCCTTCTGCAATAGCTGTCTTTCCAACTCCCGGCTCTCCAATCAGGCATGGATTATTTTTTGTCCTGCGGCTTAAAATCTGAATCACGCGGGCAATCTCTGCCTCTCTGCCAATCACCGGGTCTATCTCACCATAGGCTGCCATAGCAGTTAAATCCCTGGAATACTGATCTAAGGTTGGCGTTACTTCTACTGCTTTCTTTTTTCCGGATTTGCTTGCCGCAATCTCCTCTTTATAGCGGTTTACGTCTTCTCCCATGGCTACCAGAGTCTCGATATAAATCTTCTGGATATTCACACCCAGTGTATTCAACAGACGTACACCGGCACAGTCTGCCTCTTTCAATAATGCAATTAAAAGGTGTTCTGTTCCGATATTCTCATTGTCAAAACGCTCTGCCTCCTGGTCAGCGGTCTCAATGATATGCTGAATCCTTGGAGAATAACCTTTCCGGTCTAATACTGCCACATCCGAAGATGGAGCGATTAAATCTTCTATCAGTTCTACCAGACGGGTTTCTTCTACTCCCGCATCCATCAGAACACAGGCAGCTACTCCACTGCCTTCTTTTAGCAATCCCAGTAAAAGGTGCTCTGTTCCAATATAATTATGATGCATGCTTCTGGCTGCCTTTGTCGTCAGTTCTATTACTTTTTGCGCTTGTTTTGTATATGGTTTATGCATAAAATCCTCCTGTCACTACGCGCCAATTCTCTTATAAATCATTTAAATCCATTACTTCAATATCATCATCTGATGATTCTTTTTCAATAAAGTCATCATGGCTTGCAAAAATTCCATTATCTTCATCATCGTCATCAAAAATATCTTTGCTCCGCCGTTTCTTCTCTTTTTTTTCTCTCTTTTCCTTTTCACGTTTCTTTCTGCCGGACATAAATTCCGGTTCTTCTTCAAATTCTTCCATAAAGTCAGTTTCACCTAACCGTTCTGCCACTTCTTCCGGTAACTGAGCGGCGGAATCCGCTTCTTTTTTTTCTTCTGACTCTGTTTTCTCCGGTAAATCCTTCACTGCACTGGTCTCTTTTTCTTTGACCGGTTCTTCTTCGACTTTACCGGTATCTTCTACGAATTTCTGTTTCTTCTTTGCCTTTCTGCGTTTTTCTTCTTCAAAGATATCTACTGCTTCTTCGATTTCATCATCGTCCTCTTCTTCATAACCTCTTCTTCCACGAAGCAACAGATTAATAATGATAAAAATAAGAATTACGATTACTACAATTAATCCGGCAATAATTTTTAAATCCCGGTCTTTTCTAGCGGTATATTTGTCATTTAAGTCATTTAATGCATTCTGAAGATAGGTGGTATCGGTATCCTCCTCTGTGCTGTCACTGTACTGGTATTCGCTGAAGGTTCCATCACTGGTATTGTAATTATACCAGCCTTCCTGTCCATCATTTGTCATTCCATATACGGTATAAATATTTTCTGTATCTGTTGCGTATGCATCTTCAAATGTACTGTCTCCAACCTGAATAGGCGTGGTTGCTTCGCCCGGTACAAAGGAAGTCACTGCCGAAGGTGTCATTAAAATCAGATAATTATCCCCATTATCGATACGAATATATGGGCACACACTGCCATCGGTGCCATTTACCACATAAAAGCCTGCATTTCCTGCTGCATCTGTCATATATAAAAGAGATAAATTACCATTGTTAAAAGCAGCACCACGGTATTCAGCTCCCTGATAAGGTACCTGTGCTTCTGTAAAATCTGCCGGAATCTGTTCTGCTGTGAAATCTTCTGACACGGTATAGGCAGATACAGTATCGTCCGGCGTGGCTGTATCTGTGCCATTATCTGCTCCGGTATTATTGTCCGCCGGAGTATTGCCTGTGTCTGTGCTTGTTGTAGTATCTGTATTTGTTGTAGTATCTGTTGCAGCACCTGTTGCAGACTTGGTTATGGTCAGATGATAAGTTGCAAGATTTCCATTCTCTGCCTGCACTACTACGTCAATCTTTGTATCTCCATCTGTTTTTAAGGTAGTGGTTCCCACCCCGGACTGAATCGTTGCTGCCGGATTTACCGTTTTTGCACTTACCGTCACGCTGCTTACATCCTGTCCTACCTGTACCGTATAGTACATACGGCTTCCTTCAAATGCAGGTGATAATGAACCCTCGGCTACTGTCAGTGTCTCCAGCGAATTATCCGCAGGACCTGCATATACCTGCACCGGCATTCCTGACATGGCAAAAATGCAAATCAATGCCATAAAAAGTATCTCTATCTTACAAATTGTTTTCTTCATTTTCCGTCTCCTTCAATTCCCTTTTTCTCCAAAACAACAGAAAATCTTCTTTTGATTTTCCTGTACAATATAATCAGTTTCATTATAGAAAACTATCGGGAATGCGTCAACCTCAATTCGAAAAACCATGTCGTACTTATCCCACGGATATGTCTAACGGTTTGCCCTGATTAACCATCCCCACACAACTCCGGCAAGAGAAAGTCCTGCTGTAATTGCTACTCTGTGGTTCCAGTCTGTAATATCCTGTCCCAGCAAAGCTGCCAGCAGTAATAATGTTCCGCCGCTTACCATAAGGGCTGCAAGAGCTGCAAGCACTATCATTTCCATTCTTGACGGATGTTTCTTTCCTCTTCTTACATGTACTGTATTATCACGCATAATTGTGACCTCCCTGTGTCTTTTTTCTTATCTTTTCCTTCGCTTTTCTGCCACTTTTCTGGTATTTTTCAGTGGCTTTGCTCTCTGATAAGATTATGTTACAACAGGATGTGTCCCATATTTTGTACCTATATTATGTAAACTTGTTTTCTAATTTTTTCTAAATACTTTGTTCCGAATCCAACCTTTTACAATAAATATAACGCTTGATAAACACCATAACCTGTCCGGCAGCTTCTTTGGATGCATAACAATACAAAAGAGTTCTGCCGGCACAACACCCACAAAACTCTTTTCTCATATCCGTTATATTACTTTATTATTCGCTCTTTGTCTAATTTGCCGTACTGCCTCATAGAGCAATACGCTTACAGCTACCAGCAGACATCCCCACTGGTTCGCACTGAAAATCTTTCTGTCTTCATAATACCTCAGATAATCCAGTACAAATTTTAATATCGCATACAGCAACAGACTCTTTGGAATTATACCATTCCTTCTTCGTTCTGCCATCCTGTGAAGCAACAAAAACGCCAGCAGAAATAAGATCGTCTCTGCCAGCTGGACCGGAAAAAGGTATTCCCCCGCTGCTCCATTATCAAGATAGCGGATACTGCCAGGTCCCTGATATCTCATGCCAACACAACAGCCTGCAAAAAAGCAGCCGAGCTTTGAAACCGCATACATCAGTCCCAATGCCAGCACATATGCAGTCCATAGCTCTATCTTATGTTCCTTACTGATTTTTGTAAAAATCCACACACCGAGCAGGATGCCCGCCATACCGCCAAGACTGGAAAAACCAAATGTCTCTACTTTACCCTGTTCTGCCAGCTGCACAATAAAGGTATAAAATGCTCCAAAATATAATGCCAGAACTGTATTCAAAAGCTCTGAATAGAAGATATGACTGCCCTTTACTCCTGATTTTTTCAAATACCATGTGACATAAAGATATGCCAGTACAAAGCTTAAGAGAAAACAGATAAAATACGGCGAAATTCTCCAGTGCAAAATCGTAATATCTATCATTTATTTTCCTGCCTCATCAGCCCGGACAGTTTCGGACACAGCTTATGAATGCCAGCCCACAGGCAATAATTGTTACTGCTATAAATACTACTACAAGAATGGCAAGTGCAATATAAAGCCACATCAGCACTTTACCAAATACACTCTGCGGATATTTTACACGGACCAAAATCATAAGTACCAGTGCTGCAATTCCACAGCCAGCCATAAGAAAAGTCAGAATTGAACCTAATACATAGCTGCTTGCGATATTATAATAAAATTCTTCTTTTCCTGCATCAAACAACAGTCCCAGAATAATATTCTTAATAAAAATTACTGCCATCGGTGCAAACATCAAAATCATGGAAATAATACATAATTTGTCTGCCTGCTTCTTATCTTCCGGAGAGAGCTCCGGCCGTGGCATTTTTCCCTGTCGTGGCGGCATATTCGGTGGCATCGGCGGTCTCTGCTGCATCTGCATGTTTGGTGGCATCGGTCTGCCCTGCTGCATCTGCATATTCGGCGGCATTGGTCCACCTTGCTGCGGCGGCATATTCGGTGGCATCGGCGGTCTCTGCTGTGGCGGCATGTTTGGTGGCATCTGGTTCCACTGATTATTCATAATTTATCCCTTTACCCTTTCTCAATACATATTACATTTCCTGCAACTTTTATTAGAGTGCTTTCTTCTCTTTAATCGGCTGTTCCTCATCACAACTATAGGTCAGTTTCTCTCCATAGGTCTGCTCGTAAACAGCTTTCCACGCTTCATAATTCTTATCCCACATCTCACAGGAATTCTGTGCACGCTTTTTATTCGGATCCGGATAAATCGGTTCACAGAAATGCACCGTATATTCCTGCACATAGAATCCGTCATCATCTAAAACATCACTGTCTTCCATGGTAATAAATACGGGAAGTACCGGCTTATTATTTCTGGCAGCGAAGGTAAATGCGCCCTTCTGCAGCGGTCTTGGTTTCCGGTAATTCCACCACATTCCCTGCTCCGGATAGACAAGTACAAACTGATTTTTCTCTAATACCCTGTCTACGGCAGCAATGAATTTCTCCATGGTCTTAAAATTAGAGCTTAACGGCAGTGTGTTGCAATGGCGCATTAACACTCCGTAAAATCCCGGAAATCCGGTATAATTGCCTTCCCGGATTACACGGTACATCTTTTTCTTTTTCAATTTAGCCTGTTCGAAGGCAAGCTGGATGGCAAAGCTGTCAAATGCATTGAATTCATCCTCTAATTCATTTTCATAGTAGTATACTCGCATATCCCACAGTTTACTATTTCTTGCTATTTTTTGCAACTTTTCTGAACAAAGAATGTACCTTGGCACATTCTCGCGCCTGCGGCGGTCGCTTGCGACATCTACCTTATACGCCGCAGTGCGCATCCTCGCAGAGCGTTTTACTTTACAGGAAAGCAATTTCCTGTAAAGTAAAAAAGCTCCTGACAAAGTATGTGATATGTACCCAGAATCCTGGACACATATTTATGAACTAGGCTGAACACATGGATGCTATCCTGTATTGTACAGGC
>NZ_JAJEQU010000032.1:0-8511 GCF_020687575.1 Roseburia sp. CLA-AA-H209
ATCCACAGGAAACATTCTCCCCAAAATTGATTGCATCCAAAATAGCACTTGAATTATTATAGTTTGCAAAATAATAATCCAATTCACTGTTAGAAATATTCGCATTTTTATCTATCAGTGCAGCTATTGATTGCTTTGAAAAGCCTCGTGCAGCATCAGAAATACTTAAACTGTCCTGTTTTTTATTATTTCCTGCTCCAAGCAACATCTGTATTGCTTTTTGGTGTATTACTGCCTCTGCCTGCTTTGAATATGTCAACAGCTGGTTTACTGTGTTTACATCTGTTACTGTCTTCATAGCTATTCACCAAACCCTTTTTCAACATTAAACGCCAAACATATGCTGCAATTTGTCCAGCATATCGTTTGATTTTTCTCTAACACTTCCCGGCTGATTTCTTAATTCATATCTGTTTTCATAGTAATGATTCAAGTAACCTTTCAGCCCATCATAAAATGAATCCTTATCTATTTCATCATTTAAAAATTTGTCACACAAACCGGTCATTTCCATTTTCTCATTCGTATAGAAAGCTCTCTCATCGGAGATGATTTCTGATTTGTACTTATAAGCTTCTTTTTTGCTCCCTATTCCGACAACCATATAATCCGGTGTCATTCTCTCCATGATAGAATTGCGTGCCGACTCATTAAAATGAACATATTCGTCAATCATATCTGAAAAACCTGCCTGTAATTGCTCCGGGACATACATTTTATTTATTTTGTTTAATCCAGCCTCACTTGCACTTAATAAAAATACCGATTCAAATGAAGTACCACGATACCCTTCCCTGGCATTCAAGTCATCTACCGCTGCCACCATTGTGTCGATCTGCTCTTTTAATGTATTTCTTTCATCTTCTGATAAATATTCTGCCGCATTTTCATCTATCCACTTCTCAAAAACCGCAGCCTGATTCTCAGAATGTCCCTCAAAGACACTTCGATCTCCTGAAATAGAAGATGCCTTTAATTCCAATTGAAACAAATTCTCACACTTGTATTCTGCCGGTATTTCTTTTATCTCTCCATTGATTGATGAAAAATGCATTGCCTGAAACTCTGAGACTTTATCACGGGCAGTCTTCACTAATTTTTTTGCTGAATCACTGATTGTCACATCATCTTCCGAAATCATATTCTGAGGAACCGTTTTTTGCTTCTCAACCTTATTTTTTATCATCTCAGGATTATTAATATATCTATTTCCTTGAACTTTCATAGCAACCTCCATAAGTTAGTCCACACTTTCTATACTTCTTTATCTATCTTGCTCGATGTCAAAGAAGAATCCGTCTTAGAGTATGTACCATTATTTGTATAGGTTGCACTCGCCCGGTTTGCAGCATTCGATATACCAGTTGCTTTCTGCGATATTTTGCTTACAAAAGAATTATATCCTGTAAAGACCGTTTTCAGCGAACTGATATCTGCCTGCTTTAAAGCATCCTCATCTAATTCCAACTTGTTTCCTTTTCCTATGGTAATACCTATTTTGGCAAGCATATTACTGTTTTTGTCTGTCATTCCAGTTATCCATGAAGCATTTCGCAATACATCCTTTGTATTAGATTCTCCGGCTTCTTTAACTACATCATTATAATCTTCAACAAAAGATTTTACTGCCTTGGTGATTTTATCCCAGTCATAATCCTCTACCTCAATCTCTTCCCCCGTTTTTTCATCTTTCTTTTTTATTTTCTTTTTTTCCAAAAGAGAAGAGTCATTCAAAGCATCTGCTGATTTTTTCAGAGAATCTGCACTTGTTTTCATCAAGGTAAGTCTTTGTGAAGTATCACCTTTTCCTGATAATTTTTCAGCATCCTGTTTTGCATAATATGCTTTCATAAGTTTTCCATAGCTTCCATTTTTGATTGCAGCATAATCAGAAAGCATATTTGTATTGCCTACTGATGAACTATCTGACGTTCCACTAAACAACGCTGAAAAATCTACATTGCTGTTATATTTACTTGTATAATCACTAAAACTTTTGATTTCTGACATAACACCAGCCTCCTTTCTGAACTATAAACGTATATCTATCGGTGTATATACTACCGACTGTCCACTTTCTGATGCTGGATTTGTTATTGTTTCTGCTGTTTCTGTTTTGATATCTGCATTATCTGATGCATCTGTTGTCGTATCTGCATTTTCCTGTGTATTCTCTGCTTTCTGAGGTTGATCCTTCTTTGTTTCTGCTGCATCTGTACTGTTGTCTGTCTTTGCTGCTTCTTCCATAGATTTATTTGCATCTGAAAGTGAAGACATCTGTGCTACTGTTGCAGACTGCGCTTTTGCCTGCAAATCTGCCAGTTCTTCTTCTTTCTTTTCGGTATTGCCTTTTCCAGCATCCTGCTTGATTTCAGACTCAAGCACACCGGCTCTTCCTTCCATCTGTGTTGCCATACTACCCTGCACTTTTGCTTGCTTCATAGATGAATCTGCGGAAATCATTGCCCGCATACCTGCCTGTGACAAGCCTGTTCCTTTCTTTGCAGATGTATTTTTTGTACCAGCCACCATATCATCCATAGATGATTTTTTACTCTGCTGTTCCTTTCTCTGTTCAATCTGGTGCTGTCTTAACTGTTGATTGAGATTTGTAATTTCCTGTTGTATCTCCTGACGTTTCTTCATCTTATCCTCTAATGACAGTTCTTCATTTGATGATAAGTCCTGCAATTTCTGCTGTGCATTTGCAATCTGATTCTGAATATTTTTACTCACAGAATCATTCGCCTGTGCCATTCCTATTGCTCCTGTCTGCGTATTCGTTCCGTTAAATCCATTAATTTTCATCATTTCGTTGTCCTCCTTGAGCTAATACTCTGAAATCCGTTTCCTGAAAATCTGCATAACATGATTTCTCTTTATTTTTTCTTTCGGCATATCTTTCTTCACAATAAACCGTGATGTTGTGAACCGCCCTTTTTTCGTTGTGAAGCATCAAGAAATCACTACATATTTCTGTAATTTGCAAAATACATAGTGCCAATTTATTTCTTTATTCTACCTGCATCATAATGCTAAGGATTACTTCCTCATTTCCCTGCTCCAAAGATATATCTCCCATATACATTCTGGCAACCCGGCGAATGTTATTCAAACCCATTCCATGTTCCCTCCCAGATTTGGTTGTTTCTGGCAAATCGCTATCACCAAAATTAAGCTGACCCCCAAAACTGTTTTTTATGGTTATCATAAAGATACTGTTTTTCCGAAAAGAAGAAATGCTGATATACGGATCATCTCCACTTACATTTTCCATGCAGTTATTCAAGGCATTATTCATGATCACACTCAAATCAAATGCATTTAACTTCGTATTCTGCGGATAATGAAAATCCGACAGAAACCGAATCTGCCTTTCTTTTGCTTCTCTCAGCTTTTCCATCAAAATGACATCAATTACCGGACTTCCTGTCTTTATTTCCGGAGATACCTCGTCCCATTCATTTTTCAGATGTTCCAAGTATTCTGTAGCATCATCCATATTATTATGTGCCACCAGATGTTCCAGTGTCTGTATATGATTTCCCATATCATGGCGCATGGAGCGGATATCCCGATACAACTTTTCGACTTCCTCGATATGCTTTTTCATGTCACTGATCTGATTTAATACCAGCTCTTGTCCCCGCTGTTCTTCCTGCATCTCTTTCCAGTTTTGAAACATTACAATCACAACAAGAATAGCAACTATGGAAATCAGATAGTGTAAAAAGCTTAAAGCTCCATAAAATCCATATGTATCAATCAAGTTCTTTCCAGTATCTCTTTCGTATATCATGAGATAATATTGTAAAATGCCATACCCAGTGACGCCTACAAGTGAAGGTATAATAAGCATTACCATCTCTTTGACGCTCATTTCATCTTTTTTGTATATATACGCTTTATTGATCAGTCCTATTGCAACCGCAATAAAAGCAATACAAAGTACAATATCCAAAACTCTGGTTCCAACATATAGTCCGTATTGCAACCACACTTTTTCTGCACTCATATTCCGAAATACAAGTGCTTTTGTAACAAGATCATCAAGTCTGCCTGCCATTGCAACCGTTAACCATCGGATAGAAAAGAACGTAATTGCAAGAAATATTTTCTGATATATATTTCTTCTGTCCTCTACATACATTGCAAGAAACGCTGCTATAACTCCAATCAGATATGCGGAAAAATTATCAATCTGTGGCGGAATCATATATAAAACAAGCATAATCGTAATATAAACAATACTGACTGCCACAGCCCCTTTTTTCTTTTTTATATAGGGACAAACAAATTTTCCAAAATAGATTCCTGTAATCATAAGGAGTGCAATAACAGAAATTTTCGATGTAACCATCCAGCATTTTTCTACCAAACTCATCCGATTTCTTTTCCTTTCCTCTGATTATATTTCAAATATTGTTTTACAAACTCAGAATAATTCTGTTTTGCAATCAATGCAGTTCCATTTTCCATCGTCACACAATTTGCATCATATTTCTGAACATATTTGAAATGTACGAGGTAGGCTCTGTGTGTACGAAAAAAATCTGCTCCCGCAATTTCACTCAGTTCCTGCAATTTTCCATAATATTCAATATTCGTATCCCGTGTATGGATAATGACTTTTCGATTATATACCTCAGCATACACAATATCCTTCAAAAACACTTTCATATGGCTTCCTCCGGACTGCACCATCATGTATTTTTCATCCGATTGATTTTCAGAATATTTTTCAATGCTTCTGACTGCACATTTCACAACTTCCTCAAATTTTTCATCTGAAAATGGTTTCACCAGATAATGAAATGCTGCAACATCAAATGCCTGAAAAACATACTCCTCCACAGCAGTTACAAATATCAATACCATTCTTTCATTTTTCTGACGAAGAATCCTTGCCGTTTCCATTCCATCCATTCCTGGCATCTGAATATCTAAAAATAGAATATCCGGCTCACAACCACTTGCAATCAATTCATCACCAGACAAATATTTTTCTATTACTGCATCTGGTAATAATTTCTTTATTTTTTCCTCTAATATCAATCCTATAGATTTTTCATCATCGCAGACTGCTATTTGCATCTTGTCACTTCCTTACTTACATACAATTATATTTATTATATCGGAAAAAGTCTTTTAATAGCCAGCCGCCATGTTGTGAACCGACCTTTTTTTGTTGTGAAATAGAATATCACATATATCGCTTTATCTGCTTCCTGTTAATTTGTTTTATCCGGCACACGCTCCTGGGAGTGACTGTATCTATCAAAAAAAGAAGTCAGCAGTTTATTCACGCACTACTGACTTCCTATACTACTTATTTTAATTGCCTCCCACATCCATCTGAATCTGATATCTTGGAATCGTCCCATTTTCCTTTTTATAAGCCAGAACATCATAAATCATCTACTGTTACGTTCCCATTTGATACCTTATTCAAAAAACGATCTAATTCCTCTACATAGCCAGCCAGACGATATTCCTCATCCCTGTCATTACTCAATGAACCAATAAAACGATTGTTCTTATTGGTGCCAATGTTCAATAACGATAAATCCACAACTCCCGAACCGTATCCTTTTACTGTTGCACTTGTAGATGCCCCCGTAAAAGCATTACGATAAAGATTATTGTCTCCATCATTTTTTCCGTCAGAACAAATTCATCACCTAAGTCCTTCATTTTTGATTGGCATACCGGAGCCGGCATATGATATGTATAATTACCACAAATATTCTTATACTGACTATGATTCTGAATGATTCCAATTCCCATACAGGGTTCTCCTTTTTTCGTAATTTTTCAACCAGTTTGCAAAAAAATATTATATTTCTAAAGCACAGAATACCATTGTCTGTTCATACGATCAGCTTCATACTGGTATGTAATCAACTGGTTCATATCCTTTAAGCTGCTCTTTCCATATAAAATGCTTAAAGTCATATCTGGCACATTGTTCCATCCTCTGGTTGAAATAGTTGAAACCAGGTCATGTATCCAATTATTCATTTGCTGCTTAAACTCTTTCGGAACTTTTCCGGAACTTTCAACTGCACTATCCACTAAGTCTAATATATTCTCTCCCGACTCCGTATAATATGTCCCATTTTTTTCCTCAAGTTTGTCTAATTCATATCCTGTATAACTATAAACCTGATGATATGCTTCGTATTTCATCTTTGATTCCTCTGTTACTTGAGAACTCTCACAGCCATCTTGTGTTGAGCAATAATAGATATGCTTATAGAGATTTTTCCCATTATTACCTACATTTAAAGCATTCTGCATCAACACCTTTGTTTCTTCATCCACACCATCTACCGTTATCTCGTAACTGTATGGATCGACAGTAAAAGTACACTCTTCCTTAATAGGAGATGTATCTACACCAGCCTGCTTTAAAATATTTGAAATCTGTGAATTTACCAATGCTCTTTCAAATTGGATTTTATCCGAATCTACACTGTCGCCGTCCACTTCAATTCCCCTGAACAAAGAATCCTGATAATTTACACCATTTATTTTTCCTGTCCGGCACATCTGCATCTCATAATTATATGCAATCCTACGTTCTGTATCAGTCAAATTAGTCTCGTAATACTCTGAACTCTTATCAAAATACTTGGAATGAATATAATTTTCTGGGTTAGAATGTGTTTTTGCTTCTGCGGCAAGCTTAGAATACTTTTCCGTTAATGCCGCCCTAAATGCTTTACCTGTACTCATATATTCACTTGTTTTCGCATTAATCTGTGTTCCTGCATTCTCAATGAGCTCTTGATTCGTTTTTTTTGCTGAAGCTATATAGGACTTTAAGTCAATGCTGCTGTCAATACTTGTATTATGTGTTCTTCCACTTGTACTTTTTGTCAGTTTTTCCTTTCCCGATGCACTTATCGTTAAGGTATCTCTTGTGCCTCTACAACCAGTGTTTTGACTGCTTGCCGCTTTTTGCTGTTGACCAAACAGAACATTAAGCAATGACTGATTAGCATTTATTCGGCTGTTAAAAAATATATTCATAATATCACCAACCTTCTTATTATATATCGGATTCTCCTAACCTTGTTTGTAATCTTTTCTTTCTTCAAAATTATAGAAATTGATACTATGCATATGTATCAAAACCTACCTTATTTTTAGTTGTCGCTTCTATAGCAATCATATTTTCTGTTTTTTTATCTTCTTTTTCTTTATCCTCTTTCATTCTCTCCAGCCATTTGTCAATTTCTGAATCCGTACCAGTCTCTCCAAAAATGCCACAGGTTGTCATTTCGGTTCCATTATTCGTAAACTTAAACTCCACTGATATCAGTTTACTACCATGACTTATTGCCGCCTTCTGTGCATTTCGTATAACATCTGGCATAATTGCTAAATTTTCCTCAAGCCATTTCGCAGTTTTTTCATCTCCACATGCCTTTTGCATTACACTTCTGTCAATCAATACAGAAGCATTTTTGCATGGAGTCAAACATTTATACTTGTTAGTCAAATACTTTGAATAGTCTGATACATTTTTAAACTTATTGGCTGAATTCATAGTGTATCCTGCATAATAATTCTTTTCACTATTCTTTGATGGCTTTACATTTTCATTTTTTACATTTCCGTATGTGTATGTATTGGCATACGATGATACTCCATTAATTCCCATACTGCATCTCTCCTTTCTATTTAGCCTTGATTTTTATTTGCAGGCTATTGGGTTTTGTTCGATACGCTTACTGCCATTGTAAAATTTGCCTCATAAGAAGCTACTGCCTGACTTATTGTGACAGTCTTAGCAGACGAACTACTCTCAGCCACCAATCGAGTTCTGGCATCCTGAGCAGATAACCTTTTATTTTGCGCATATTCTTCATAAGCTGTTCTTTCCGCTTGTTTTTTCTGAATCCGCTTTTTTTCCTGTTGTTTCTTTACCTGATTTTCTATTCTCTTTTTATTTTCTATTCTGCGCTCCCAAAAACTATTTTTTGACTTATCATTAAAAATCTTCCCACCATTCCCATTGTTATAACCATCACTCCACATCTCAGCATGACATTCTTCTTTTGATGCTCCATAATATATTGTAGAAAACGCTCCTCCACATATACCGGACCATTTATCCGGTTGTGACCAACCCACTTGCAAATCATTTAATACCCATGCTTCATACTCTGGATCATTCTTCATCGCTTCAAAACCCGCCTCTGAAATTGTAACAGATATTGATTCGCCTGCTCTTGTGGGGTGCATTGGAATTTGAGATATTTTATTGTAAATGTACTGCTTGTATTCCACCATCGTCATATCTTTAGCAGGCACAGAACCTATTTTTGAATTGCCCACTATACTTCCACTAGCTTCGCTCTTTTCTCTTACACTATCCGCAAACCTTGTATCTTCCTTCTCCTGATCTTTAGCCGCATTTTTCTGTTGGTACTGATTGTAAGCCCGTGTCATATAGTTCACATTAATTGTATTACTCATAGTAACCTCCTTTGCTTTCTTTAT
>NZ_JAJEQU010000033.1:0-5954 GCF_020687575.1 Roseburia sp. CLA-AA-H209
GGGATTGCTCTTTTTGTTTGCAAACTCCCTAAAATAAAGGTTTTAGAACAAAAAAGAGGTAGTCTTTTGACACTACCCTTGATTGAAAGAGAGGTATTCGTATGAACGCAAAGAAATTTTCTGACGCTATGAGCGAGCTTGATACAAAATATGTTGATGAAGCACTCAACTACAAAACGAAAATGAAAAAGCCTATATGGATAAAGTGGGGAATTATGGCAGCCTGTCTTTGCCTTATAATTTGCGTAGTTACAATTCCGCGTTTACTTAATGGCTCTAATCCCCCTATTTCTGGAGATTTGGCTCCTATGGTTTATGTAAATAACAAGTTGTATCAATATACGGATAGTCAACTCGATTTTACAGATAAAGAAAGCCAGTTCACTTATTTAGGGGAAATCGAAAGCAAAGTTAGCTCATCGCAAGAGCCAAAAGAGAATTTCCAAGCCAATGACGATATTGTAGGTGCTAAAGTATATCAATATGAAAATAATATTGTGGTTTTAATTGATGGTAAATATTTCTTATATAGTCATATGGAAGATGCTGAAAATGAAACGGTTGAATTTGAAGGACAGTTATTTAACAAATCGGACTTATCCGAAGAAACCCTTGAATGGCTTGAGTGGTATAATTCGATACCGCCAGAAAAACAACTTGCTGTCAATTCAATTCCAGCCGAGCTATATACTGATGACGGTGTTGGAACGGTTGACGCAGACCAAGAAAAATAATTTTGATTGACACCCACAAGGGACAGCCGAGATTGAGGATGGAAAGAAGAAAATCCGCCAGTTTGAGAACTTGGAAAAGAGGTTGCGTCAAAAGTTATCCAAAGAGGAACGAAGAACACGCAACAACCACCTGTATAATCAAGAGGGCACTTAACAGTGAAACTTATTTCTTGGAGATTTATGACGATATATACTATATAGCATTGAGTTAATTCTAAACGGATTTTGAATTTATTTACAAGGAGGTTTTATATGTCAATGAATATCAGCGGATTAGGCAATACCTATAATGGTATCAACACAAATAGTAAACAATATAAGGCTTTGAAAGAAAAAGGCTGGTTATCTGGTATTATGCAAAATGAAGCCATGATGTCAGCAGAAGAAAGATTGATATATGAAACATTCGGTGGAAGAGATACCATTATTAAGAATCTGATGAAGCAATTTGATTCGGATGGCGATTTACTGAATGCAAATGGAGTGGCGGGAATGGATGTTACCGGAAAAGGTACATCATGGCAGCAGCTCACGAGTGTATCCGAGGAATATCGTCAAAAGATGTTTGATAATGTGAAGAGGGAATTTATTAAGGAAAACGGTATTTCAAATGGTGATACAACTAAGCGTTCAGATATTTTTAAGGATTATCAGTTAAGCGTAAGTAAAGACAAACGTTTAAGTGGTACATGGACTTTAGAGCAATACGAAGGACAGTATAGAGCTGCTATGTATGCAGCAGTGAAATCGGCTAATCCAAATTGGAAGCCGGGACAAAAGTTTGATACAAGCATTCTTGATAACGTTACAAGAGAATCAGTGGAATCTACGCTTGTCAAAAATGGTAATAGGTTAGTTCGCAATTCTATTGATGTATCAGTATAGAATACAACATCTTTGGTGCTAGAGATACGGTCAAATAAGCTGCTCCATCATGGGAAAAGTATAAAATTAGGAGCTTTAGATAATATCACAAGGGAAAAGTTTTCAAAAACTTCTGGTAACTCTTTGAAATACATATCATATCAATAGATACGATAATATAAATTATGTTTGTATTTGTTGATAACAGGTTTATATCGGAAAAATTGTAAATTTATTTTCTATGTGAATTTTCATTTTTGTAGGGCTGGCATTAGACCAGCCCTTGATTTCATTATAATAGATAAAAAGATATTGAATATATATGCACGGTAAAAAGACGATTCTCAATAAATGAGATTGGGAAAAAGTAACCTTAGTGCTGTTGAAAAAATCACCATAGTTCTAATGAATCTTCTGCATCTACCCATATCTGCATTGTTTCATCAAGATATAATTTTGCATATTCAAGCGGTTTATCAATGGCAAGTGCGTTCAATGCACAGTCTGATCCGGGTGTGGTTTTTAAATCCTTTTCGGCTTCCCAACAGTCAATGCGGAGCATATAACCAGCAGAAGTATAAATATCAATGCTGTTTCTGTGTGGATTGTATTCTGCAAATATTGTTCTCATCGTATAGAATCTCCTTATCATTCAATCAGTCATTTGTTACAAAAATCAGAAGCATTTCAATCAGTTCACCATGTCACTTTTATTTTGTGTTATACTGTTTTATAGATTTTTCTTGCCCTTGTATTTGCCCTTATCAGAGTTCGTAAACGCTGACGGGACGATATAACACAAGGGAAACAATAAGGGAAAGCTCACCTGCGATAAATCCAGTGTTTTCAAGGGTTTGCAGAGAATTTAATAACAAAATATAACAGTTATTAAATTCCCTAAAACAGGTGAAATCTCAATCGGAAATTGATGAGTTTCAGTGAGATTGTGGAGGAAATATGAAAATATTAGTGATAAACTGTAGTCCTGTCAGAAATGGAGCTACTGCAGAAATTGTCGATCTTGTTAAAGAATATGTGGAGGAGGACAATATTGTAAAAACGGTATGTATTGATGATTTTGAAATAAAGATGTGTAAAGGCTGCCGTAAATGTCATGAAACAGCGGAATGTTTCCAAAAAGATGATGTAGTGAAATTAATGGAAATATATGATTGGGCGGATAAAATTGTTTCAGTTTCCCCGTCTTACTGGGCGGATATTCCAGGACAATTTAAAGTGTTTATAGATAGATGTACACCTTGGTGCAATACACATGAACCGCATGCAAGCCTGCAAAGTGGAAAAATGGGATATACGATTGCTTTAAGAACAGGTCCTAGTATGCCAGAATGCGAAAGAATTATAAGTAGTATAGAACATTTTTACGGACATTTGGAAATTGAAGCTTGCGGAAAATTAGGATTATGTGGAATAGAATATAAAGAAAATTTAGCAAATAGGCAGGATGAAATAAAAAAATTCTGTGAGATAATCAAAAAGTAAGCAATGCAGGAAGAGAGGAAAAACCTTGATTCCTGCATTTTTATATGTACTAAACCAGGAGTAGAGTGCAAAAATATCGAAATTCATATAGAATAAAGGTATCAAAATATCAGGGAGGAGAAGAAGTCCGGCAAACGGACGAGGATGGGTATGGATAAAGAAAAAACAGGCGAATATATCAGAAACCTTCGGAAAAAGAAAGGCTGGACACAAATGCAGCTTGCAGAACAGCTTCATATTTCAGACAAAGCAGTTTCGAAATGGGAGCGCGGAGTTTCCCATAGTTAAAGATACCACACCAAATATGATGAACCCACGCTTATACACTACCAGCTATAATAAACCGCAAGGACAGCAATTTGATGATACTGCTGTCCTTTCTTTTATAAAATTGCAGTACACATAAAAAAGCTGTAAAATGATAAATATATTTGTCCTTGTAACAATTCTCGGACATTTGCCTGTTATACTATCTGCAAAAAGCAAAGGAAGTGAGAATATGGAGCAGATTTTAATTGTCGAGGACGACAGTTTTTTGAATAAGATGTTAGACTATAACCTGACCGCAGACGGCTACGGCGTGACTTCTGCCCTAAATGCCAGAACCGCAGCCGAAGCCATCCGCCAGCGGGAATTTGATTTAGTGCTGCTGGACATCAACCTGCCGGACGGCAACGGTTTTGAGCTATGCAAGCTGATAAAGCCCCAGCACCCGGACACCATCGTAATATTCCTGACCGCCAACGATCAGGAGAGCGATCAGATACGGGGATATGAAGTGGGCGCGGTGGACTACATCACAAAGCCCTTTGTGATCGGGGCCTTGCAGCGGAAAATCAAAGCCATGTTCGCCATGCTGGAACACCACAAACCAGCCAAGGATATTTACGACGATGGGCGGCTGTTTCTGGACTTCTCAGAGCAGACGGCTTCCTTAAACGGCAAGCCCCTGACTCTATCCCCGATGGAGTATAAAATGCTGAACCTGTTCCGCAAAAATCCCCGGCAAGTGCTGACCCGTGGGCAGCTTTTGGAAAAGCTGTGGGATATAGACGAGAGGTTTGTAGACGAACACACCTTGACAACCTCCATCAGCCGGATTCGCAGCAAGATCGAATCCGACGGCGGCGCGCCCTACATCAAGACCGTTTACGGCATGGGTTATCAATGGACGGGAGGCGAGGCAAAATGAAGGTTAAGAACCTCTCGGTAAAGCGGCTGTTTGGCCGGGTGGCAATAGGGCTTGTCCTCTCCATGTCCGGGATCACCATAGCCCTGTTTTTGGTAACAAAACAGACGGCGGTGCTGCTGACGGGCGGGGCGCTGCTGCTGTGTGCCCTTGTGGGGATTTTTGTACTGACGCAGGCGTTTGGAAAGCGGCTGTCGCAGTTTACCGCCGACCTGTGCCAGACCTTAGACCATATGATCGCCGGGAATGAAGCGCCAAAACGCCCAGAGGACAGCGAAACCCAGCTTGCCAGAATCGGACACCGGCTGGCAAGGCTTTACCAGATCATGCAGGAGAACCGCCGTCTTGTGGACGAGGAACGGCAGGAGTTACAGACCCTTGTATCAGATATTTCCCATCAGGTGAAAACGCCGGTAAGCAATCTGAAAATGGCGACGGACACGCTGCTGGAAAAGCCTATGATCGAGGCGGAGCGCACCGACTTTATCCGGGGAATCCGCAGCCAGACGGATAAGCTGGACTTTCTCTTTCAGGCCCTTGTGAAAACCTCCCGGCTGGAAACGGGCGTGATCCAGTTGGATAAGAAGCCGGGCCGTCTTTTTGATACTGTGGCACAGGCCATGAGTGGGATCGTGTATGCAGCGGAGAAAAAGGAAATCGCCGTGTCCGTGGACTGCCCGGAGGATTTGACCGTTTCCCATGACAGCAAGTGGACATCCGAAGCCCTCTTTAACCTGCTGGACAATGCGGTGAAGTACACCCCGTCAGGCAGGAAAATTGCTGTGTCGGTGGTGCTGTGGGAAATGTATGTGGAGATCAAAGTGACCGACACCGGCAAGGGAATTTCCGAAAGCAATCAGGCCGCCATCTTCCGGCGCTTCTATCGTGAGGAAGAAGTACACGAACAGCAGGGCGTGGGCATTGGCCTGTATCTGGCCCGCGAGATCGTAACGAGGCAGGGCGGCTATATCAAAGTGGTTTCAGAGCCGGGCAAGGGTTCGGAATTTTCCATTATGCTGCCGACAAAATAGAACACGGCGGACGGCCATTTCCGGCTGCCCGCCGTAAATTTTTTTGAAATGTCCGAGCGTTGTAACATTTCCTCCCGATTTTCAATGAAATTTTTTGGCCGCTGTAACATTTCGCGGACATTTGGGTTTTACAATGACCTTATCAACAAAAACAAGGAGGCGACGCAATGGAACTGACCTCGACCTTGATTTTGAATCTGGCGCTACTGATCGTCCCGCCCGTTGCCCTTGTGCTGGTGTTCCGGCAATGGCTGGCCCGGCACATCCGCTGGGTGGTTGCCTTGACTGCTCTCTGTGATGTTCTCCTGTTTTGGGATGAACTGTTCTACTATGAGAGCTTCGGACTGTTCGCTGTGCTGATTCTGGTACAGTTGGCGGCCACCGGCGCAGCAGCGTTCCGCATTTACAACAAACAAAGAAAGGATTGAATTTTATGAGAATTTTACAGACTATCGACCTGAAAAAGTATTACGGTACAGAGCCGAACATCACCCGCGCCCTTGACGGCGTGAACTTCTCCGTGGAGGACGGCGAGTTTGTGGCCATTGTGGGAACTTCCGGCAGCGGCAAGTCCACCCTGCTTCACATGATGGGCGGGCTGGACACCCCTACTTCCGGCAATGTGATTGTCCG
>NZ_JAJEQU010000034.1:0-5021 GCF_020687575.1 Roseburia sp. CLA-AA-H209
TAAGTTTCATTTTATCACCTTCCTGAACATTTGGAATAGTTCCTTACTAACGGATAATACCGGATTATCCATCATTTTCATATCAACCAGACTCCTCAAAGATTTCTCTCCACTCATCTGGCTATTGTTTAATACAAATTTTCCAAATACACAAATAAACACTGAACTATATTTCACAGCATCAGTTACACTACCTATGTATTTTAGTTTAGTCTCAAATGGGATTACCGCTGGAGAATTCCAACATATCTGAATTATGTGATATTTGTACTAGCTATCGCTTATAACTCATACTCCCATTCATCAAATTACTTTTTCTGTTAATAGATTACTCTCTTTGTCATTTCTTGTCAATTATTTTGTTGGAAATCTTTCTCGAAGGACTGCATTTCCCGGAACATTTCCTTATCGACATAGCAGCCGGCTTTCTCATGCTCCGTCAGATTGATGGCACAGTCAAACTGGTCAATGATTCCTTCTATCGGCTGTACCATTCCTTTCCAGCCATCTCCCATAGCATCCTGCAGCCGCTTCCAGTCCGTATACATTCTGACCGCTGCATTATTGTGCTTTCCTTCTATGGTCGGAAGTGAAATCTGCATATCCTTTTTCAGTACTGTCTTGCCATTTTCATCCGGCTCCGGAAAATCTTCTGACGTTTTAGTTGGAATAATAAATCTGGCTTTTGTCATTTCTATGGACAGAAATCTAAAATATAATTTGTAAATAAGCTTCTGCTCGTCTGTTGTCGGATGCCCAAGCTGGGCAATCAGAAGCATCCATCTTACCAGGTCAGGGTTGGTAACCGGAATGCTAATTTCCGGTATGTTGCTGTAGTCCGGCTCCGGAACAAATTCCGGTGCTGCTATTGCCGTATTTTCATTTACCACTTTGACTCCACAGGCACCATTCATATAAAAACAGTATCCCAGGAAATTGTAAATTGCCTTATGGGAATCATCGTTTTTAATCTCTCTGATTTCATACCGTTCTTCCGGAAATCTGACTTTAAATATATCCTTATATGCCTTAGTCAGAATCCAGATGTCAGGTGGTGTACACATATATGTGCCATCCTGCCGGTCTACCGTCTGGGAAAAAAGTGCCGGCTCTCCTGTGATTTTACTGTATACGCAATAAATAGCAGGTGCTTCCAATACCTTTTGAACAAGGGCTTTTGCAATTACACCAATCCTCTTTCGGACTTCTTCTTTTTCAGCATCATCCTTTGCCGGAATTACTTTCGTTTTATACCACGCATACAAACGCCAGATTTCTGAACAATCCGTAATGCTTAACTCATCAAGTTCTTTCTGTGAAAGTACCAGTTGTTTTGACGATACATAAGTATCTCCCAGACCAGAAATATAGGTATCATGTACTTCTTCTACAGTTGTCGCTCTTGAATATATCATTGTTCCGCATTTTATCGGATAAGTTCCAGTCTGCTCCAATTTCAATCCTACCCGACAGTTTTCTGCTTCACGCACAGTTTTTCCCTGTCCAACTTCTATTCCGAGCACTACTGTCACCAGTATTTCTCCATCATCATCCGAAAAATTACTCATGTAGACAGCATCACCCACCTGTATTTTTCCCTTCAGTTCACCTACAACCACGATATCATCTGTATTTCTAAGGCGGAACTTATCCTGTACTTTTAATACACACTTTCTTGCTGCTTCTTTGGAACTATTTTCCACTGCATTATCTTTATTCTTAAAAAGATGTAACTTTTCCCTGATTCCCATTGCAACCGGCTCCTTTTCGTTCTTCTAATTGTTCTGCTGTCTATCTATGATATATTCCAGCATTTTTCTCGCATTAGCTTTTTTCATTTGAAGTTCAAACAGTCTTTCCTTTTTTTCATTAAAAAACAGATATGCCACATTTCCCGGCATTGCACTAACCCCGGTGATTTGCCCGATTGGGATATTTTTTAGTTTTCTTTCTGCATAGTAAAATACTTCATTTTTCTTTATAAATACTGCCGAATATGTAAAATGCTGACACAAAAATGTTGCAAAACCAAGCTGAACCATACAGCAGCAAAAAAGAAACAGAAATAGTGACGCAACTTCTATTGAAAATAACAGAATCACCCATTCCAAAACACTAATTATATAAAACAGAATTCCAAATATCCATATTATTTTTTTATCCCCTACATAGATAAATGCTTCTGCTTTATTATTTTTCTGCTCTTTCTTACATTCAAGCATAAACTTTAAATCAAAAATTCCTATCACAAATGCTAAAATTATTAATATAATTAAAAAATATTTCATGCTATCACCTCGTCTAAAATAATCCTATAAAATCCGCCAGTATTAAATATAATGCATACCATATTCCAAAAGCTAAAACTGAAAAACAACTAAAATACAGTAGAATTTTTTCTCTTTTCTCTTCTGCATTTTTTGCCATATCAAATATTCCAATTCCAGCAGCCCAAAACAGAACTCCCAAAAGAAACTTTAACCAATAAATGCATATTATTTCTCTATTTAATGGCATCAATAAATAAAAAACGACTCCAATAATATCAACTACCTGTACACCTATCGCATACATCAACCCCATAATCGAAATTTCTCCATAAGAATGCCACAACCAGGTAAATACATATAAGAATCGATTATCTATCCAAATTTTTCTTCTGCCTGATGGTTTTTCTGAAAACCTAACTATAAACCACATCCAGACAGAAAACATAATACATTTTATGAATAAGTGCATTTTCTTTATCACCTCGTCTGTAAAAACTCTACTACCTTATTCCTTTTTTCTAAAAAGAATCGATATTCTGTTCCATTTCTTTTAACTATGTTTATCTGATTTGTAAAAATACCAAACAACTTTTCCTCTTCTAATTCTCTCCTCCCATATCTGGAATAATATATATCACCTTTGCTCCAAATAATTTCTTCATTTCTTCCTCAAAATTTAAATATATGGTTTTAGCTATATATACCTCTCCGGTAAAATTCATTAAAAACTTGTCCATATTATTTTTATAAATGAAACCATATTTAGAACAATTCTTGTATAATTGATGTTCAACCTTCAGTGTATTTAGTTCTTTTCTATCTTTAACCACTAATCCCGCATCAATTTCTTCAAAAAAGAGTGTTATCCACGGACAATGAACGAATTTGCCATTTTTATATATATTTACTCTTAAATTTCGTCGATAAAGATAGGTATTGGATATTATGACTGACTTCACTTCAGATAAATCTTTCTTTCGTCTTTTAAAATTATGATAATAAACTATTTTCTCATCCTGAATGTAATATCCATCTATGAAGAACCCGATTTCATAAACTAATAAGAACGCAATCCCTACATATTCAAGCAGGACAAGAATTGACACAATTCCATATCTGTCACCAGCAAGTTTTAACATAACAATTATTCCTAAAATCAGACCACAATATATTGCCAGTCCTCTCATTACATTGTGATATACTACTGAAATATAATATTTTTGTTTATTCATCATCTGTTTTCGCCAGCTCTAATCACTAATTTTAAAATGAACTATACTCTTGTTCCACCTACAGTTTTGTATACTCTGTCATTTTATCAAGACAAAATATTTCTAATTTTTATTAGCCTGTTCATATTTTCTGAAATAGTAATACATCATACCAGCATCGACCCACAAAGAGGTGAACATCGCAAGTGCAAAAAGTAGTACAACTACAATTGCATATGTCTCATTTTGACCCATGCTTTCCAGTTTCGACCCGGTTTGGTTTCTGCATAATCTTAGTGTCATAAAAGTCATTATTGCAACTGATGCTGCAATTTCTTTACCATTTGATCCATTTTTCTTTCCGTTTTCATACCATCCGTCATGTATTCGTTTTCTTACTAACCAAAAGCGTCCAAAATAACACAATGCAATCAGTATTGTTCCCACTATTCCTATTATCAAATAATTATTTGGTTTTCTCATTAACCCAATAAAGCACCATCCTCCAACAAAGAATCAGAAGACAAATTTCTATTATGGTACAGACCGCCAATACCTTCCATGAATTCAATATTTGCACCCCTAAAAAGATAATTGTTATTAGGAAAAATCCTATCTGATCATTCCATAAATTAGCTTCGTATTTCTTTTTTGTCTTTAAAAAATCTTGTATTTTTTCCATTGTATCCTGCCCTCTTGGTGACATCTCTATCTCCTTCTAACTATTCACAGAAGTTTGTGCTTCAAATACATTTCCATCCCATTCATCATAATTCAAATAATATGTATTGACTTTGTTGCTGCTCTTTCATCTATTTCATTTTTAAAATTTAGATATAGCGACTTTGTAATATATATATTTCCTGTGTATTTTTCCATTATTTCAGCAATTACATCTTTCTGGTAGATAAAGCCCACTTTTTGCTTAGATTTAAATATTTTATTCTCTATTTCAATGGAAGTCACTTTATCTGGATATAACGCTACCGCCATTGGATCTATTTTTTCAAAAAATAAAGTAAACCATGGACAAGGAATTATTTTTCCATTTTTCCACATATTAATTGGATTTGTTCCATGAAAATATATGTATGCATTCGATATCACAACAGCTTCTATTTCCTTCAATTTTTTTCTGTTCTTTTTGAATTTATGAAAAAATACTATTTCATCATGACGAATAATATATCCATCTCGAAAAAACTGAACAGAAAATATTACTGTCAAAAACGCTTCTATTAAAAGCAAATCCACAAATAACAATGTTAGTTGCTCTTTTATATATTTATCATTAATTGCCTGTATACATCCACCAAAAACGAGAACAATACATGTATACACAATTAACCCTTTTTTTATATTGTACTTTTCCATAGAAATATGATATTTTTGTTTACTCTTTTGCATTTGTTCTCCTAAACTCTTGCCACTTGTTCAATCTTGTCCTAATATATTTGCTCTTTATCATCGGGTAAACAATGCCATATGCTCTTTTTGTTTTTCTGATAGAGCATACCTCGCGTCTGTCATGCATATCTCC
>NZ_JAJEQU010000035.1:0-3868 GCF_020687575.1 Roseburia sp. CLA-AA-H209
ATAAAGAAAGCAAAGGAGGTTACTATGAGTAATACAATTAATGTGAACTATATGACACGGGCTTACAATCAGTACCAGCAGAAAAATGCGGCTAAAGATCAGGAGAAGGAAGATACAAGGTTTGCGGATAGTGTAAGAGAAAAGAGCGAAGCTAGTGGAAGTATAGTGGGCAATTCAAAAATAGGTTCTGTGTCTGCTAAAGATATGACGATGGTGGAATACAAGCAGTACATTTACAATTCAGATAAAATGATTGGAGGAACAGAAGTATGCACATTGGTTCTGGTCTAAATACGGTATCTTCAATGTACCGCCAACAAAAAGGCAATAATATGAAAACGCCTGCATCTGGGGAAAAGACATTTTATACGGCAGAAACACCGAAGGTATATCAGATATTCACAACAGATAATATGTTGTGGACAGGAGGTAATGGCACCGGTCTTTCTTATTGTCTTAAATATGCGGATGATTCAACGGATGAAAATCCGGTGGTGTTAGCGAAAGGTGTGGATGAAAATGGAAAAGAGTTTGAACAAAGAATATATATCAATGACGTTAATCCATCAAGTGCTACAGTAGTCGAAATGCGTGCATTGGAGGCACATTACAAAGTGGAGAAGCAGGGAGGTTTCACATCTTTGCCGCTTGAAGCTGGTAATATGGGACTTAACGACAGAAGAGATTTTATCTCAATGTTCAAAAAAAGCATAGAAGATTTAAACAAATTGGGAAGGTTTGACTTATCGTTGCTTTGGACGAAAAGTATGGATACATATCTTAATTTGCCAAATGCAAATAGTAAGTATAAATAAGGCTTAGTTATTTGGACATAGAAGGAAAAGAGAATTTAGAATAAACGAAGGAGATTGAGACAATGCAGTCAATATCAAGTTATATTAATCCTAATACAAGAGGACTTACATCTAATTACAAAAATACAGCTATTAAAGATAAGGAAACCTATAATGAGGCGATGTCGCAGCACTTACTAAATCCGGTAGAAGATTTGGTTCAAGTGTTAAAAACACCTATAAAATTGGCGAAGAGTTCGTCACTTAGCAGACAGAATAATTCTGTTAATATTGCGGAAGGGCAAAGAATCCGTGTTAATGGAGGTCATGTGCTTACGGTTACGGCGCATGGAGTAGAGGTTTCTGGTGGAGATAATCCGTATGATACACAATCATATGTAAAAGCACAGAGAATGGCAGATGCATTGGCATCCATGCTGCGAAATGCAGGTGGGACAATGACTACTGTAGCACATTCAAAGGAGGAATATGCCCGGTATACAGAGGGAATTACGGATGTTATGTCTTATCTGGGTGTAGACACTTCCAAAGATTTTACGGTCAATGGTATGAAATATAGCAAAAATAAAGATGGTTGGTATGAGTCAGAAGCGAACAGTGATGCGCAGGCGGCATATGAACAGTTAAAAGCGAATAACAGAACCTACCAGTTTGCAGATGAAAAGACCAAAAAGCAGATTGCATATATTAGTGATTATTACCTTCAGACAGTGCCGGAGAGTGTAAAGGCGGCGTGGCAGGAAACATTGGAAGAAACTGGTTTTAATCCATTTCAGACGGATGTAACCAGTACATTAACGCAGTTATCTGTAGAGCAGGATTTTCTGACAGGTGGTGATGACAATATTTTTGGTGAAACGAAAGAAAGTTGTTTAGCAGCTATCGACAAAGTATTGGAGAGAATAGAAAATCCGTTGGCAGCAGTTACAGAGGAAAGGGCAGCATATCTGCAGCAGGAAAAAGAATTTTATACCGTACTGGCATCTAAAATAAGAGAATAAAATGCCGGGAGGAATTTAAAAAATGATTGGAAGTATAGGAGCGGAGAGCCGTTATTCAACAGGTTATAACAACCTAAAACCAAATCGGAACCAGAATAAGTGGGCTGACACTTTGGCTCAGACGGTGGATAAGGAGGATATTAGCAGTAGAGCGGATATCAATCGTGCTAAGAAAAGTACAGTGATGGATTCTTATCTGGCACTGTCAGGAAAAACGATAAATACTTTGAAACAGGAATATTCAGAGTACGAATCCGAAAATTATAGAATCGTACCCGATAATGAAGCTGAATGTTTTGATATATACAATAAAGACGGGGAGCGTTTGGGGGCATTTTCCTATTCTGATATAAAAATAAGACAGGATGAAACAACAGGAAAGCAGTTTTTGATTTCTGAGCATGGAACGATGAGTTACGATGCCCTGGTATTAGATGATGAATTAAAAGATGCATTGCAGAATGTAATGGATAAAGATTCGCTGGATGTGGAGACTTTGCAGGGATTTACATTAAATACACATTCAGGTACCGGCATCCAGTATTTAGTAAAAGACGGTGAGGAAGGCAGAGGTGGCAAGGTTCTTCTGCAAAATGAAGCGGATCGGAAGAGGGATGAAGAATTAGCGGAGATGTATTTTGACAAATACCCTAATTTAATTGAGAGTCGGGAAGAAGGTTTTATCTGGGCTGATTTAGAGATTAGAGGAATGGCAAAACGGACAGATCAGGGAATTATATCCATAGGAGCTGATGGAATGTCATACAGTGACAATGAAAATTATAAAAACAATTGGAGTGTCCGGTTTTCTGGTTCTATGTATGAAAAGCTGTATGAATGGCTTCAGAATAACAAGGATAGCATGGAGGAAATCCATAAATTTTCTACATGGCAAAAGGTTTTTGACGAAATTGGTGGAACGTATGAAAGAGTCTGGTCGAAAGAAGAACTGGATCAGGGATATTTGAATAATTGAAAGAGGTGACAATATGAAAATATTTAATTACATGAATAATACGAATTCAATAATGGAAAAAAATACTGATAAAGTACAGAAAGGAAATAGTCAGACAAACGAAAAACATACAGTGGGGCAATCAGTGAAGCTTTCGATTTCTAATGAGGGATTGGAGTATTATCGTAATCGTATACAGCAGAGTGGACAGGAAAAATATGATGATGTGGTTCAAAGAAAGGAACTGTTAGCGAGTAAAAAAATCAGTGATATTGATTATAGTTATGAAATTCAAAAGAAGGCAGCACAGCAGAATCAAAATGTTGATACAGGAAAAAGTGCCTTAAATATTACTGACAAGGCAAATAATTATGTTAAAGCATACGCAGAATTATATGATGAAATTGTGAAGGGCTATGAAAATGGAACCAGAGAAATATATGTAGCTGATGAAAATGGACCTCGTAAGCTTACAAAGGATGAAGAGTTAAGCAATTTAGATGCTGCATATAAAAAAACAGTGGATGACTTTGTGACAATGGAGACAACCAATCAGCATGCCCGTGGAATTATTGGTGAAGAAATGAATAAAATTTCAAAAATTACCACAAGGTCAACTTTGGCATCGGCTTACATTGAGGAGCAAAAAACCAGGGGAAAGGACGAAATCCCAGAAAATTTAACTGAGAAAATGTATGGTGCAATTACCTCATTTAAGGAGAAATATACAATGATTCAGCCTAATAGAGAGCAGTTATTGATGAGTATTAAGATTTGATGATGTTAGTACTATGATTTACAAATAAAAATAGTAATTACATATCATATTGAGGCTGAGAGAAATTAAATATCCAAGTCGTTCAATATAATAGAAATTATTTTAAGTTTCAATAACAGGGAGGTAGGATTATGGCAATTACAGGTATCAATAACAGCAGTTGCACATCGTATTATGCTTCAAATTACAAGAATACTGTTAAAAAAACAGATAGTGAAAAGGATAGTACAAATACAAAAGACGGCAACGTGACAACAAGTACAGTTGAATTAAAAACATCACGTCCCGGTGTGACAAAAACAGAGCAGATTAAGACAGG
>NZ_JAJEQU010000036.1:0-3328 GCF_020687575.1 Roseburia sp. CLA-AA-H209
GCATCCTGCGTCAGGAGGCTCTGATAATAACTCATCAGACCAATTAACTGTGAAAAGCCTGCCCGGTACGCTGTCATGGCATCCATTGATACATTTAAATCCGGAACTGTAAGCTGCTTTCCTTCTACCTCACCGGATACCGTCGAAAAAGACTGTACCTTTGATGTATAAACATTGGTATCTAATTTTATCAGCATGATGACATTCGCTTCGTGAGCAGATAGGTGATACAGTTACTTTTTCGAACAAAGGATTTAAGGAATTGGAAGTCCTAAAGTATAACCCTAATAAATTATACCAGGGAAACTTTGACTCCTTCATCCTCTGATATTAATGATACTAATGATTGTCCAAATCTTTCAATCTGTCCCAACTCACAGCTAACATAAAAGCAACATCTATGGGCACGTCTGTCATTATCCGCAATTTCTATATCTACTTCAATTTTTACATGTCCATGATTATCACTTGGTAAAATATTTAATGAAAAAGCAGGTGTATAGTTTCCAATCTTATTTCCAAATTCCAAATAACATACCTCATTAGAATTTTTGATATAATTATTTATTTTATCTGCAGCATTTTCTAATAAAACATCCTCAACATAACAATTCTGAAATACACTAATGTATTCTGAGCTTGCCATCACTTTCAATTCTATAATATTAGAATCTTTCCATATTCTTTCAAAAATAATATTATCCATAAAATTCCTCTCTTTACTTAAATTTAAAATCATCGAATGTGCCGGTCACTTTATTATATACATAATGGATTGTAATTTTATTTCCATCAGCTATCTTTACAACGGATTCCATTTTAATCCAGCCATCTGATGATTTCCCCCTCGTATCATTTAATTTAATTGGAAGTTCAGTAGCACCTTCCAAAGGATCAGACCGTACTTGATGCATAGCCATTTGTTCTTCTAAATTATTAGGAATTGTTCTTCCTGTACTACCTCTTCCTTCTACTTTCACAGGATTTCCAACTCCAGTATTAGAAGAACTACCACTCTCCCCCACATTCCCCAGTTGCTGTTTTCTAAGTTCCAACAGCTCCTCCGGGGTTACTTTCTTTAATGCAAGTGTTTCGTCTACCTTTCCGATTCCTTTTATTTCTGCCTCTGTCAGCCCTTCCTTGCTTCCATTCTCAAGAAAATCAAGGTATTTCTGGGCATCTTCTTTTGACATTCCTTCTGCAAAAGAACCGTGTAATCCACTTACATTTGCCATGGCATCTATCTCATTGAGCATTCCAGTCAGCGAACCTGTTAAGAAGCCTGCCAGTGGACTGTTGGTAGCTTCTGGCATTCTCTTGTCCACATAGCTGCTGGCTGCCATTGTCAGTCCCTGCTTGACATACTCTGTCACTACTGCCCTGCTTACGGATGTTCCTGTGCTTATCGCTGCTTCTCCGATACTGCCATTCCTCCTGTCAGTATCAGAGAAGCAGCGATTGTCAATACATTTCCTATTAAATAATAGAGATCCGGATTACTGGCAAATACTGTATCACGGATTGGATTAACCGATACCAGCCTTGAGTCTCCCGTCACTCCATGGAATCCTGGGATATATCCGGCATAGTAGCAATTTCTACAATACTGCTCCTCACCGCATCAATCTCTTCTATCCATCGGGCAAGCTGTTCCTGGATTAATTCACAGATGCTGGTAATCTTCTCGTACTTTACATTGTTGCTAAGAGCACGTTTATATCAGCGTATTGGAACTAAATATTCTATTTTGATTTTGCAATGTCCTTTCGTATACCCGACTCGACAAAATTTCGCTAGTGTCTATTAATTAACATCATGGATTCTTAATTGCTTCACAACAGCCATGATGATTAATTAATAGACATGCAAGAGCCGTTGGATGTCCGACAGTATAACCATAATTAAAATATAAGTTTCTCTCCGGTTTCAGATTTTACAAAATATTTTTGTGAGCCATCATATTCTAAGGTTAATTCTGTTCCAATTGGTAATTCAAAAATTGGAGCAATTGCAGGCTCTATTTCAAAAATTGTGCCCCAATCACAAATGACCATGTTTTTTGAATCTGCCAGAAACTCATCTGTATCTATTTCCGAAAGAAATCTCCACCCATTATCAATATTATTTACACTCTCTTCTCTAAAACACCATTTTACTCGTCCCCTTCTTTCTAATATATTTTTTGAAACAACAGAACCTCCTAAATTCATTGTGCTATGCATATTTTTCCTCCAATCTTTTTTTTAATTCATCGCTTCCCCTTTCCATAATTAGTTTACGAATGGTAAATCCATTCTTGTTTTTCTCATCAACATCTGTTACTTGTTCAAAACATTCTTCAATAAAATTCATTGTACTCTCTGAACGTTCCTTAAAAGCTTCCATGCATAATGAAAAAAAGGCTGTATTACCATACTTTACATCTTTTTGCATTACCGAAGTACCTTTACTTAGCAATAATTTTCCGATTTCAACTGCTTCAATACAATTTATATTTGGAGCCAAAAAATGAAATTCATTATTACCTTCTTTTGACACTATGTTTACTTTTGCATTGTTATCAAGTAAAAATTTTGATATTTCAAATTTTCTGGATACTAAGCTTCTTTCAAGAATACTCATTCCACTATCATCTACCCAATTAATGATATCAGATACATTATCATTTTTTAACTTTATTTTTTCATGTAAATCTTTTAATGTACCAAATTTAACAATTGTCCCATAATCTGCTTTCTCAATATTCATTTTTATTTCCTCACTCATATTTATGACTTCTATTTGTACTAGGTAACTCTGGTCTATAATTTCTAGGATTACGATACCATTCTAAAAATTCATCTTTTGAAATCACATCATCCATATATAATTGATGCATTTCAGAGTATTTCTCACTAGGAATATGTCCCATATCCCATTGACCATTTCTCGGTTTAGTTTTATCCCATGTAATTTCAACGCCAGATGGGTCATAAACTTTTCCTGTAATAGGGTCTTTCGCATTCTCCCAAACTTCATTTACTTGATTTTTACCATAAGATGGGCGACTATTTGTATATGGTTTACTTCCACTACTACTCTCTCCAACATTCCCCATCTGCTGTTTCTCAAGTTCTAATGACGCCTCCAGATTCATTACTTCCAGATCAGCCTCATTGAGCATTCCATATGTTGCTATTCCGGTTAGTGAACCAACTACAAAGCCTGCCAGTGGACTGTTGGTGGCTTCTGTCATGCTCTTTTCCACATAACTGCTGGCTGCCACCGTCAGTCCCTGCTTTGCATACTCTGTTACTACTGCCCTGCCGATGGATGTTCCTGCACTTAC
>NZ_JAJEQU010000037.1:0-3127 GCF_020687575.1 Roseburia sp. CLA-AA-H209
TCGATTCCATAAATCAGATAAGAGTTTTCCTTTGATTTTATCAGAAATTCGTTACCTATTTTGCCGCGTTCAGCCCCCTCATCATCCATATATACCTTAGGTATGCTTGCATCGACCTGTGACAAATGTATACGATAATACTCCGCATAATGTTCACTTATTAAAA
Organism: Roseburia sp. CLA-AA-H209; assembly: GCF_020687575.1. Lineage (NCBI taxonomy): Bacteria > Bacillati > Bacillota > Clostridia > Lachnospirales > Lachnospiraceae > Roseburia > Roseburia sp. CLA-AA-H209. Next base: position 167 of record NZ_JAJEQU010000037.1, read on the forward strand.
TATATATTAAAAAAATTGTCCAAAAAATCGCTAGTCCTATTGAAAAACAGCGAAATCCTTTCAAAATTTTTTCTTTCTTATATTTACTTTCAGGCATGTTTGATTTTCTCCTTTGAATTTGTTCTGCACGCTGCACATCTTTTACATGCAATTTTTCAGTTTACTGGCTCTAAATATTCACAAATTTCCATTACTAAATAAACAATAGATGCAATCATAAAACAAATAGATAATATAAAGTATTTGATTTTTTCTTTCATTTCTTCTTGTTTTTTCCACTCTGCAAAGCATTCCACTGTCGCAGCCACACATGCAAAAAATATTTGAAAAGCTCCCCAAAAAAAGCATACAGTTGATGCTTTTGCATTAAGCAAATAGATAGAAAATAATGCCACACCAATTAGCATTTCATAACTCACACAAACAACCATGGAAAAAATTGTCGTTTGATTGTAAACTGCTACTGGAAATAGAAACAAATTCCTTATTTTCCCATTAATCACTATTCTCCTAAATCTCTCATCACAGTTTCTCACTCTACATGCTAAAATCATTACAATTGTTGTAATTATTAACATAATAATATATCTGTTCTGCATTGCTTAATTTTTCTCTCTCGTTCAATTTCAAAATCTTTTACAAGTTGTCCCAGGTTTCTTCGTTTATAGAAAACACCTCTTTCGGATAATCAATATTTACCAACTCTCCTCCTGTATATAAATCCTTTGCCACAACATGAATGGACCACTCTGCATTCCCATTTAATATCTGATACATTTCCGAATTAAAAAATATAATCATTAGTTTTGTCGTAAATGTAAGTCCATTTGCCTTCTGAGCTACCTGACAATTAACTTCGGTATAATCATCCGAAACCGATATTTTATATAATTCATCTTCATCTGTTTTTTCTAATTCATTCCTAATGTTTTCTTCGGCCTTCTTAATCCATTTTTCCTTTTGTTCCTCATTCAACTCTATAATAATGTTCTTTTCTTCATCCAAATATATATATTGGCAGTACACCATCGCTTCTCTTACATCTTTTATAAAATCGGTCGCATTCGTATATATCGCCGTAATTTCAAATTTCTGCAATCCTGTGTTATCATAATTTTTGTAATAATCCTTCGTCAAATCATAATTTTCATTTATTTTTTTTATTTCCATTCCAAATGGATTTTCATCTGCGCTTAGTATAATCGTATCTGCTTCTTCTCCTGTCTCTGTTTTTTCTGATATTGTCTGCACCTTTTTATATATTACAAGTGCTGCTACTATTCCTATCACGAATATCGCTATTCCTATAATTCCTGTTATATTTTTCTTCTTCATTCTTATTTTTTCCTCCTAGTATATAACCAATGCATTTCCTGTTATTGGCTTTCCTGCCCAATTAAACGCTTCTCTTATCTTAAAAGCATTCTTGCATCACAACTTTTTGCAATTATGTTATATTAAATTGTTTTATAAATTATTTGGGATACTTGCCGGAGAATTCCGACATATATGAACTTCCTTATTCTATAAAAGATGTAAGTGTTATTTTCATAGCCCACACTCCCATTGTTTACTCAACAACCACTTAATAGCTTAAACATTTTACTTTTTTCTGTCAATTAGCATTTTAGATAAAACACACTATTGTATTTGTATGATTTTCACAAAAGGGAATTATATAACTTTTACATTTCATTATGTACTTCCGGAAATGTATGCTATAATGAACGCATATTTTATTTACTAAGGAGAGGTATTTTACAATGAAAGAAAAATTTAAAAATCTGTCAGCACCCGTTGGGATCGTGCTGTCTGTTGTAGCGGTTATTCTTTTTACCGGGTTACTGTTGGGACTGGGTTTTGTTATGGGAAAAATCCCGATATTAAACGAACAAAACGACTACCTGCTTCAGGCAATCGCAGAATTTATCATTCTGATTGTTTTCCTGATTATAACCTTTGTGATTGGTTATGCCCGCATCTTTACGGAAAATGTTGCCGGCTGGCTCAGAAGTTTATATACCGGCGGTTTCTTTGTGGTTTACTGTCTGTTCAGCCTTATTGCACAGATTTATCTTTGCAGTATGTCAAAAGCGGGAAATGTAAGACCTGCTTTGGAAATTATATTCTATATAGTTGCTATTTTTCTGGTTGGACTGGTAGAAGAACTGGTCTTCCGAGGTGTTATTTTTAATCTGTTACTGAACAGTTTTCCAAAAACAAGAAAAGGTATTACCGGTGCCATTGTTTTAGGCGGCGTCCTCTTTGGTCTGATGCATTTTGTAAATATCCTTTCCGGAGTGAAATTTACAAGTGCGCTGATTCAGGTTATCTCCGCTGCTTTGATGGGTATTTTATTCTGTACGATATATGCATCTACCCGCAATTTCTGGATGCTTGTCATTTTCCATGCCCTTGTTGATTTTGCCAGCCTGCTTTCCACCGGAATTTTCGATGCTGGAAATATTGTGTCCCAGATCAATACTTTCTCTGCAATTAATTCCCTGTCATTTATCCTGCTGGCAATTCCAATGTTTGTTATGCTGCGCAAATCAAGACGTATCCGCTTAGAGATGCTCTACAACAACGTTCCGATTTATGATGATGAACACGAAGCAAAGATGCTTTCCATTGTATCTCTTGTTCTTGGTATCATCAGTCTGGTACTTTCCTGCATCGGCTATCTGATTGGACTTGGTATTGTGGGCATTTTCGCCGCAATTCTTTCCAAGAAAGCCAAGCCTTATAACAACTCTATGGCTACTGCCGGAATGATTACTTCCATCATCGGAATTATCCTTTCTGCCATTGCTGTGGTTCTCCTCAGTGTGGTCTATTCCAGTGATATGATGGCGCAGTTTATGTAAAGATTTTAGCACAACACAGAATGTGCCTTGGCACATTCTCGCGCCTGCGGCGGTCGCTTGCGACATCTACCTTATACGCCGCAGTGCGCATCCT
>NZ_JAJEQU010000038.1:0-2983 GCF_020687575.1 Roseburia sp. CLA-AA-H209
GTGCTGGCCGACGAGCCGACCGGCAACCTTGACAGCAAGACCAGCGCCGAGGTGCTGGGGCTTATCAAGCGCACCAGTGCAGAGTTCCGGCAAACTGTTGTGATGATTACCCACAATGACGACATAGCCCGTCTTGCAGATCGGATTGTCCGCATTGAGGACGGAAAGATTGTGGAGTAAGGAGGTGACAGGCTATGACATGGCCTTTTGAAAATGATACCAGCGCCATTACAAAGAAGCTGGCAAAGAAAAGTTTGAAAAGCGAGAAGCGCCGGAATTTGATGATAGTAATTGCTATTTCACTGGCAGCGTTTTTGATGTCAATGTGTGGAACATTATTTTTTGCTTTTCAGGAATCTCAAAATAATATGGCTACTTTTCAAGCCAGCTATGATAATCTGACAGAGGATAAAATTGAAAAACTTCGTCATCAACCAGAAATCGAAACGGTAGCGTCGCTTTACAATCTGGGAGAAATAAAAATGCCAGAGGGATATTCATTGTATTTGGCATATATGGATGACGCGGCATGCTATATTGCCCGAAATCAATTTACACTAAAAGATGGGACTATGCCATCTAAAGAAAATGAAATTGCAGTTGACCGTGAAATGGTGAACAAATATTTTTCTAATACTGCAATCGGAGATAAAATTTCTTTTCAAATAAACGGAAAATCACAAGATTTTGTGATTTCTGGGATTACGGAAAGCTCGACTGAATCACAGGGCAATTACTCGTGCTATATATCAAAATCGTTTGTAGAAAATAGTTCTAATTATAATCCTGCAAAATACCAAAGCTATGTTTGTTTTGCTGATGCAGATTCAACATCAAAAGAAATTCTAAAAGAAAGAATTGCTTCTATTGGAAAAGAAATTGGTGCTGATTATAGCTTAAGTTTTCTCTTTTTTAGAGAGAATATGGGATTGTCATTTGAAAATATACTAACTTTTGTAAGTTTGTCCGTGTTGGTATTATTTGCCGGTATAACGGTAATCCAAAGTATTTTCAGAATTTCTATCAATGAAAAAATAAGAAATTTCGGACAGTTACGCACTTTAGGTACAACTGCATTACAGATAAAGAAAATGATAAACTATGAAAGTAGATATTTATCATGGCTTGGAATTCCTCCGGGTATTGTTTTGGGTGCGATTGTCGGAACTGTTTTGGGAAGTAATGAATTTTCCAGCGGTTTTTCTCCTATCAATATTCCTTTTGTAATGATAGGCGTTTCCATCATTTGCACTCTTATGGTGAAATTATCTGTTCGCAAGCCACTTAAAATTGCAGCAACTACTTCCCCTATTGAGGCAGTACGATATATAGCTTATCGAAATGCTCCGATGCAATCTCGAAAACATAATAAAAAAATTTCACCTTGCTCTTTAGCTCTATTAAATCTTTGGCGCGATAAGAAAAAAACAGCCAGTACATTGCTTTCCTTGATATTTGGAGGATTACTCTTATTTATATCTGCATCCGCAGCAGTTAGTAATACGCCAGAGCAATTTGTCCGTGAAAAGTTTTTTGTAAACGGCGGAAGCTTCCGTATATATCTTTCTGAAGAATCAGTTGGAAAAAACGAAACGAATAATCCGCTAAATGAATCTTTGAAAGAAGAACTTTTGAATACTAAAGGAATCCAAAAGATTATACCACTTAGAGATTCAGTAGGAATGTGTCATTATTCTATCAATGGAAATGCTACTGAGGGAATGTGTGATATAATTTCGGATCAAAGTACAGAAGGTAATTTTAGCTTTGTTGAACAATATTTGATAGATGGACAAATGCCTAAGAATCAGTTTGAAGTTTTATTGACAGATGGATATATGGAACTGGGGGTTACAAAAGGGACGCCTATAAAGATTACAAATAGTGGAGAGGAAATAGAATGTATTGTTTCCGGTTTCTTTGATAAGAGCTTTGTCGGAACCGAAAACGGTACAGATGCTATTGATCCAGCGAATCTTATAATTACACAAGAACTTGCACAACAACTATTTCCAAACACAGAAAATTTTGCTTACTCATGGGAGATCATAACTGATAAAACTTATAATGATGAAATAGAATCAGCTATTCAGCAGAAAATTACCTCTAAAGAAAAGGGGCTTTCTATTTGCAGCTATAATGATGTTGTAGAGTACATGGAATCTTCTATGAACTTATTGTTTGGAAGTTTGCAAATGCTATCATTACTAATTTTGCTGTTTGGAATAATCAATCTAATCAATATGACGCTCTCTAACCATCAAGCACGTAAACAGGAAATCAGTACATTACGCACTGTTGGATTAAGCCTAAAACAATTATATCATTCTCTCATAACAGAGGGATTGCTATATGTACTTGTTTCATTTGGAATCGTTCTTTTGGTTGGTATTCCCATAGCTATTCCTGTGAGCAAAGCTGTTGGTATCCTATTCGGTATGCCAAATCTCTCATATCAATTTCCAACAATGCAGATAGGTGGATATCTACTAATATTGATTCTTTTACAGTTGATTCTTTCTGTATGGGAAATACGGGATTTGAAAAAGTGTTCATTAACAGAACAAATGCGAGCAATGGAATAACCTTTTAGGATTGGCGGGGCGGCGTGTGCTGCCCCGCTTTTTTCGCCATTTCTCAAAGAAATTTTTGAAATGTCCGAGCGTTGTAACATTTCACCTCGATTTTCAATGAAATTTTTTGGCCGCTGTAACATTTCGCGGACATTTGGGTTTTATAATACCTTTATCAACAGGCAAGAAGCCTTGAAAGGAGTTTTGAGTATGAGCGTTTTACAGGCGATTGATCTGAAAAAGTATTACGGCACAGAGCCGAACATTACCCGCGCCCTTGACGGTGTGAACTTCTCCGTGGAGGACGGCGAGTTTGTGGCCGTTGTGGGAACCTCCGGCAGCGGCAAGTCCACCCTGCTTCACATGATGGGCGGGCTGGACACCCCTACTTCCGGCAATGTGATTGTCCG
>NZ_JAJEQU010000039.1:0-2697 GCF_020687575.1 Roseburia sp. CLA-AA-H209
AAATGATGGATAATCCGGTATTATCCGTTGGAAACAATGTGCGATACTAATTATAGATTAAGTCAATTGACAGAAATGAGGTTTATATGAAATTTCTTTCTAAAATGGAAAATATAGTAATTAATGAAAATGATGATTATACATGTAGGAATCTTTCCTATATCAAATTTAAAGATATTGATTTTTCAATATATAAACCTATCTCCTTTTTTAGAAGTGATTTTAGAGGTAGTCGATTTGAAAATATCAAGTTTCAAAATAATTATTTTGACAGAGCTGATTTTATTGGGAGTACATTTATTAATTGTCAATTTATTAATGTCAATTTTGGCGCTTGCGAGATGAAATCATGTTTTTTTGTGGATTCAGTATTTGAACATTGTGTCTTTGATAATACATCTATACAAGAAAGTTCGTTTCAAAAATGTATATTAAAAAAACAACATATTTTAGTTAATATGAAAAACTGTGAAATGAAATTTTCCCAAATACATGATTGTACATTTGAACGTTCAACAACAGAAAAAATTGAATTTGAATCGTGTTTATTAGAAAATGTAGATTTTGCAACGATGCATGCTGAATGTCATAAGTTTATAGATTGCGAATTGAATAATGTTAAATTAGGCATAAGTTATGTTTTTAGTTATTTATTATGTAATACTAGCATAAAAGATTTTCAAGTATTATATCGAGGAAAAGAAGTTAGTCTCAATAGTCAAGAAGAAGCAATGAAATTTTTAGAGGAATCTCGAACATATGAGTTGATTAATATTTTTTTTATTTATCGCGGTTTTGACAAGATTCCTCAATTATTAGATAAAATTTTAAAATATTTGTATAATAATTACAATCCGGCATCAAAGGCTGAGATTACAAATATTTTGGAGGCACTCGTATTTTATACTATTCATGATATAATCACATATGAATGTTTTATTGATTGTTTAAAATGTATCAATTCTATTGTACTACCTAAATTAAACTTAGAAGATGAATTACTATTTATAGGATATAAAGAAAAATTAAATCATATTATTTCAGATGGTTTATATGGAAAAAATTTTATAGCATCTTCATGTAACCAAAAAGCATTAATTATATTACATATTGAAACCGAAAATTATGATGAAGCATTAAAAATTTCGAATGATTTTTTGGAAAAATTGTATCAAAAATGTAATCTTTCAACATCTCAGGAATTGGTTGAAAGTCGTAAAGGATCTTGGATTTTAACATTTTCTGTTTCAGCAATGATTGTAGTAATGTTACCTAGAATAGTTAAAAGTTACTATAACCTTATTTCTGAAATTCAACTCAAAAAAGGGTTTAAAAAGAAAATTATAAAAAAAATAGAAAGTCCTAAAATCTCAATAAATGAAATGGATCAGTTAGCAGATATTGTTGAAAAATTACAAATATTAGAACAACCAGAAATTGATGTTCCAAAACAAATATCAGATATTAAAGCAAGTTTGTAGTGCATCAATGGTTTTATATAGAAGATCACTTTTTATCATGAGATTTATTCTAAAACAATAAAATTCGTGGTTACTATATAAATATCTATCGTGTGGTAATGTGAGAACATTGCATTTTTGCAAAATTTCTTGTGCAATTAATAAGTCATTTTGAGCATTGAATTTATTTTTGGGTATTCCTAAAAGGCAGTAACCGCCACTTATACAATGACTTACACATACATTTTTTCCAGAAAGCATACTTAATAATAGATAATAATTTTTTTTGGCATAATTAACGTTTTGAGTTAATTGCGTTATTATAAATGAGTGCTCCTTTTGGCTATAAAGCCTTTGAATGTAATTATACTGTTGTGCAGTAATTGAGCCACAAAAGTAGACACTATTCTTTTCAAGATTATTTATCCATTTAGAATGTGCAAATATGGAACAATGCTTTATTCCATTAAGAAATAAATTTTTGGATAAAGACTCTAGTATAATAAAATTGTCATAGCGGGACATCGAATTATATAGTTCAAAATCGTTTAGTGAAATTTTTGATTTCCACTTTAAACCATTATAGATATTATCTATTAAGATACAACCGCCTGTTTTTGATAACACTGCTTGTATACTTTTTATTTTCTGATAAGGGATACATGTTCCAGTTCCAAAGAGAGGATTGTTTATAATAACTAAATTGATTTCTTGCGATACTATTGTAGAATTTATACTGTCAAAATTCGTGTTATATGCAGATTCAACATAAATATCTATATTTAATTGTTTTAATATTTCGATATATATATAATATACTGGAGATAATAATAAGGCTCTTATATGTTTTTTCTCTTTCAATATAGTTAAGATACTAAGCCAAGCAGCAATAGTTCCATTTGATACAAAAGTAAAATTTGAGGATGCAATATTATTTTTTTTAAATTCAATATTTTCAGAGAGTATATAATTTTTTAAATCAAGAAATTCATCCGAAAAAAAATATTTATTTGCTTGATGACAATCTAATTTATTATATTCTTTTATTTTGGTAAAGGGAAATGGGAGTACTTCTTCATCTTTATCCCATGTAGAAATAAATAAAGAATCATTTTTTTTCATATTTAACAATGATGAAATATCGCTAGAATAATCTGAACTAAGTTTCATTTTATCACCTTCCTGAACATTTGGAATAGTTCCTTACTAACGGATAATACCGGATTATCCATCATTT
>NZ_JAJEQU010000003.1:0-256012 GCF_020687575.1 Roseburia sp. CLA-AA-H209
CCATAAAAATAACCTCCAAACTGAGTAATTTTATCTTACATCAGTTTGGAGGTTTACACAAACTTTGGGATACTCCCAGCCATTTTTGCTGCCGTTATTTATTTCTTTTTCTGATTAGCTTTATATTTCTTTATAAGCTTCTGGATACGCTCGTTTGGATCTAAGAGCTCACTGATAGAAGCATCATGATTCAATGTATCGATAATATAAGCAATATATTTGCTCATGTCACAGTTGATATAATATGGACGGCTTAAAAGCTCCGGAGTCTGATAAGTCAGGTTGGTGGTAACTACACGGTAGATAGTTCCATCTTCTACAGCTTTATCGAATTTTTCCAGACCATTGGTGAAAAGTCCGAAGGTTGCAACAACAAAGATTCTGTTTGCTTTTCTCTTTTTTAATTCGGTTGCAACGTCAATCATGCTTTCTCCGGAAGAAATCATATCATCGATAATCAGAACATCTTTTCCTTCTACGGAAGAACCTAAAAATTCATGTGCGACAATAGGGTTACGTCCGTCAACAATTCTGCTGTAATCACGGCGTTTGTAGAACATACCCATATCCAGACCAAGTACACTGGAAAGATAAATTGCACGTCCGGTACCACCCTCATCCGGGCTGATAATCATCATGTGGTCAGAATCAATCTGTAAGTCAGGAACGTTCTTGCAGATACCTTTGATAAACTGGTATGCAGGCTGAACAGTTTCAAAACCACCCTTTAAAGGAATTGCATTCTGGACACGAGGATCATGTGCATCAAATGTAATAATGTTGTCAACGCCCATGGCAACCAGTTCCTGTAAAGCCAGTGCACAGTCCAAAGATTCCCTGGTGCTTCTTCTATGCTGGCGGCTTTCATAAAGGAATGGGATGATAACAGTAATTCTTCTTGCCTTGCCGCCAATTGCAGCAATAATTCTCTTTAAATCCTGGTAATGATCGTCTGGGGACATATGGTTTGTCTGACCACACAGAGAATAAGTAAGGCTGTAGTTAGTAACATCAACCATAAGATAAAGGTCATAACCACGAACAGTTTCTTTGATCATTCCCTTTGCCTCGCCTGAACCAAAACGAGGGGTAACAGCTTCGATGATATAAGAATCACGTTTGTAGCCCATAAAAGCTGCATCATTCTGGTGCTGATGCTGTCTTTCGTCTCTCCATTTGACAAGGTATTTGTCAACTTTTTCTCCTAATTCCTGGCAGCTCTGTAATGGAATAATTCCAAGAGAACCAGTAGGAAGGGTTTCTAAGTTTCTTTCACTGTTTGACATGAATAGGTTCCTCCATAGAAATAATTTATCTTATATAGTTCAATAGATATAGCATCTAATTGAATGCGTAATTAATGCAGCTTTTTCTTAAGACGGATATCGTCTCCAAAAAGCTTAATCATCGTATAGCTGCTGAAGATGCGGGAGCAGATACGCTCGGAATATACATCAGCAAGCTGGTCGATACTTAAATTCGTAGAAATCAATGTTGATTTCTGACGCAGCATACGTTCGTTCAGACACAGGAAAAGCCGGGATGCCGTAAAGGAGTTGGCAAGTTCGGTTCCAAGGTCATCAATGATTAAAAGATCACAGTCGAAGATATTCTGTCCGGCAGCAGAAGCTGCAGCGTCCTTCTGGAAAGTGTCCTTTTCAAATATATCAAATAATTGGAAGGCTGTAAAATAAATAACGGAATGTCCTTTATCTAAAAGCTCTTTGGCAACGCAGTTTGAAAGAAAAGTCTTACCGACACCGGTTGCTCCATAGAAAAAGAGATTTTCAAAAGAGGTATCAAAATGCTCGATAAAGGACTTGCAGTCTGCAACAGCTTTTTTTACAGTATCATAAGCAGATAATCCGGTTGTGGGATTTATCTGCTCTTTGGAATAGTATGCATAAGAGAAATTCGAAAAATTCTCTTTGGCTAAAATATCTTTTACATTAGACTGCGTATAGACTAAATCAATGGCAGCCTGTACAAAACAATGACAGCGTTCATTTCCAATATAACCGGTATCCTTACAGTCCTTACAGGTGTAAACCGGTTCCAGATAATCAGCCGGATAACCCAGAGAAGCAATCAGATTCTGTTTCTCCCTGCGAAGAGCAGCAAGCTGTTCTTTTAATGAAGAGAGAACAGAGGAATCTTCTGCTCCATCATCAGATAAAAGCTGTTTTGCACTTGCTACTGAGATGGAAGAAATCTCGTTGTCTATTTCTGTAAGGCGCGGACATTTTCCGTAGACTTCCTGAATGCGTTCATCCAGAAGATGCTGATTGTGAAACTGTCTGGCATTATATTGCCGGATTAAAGTATCGTATTGTGAATTATTAAGAGACATGAAATGCTCCTTTAGTATTCCTGAAAAAGTGTCTTAATTATTTAAGAGCTGTTTTTCAAGCTGTTCAAAATTATAGGTACGCTGTGAAAAATTGTTAAACCGGTTGGCGGCAGTCTTGTTTACGGTGACATTGCGGGAAGAAGATGCCTTGCTTTTTTTGTAAGCAGTGTCTAATATAGCAATATCCTCTAAATGGTGGATATTACATTTATGCCAGTTCTCTAAGATGGTATCGGCATACTGGAAGCTTGGCTGATTTGTCGCCTGCAGTGTCCGTTTGCATGCCTCGGAAATGATATCCAGTGTAAATCCAAACTGGCTGGTCCATTTATCTACCAGTTCAAGTTCGTATTCGGCCAGCTTTCTGCCGCTGATTCCAAATGCCTTCATGACACCATAATGTGTCTGCTTATAGGCACTGGAAGAACGTCTGGCATCTTCCGCAGTACGGATAGAAGAAGCAGACCAGGAAAGGGCAATCTTGTCCATATAGCGGATGCTCTTATGACCGTTGTCCACACAGGATTCTACCAGATATTCAATCAGGTCTGTGGAGAATTTCAATTCATCTGACCAGTAAAGAATGGTTTCATAATCCTTGATGGACAAAGGATGTCCGATATAGCGTTCAATAATGAATAATAAATCGCTGGAAGCCTCATCATTCTGGAAAGACAGAATCTGGTCTTTTGTATAAGATGGACGGATATCTACAGAAGATGCTTCCGTAGGCTTTTCTGCATGTTCAGAATCCTGCGTAACCGCAGAAACAGGCTCGCACAGGCAGATGCCGGTAAGCTGTTCGCCGGAATTATATTCTAACTGGAGTAAGTGTTTTTTCTCCCAGTATTTTAAGGCACGTTTAATATCCTTTTCTGTATGGTCGAATTTATCAGCCATCTTAGAAATGGAAAAATTCTCAGCCGCGTTGATGCAGCGGAGTAAATATAAATAAATTTTTACAAATTCTCCATTGGCATCTGCCATATACTCATCAATAAAGGTATTGGATACGCAGGTAACCGTGGATTTGCTTTTCGTATGTAATGTTATGTCTGTCATAAGAACTCCCTCTTTCACCGACCACATTATAGCATATGAATCTAAAATTGAGAAGTCTTATTTTAACCAAAAATCCAGTAAAATCAAGGGTTTCCACATTTGCACAGAATTGTGAATAATGTGGATAACTTTCTTTTGAAAGTGCATTATGGTAACTGAAATGGGAGCAGTTTGGCGGTTAATACAGATAGAATGGCGATTTTCAAAAATACATTATGTAAACAAAAAAATCCACATCCATAATTCACAAAAATGTGAATTACGATGTGGATAATGTGGATAACTACTGTTGGAGAAGGTGTTCGCCTATAAGATACACGTCTCCGGCTCCCATAGTTATCAACAAATCATTGTTTATGCATTTTTCTGATAAAAATTTTTCAATCTCATCAAAAGACGGGAAATAATAACTTTCCTGACCGTTTTTCTGAAGCTCTGCCAAAAGGTCTTTGGAAGAAATCCCAATCGTATTTTTCTCTCTGGCGGCATAGATGTCTGCAAGGACTACAATATCTGCCATGGAAAGCACCCGGGCAAAATCACTTAAGAATGCCTTGGTTCTGGAATAGGTGTGTGGCTGGAAAACGCAGATAATCCGTCCGTGTGGATAATTCCGGGCTGCGGTTAATGTAGCAGCTACTTCGGTCGGATGATGTGCATAATCATCGATAACGGTGATACCGTTCTTTGTTCCTTTGTATTCAAAACGACGTTTGGTGCCGCCAAACTGAAGCAGTCCCTTTTTGATAACATCCAAAGGAAGACCGAGATTTAAGCAAAGTGCAATGGCAGCCAGTGAATTGGAGACATTATGCCTGCCTGGAACGCTTAAGGAAACGGTTCCTAAGTCTTCGGTTTTGTGCATCAGAGTATATGTGCCGCAGGCATGGTCATTATAAGTAATATTTTTAGCATAAAAGTCATCGTTTTCGCATAAACCATAAGTAGTGACGCTACAGGACAAATTGTTGGTAATCTGATCTAAAGCTGCAATCTGGCCGTTGATGATTAATACACCATCATGTGCAGTATTTCCGGCAAATTCATGGAAAGAACGGCGGATATCATCGATATCTTTGAAGAAGTCGAGATGCTCAGCTTCCACACTGGTGATGATACTGTATTTCGGATGAAAATGCAGGAAACTGTTGGTATATTCGCAGGCCTCGGTAATGAATACTTCTGAACCACCTACGCGGATATTTCCACCGATTGCTTCTAAGATACCACCAACACTGATTGTAGGGTCAGCCTTTGCAACAAGAAGAATCTGTGAAATCATGGATGTGGTAGTGGTTTTTCCATGGGTACCGGCAACTGCAATGGATTTCTCATAGTTATCCATAATCTGTCCAAGCAGTTCTGCACGGGAAAGCATTGGAATACCGGCATCTACGGCTGCTTTAAATTCCTCATTGTCCTCGCGGATGGCAGCAGTATAGACAACCAGTGCAGGACGGATGGATAAGTTAGATGCTTTCTGACCAATGTAAATGGTTGCGCCTTTTTTGGCAAGGCTGTCGGTAAGCGCAGACTGCTTTGCATCAGAACCGGAAATGGTAAAACCTTCTTCCAGCAAGATTTCTGCAAGACCACTCATACTGATACCGCCAATACCGATAAAATGTACATGAATAGGTTCTTCAAAATTTAATGAATACATAATTCTTTACCTGCCTGACTTATAATTTCGTTTCTTGAGAAAAGATTTCTTCCTAATATTATAACCATATGCAGGGAATTTGCAAATCTATTTTGTCTGTCAGGAAAAAAGAATGCAAAATAATGGAGGTGATTTTGTAAAAATGACAAGAAATGTTCAAAAATTGTCTAAAATGACTAAAATATGCGAAAAAAGATAAAATAATTATACAGAATGCTGTACAACATATGGGCAGTGTGTTATACTTTTGTTATACCAAAATGACCTGATTTTATGACGAGAGGTGAATGACGTGATTAAGAAAGAAATGATAGCCATGCTTTTGGCGGGCGGACAAGGAAGCCGTCTTGGAGTATTAACTTCCGGTGTAGCAAAGCCTGCAGTCGCATTTGGAGGAAAGTATCGTATTATCGACTTTCCATTGAGCAACTGCATCAACTCAGGTATTGATACCGTTGGAGTGCTGACACAGTATCAGCCATTGAGATTAAACAGACATATTGGAATTGGAATTCCGTGGGACTTAGACCGTAATAACGGAGGAGTAACGGTTCTTCCTCCATATGAGAGAAGTGATAACAGTGAATGGTATACTGGTACAGCAAATGCGATTTACCAGAATCTGAAATATATGGAGACTTATAATCCGGATTATGTGCTGATTTTATCAGGCGACCATATTTATAAGATGGATTATGAAGTAATGCTTGATTTCCATAAGGAAAATAATGCAGACGTAACAATTGCAGCAATGCCTGTTCCAATAGAAGAAGCAAGCCGTTTTGGTGTGGTTATAACAGACGAAAATAAAAAAATTAAAGAGTTCGAGGAAAAACCGGAACATCCGAGAAGCAACCTCGCATCCATGGGAATATACATATTCAACTGGAAAGTATTGCGTGACAGCTTAATTGCTATGAAGGATCAGAGTAATTGTGACTTCGGAAAGCATATTATTCCGTACTGCCATGAGAATGGAAAGCGTTTATTTGCTTATGAATTCAATGGTTACTGGAAGGATGTTGGAACACTTTCCTCCTATTGGGAAGCAAATATGGAATTGATTGATCTGATTCCGGAATTTAACCTTTATGAAGAATACTGGAAGATTTATACCAAGAGCGATAATGTAGCTCCGCAGTATCTTGCGGCAGAGTCCAAGGTTGATACCAGCATTATCGGAGAAGGTGCTGAAATTTATGGAGAAGTGCAGAATTCTGTAATTGGTGCAGGAGTTCGGATTGAAAAGGGTGCGGTGGTACACAATTCCATTATCATGAAAGAATGTGTGATTGGAGAGAATACTGTGGTGGAGAAATCCATTATTGCAGATAAGACCATTGTTGGAGCAAACTGCCACTTAGGCGTAGGCGAGTATGCACCAAGCACATTGAATGAAAAAGTATATGCATCTGATCTGGTTACTATCGGAGAAGATTCTGTAATACCAGACGGAGTTTCAATTGGAAAAAATACAGCGATTTCCGGAGTAACGGAACCGTCAGATTATCCAGATGGAATGTTAGCAGGCGGTGGAGCTATTATTAAGGAAGGTGACAGAATATGAAGGCATTAGGATTAATTTTAGCAGGTGGAAACAATCATCGTATGCAGGAACTTTCCAGCAAGCGTGCAATTGCAGCAATGCCAATCGGCGGAAGCTACCGATGCATTGATTTTGCATTGAGTAATATGAGCAACTCACATGTTCAGACCGTTGCAGTGCTGACTCAGTATAATGCACGTTCTTTAAATGAACATTTAAGTTCATCCAAATGGTGGGATTTTGGAAGAAAACAGGGAGGTCTTTATACCTTCACTCCTACCGTAACCGCTGACAACAGCTGGTGGTACAGAGGAACTGCAGATGCAATGTACCAGAACATTGATTTCTTGAAAAAACGTCATGAGCCATATGTAATTATTACAGGTGGTGATTGTGTATACAAGCTGGATTACAATAAGGTATTGGATTACCATATTGAAAAGAAAGCTGATATAACTGTTGTGTGCAAGGATATGCCGGAAGGCGCAGATATCAGCCGCTTTGGTGTAATCCGCATGAATGAAGAATCCAGAATCACAGAGTTTGAAGAGAAACCTATGGTATCCAGCTCTAATACAATTTCTACCGGTATTTATATCATCCGCAGAAGACAGCTGATTGAAATGTTAGAGCGGAGCGGTCAGGAAGACAGATGGGATTTCGTTACAGATATTCTGATTCGTTATAAGAATATGAAACGAATTTATGGATATAAAATGGAAGATTACTGGAGCAATATTGCAACAGTAGATTCATATTACAATACCAATATGGATTTCCTGAAACCGGAAGTGAGAAATTACTTCTTCCGTGAGACACCGCATATCTATTCGAAAGTAGATGATTATCCACCAGCAAAATACAATGCAGGTTCTGATGTGAAGAACAGCCTGATTTCCAGTGGATGTATCATCAACAGTAAAATAGAAAATTCTGTATTGTTTAAAAATGTGTTTGTAGGAAAGAATTGTGTAATCAAGAATTCCATTATTCTCAATGACGTATATATTGGAGATAATACGCATATTGAAAACTGTATCGTGGAAAGCCGTGGAACGCTGAAAGCCAACACGTATTATTGCGGTGACGACGGAGTAAAGGTTGTACTTGAACGCAATGACAGATATGCACTGTAGGCAGAAGACTTAAGAGAAAGGCGTGAAGGGGGTAACATAATGCAGATTACAGATGTAAGAATACGTAAAGTTGAAAAAGAAGGTAAAATGAAAGCTGTGGTATCCATTACCATAGATGAAGAATTTGTTGTACATGATATCAAGGTGATTGACGGAGAGAAGGGACTCTTCATTGCAATGCCAAGCCGCAAGGCTGCTGATGGGGAATACAGAGACATTGCACATCCAATTAACTCAGATACCAGAAATAAGATACAGCAGATTATTTTAGAAAAGTACGAAAGTGAAATCGCAGCTGAGGAGGCGTAACACGTACATAGAATAAGGAAGACGAGCAGGCTGTCACAGAAATGTGGCAGCCTGTTTTTCACACTTCTTTTTTTGAACAATTGATAGAATGAAGTATAAATATGCCGTGGGACAAATGAGAAAGCATGAAAAAGACTGTTAGGAGCACTTGGAATTTCGGGCGAAAACAGACAACGCCGGCACAGGGAAGTGCCGGCGAGGCGCAAGCAACATGGATGTTGATTTGCGCCGGTTGTCAGAACTGATAAAAATTTTTTTCAAAATTCTTAGTGCTCCTTATAGTCTTTTTCGCTTTTCCATTTGCCCCACGGCAGATTTACATTGTCATCTATTTCATATTGTGGAAAAAAGGATGACAAATTTCTAGGAAAGAAGTATACTAAAATATAACAGTATTTTTGGCAGAAAGCCGGAGAGGAATAAAGAGGATAAAAATATGGAAGCATTAAAAGCGGTAATATTGGCAGCTGGAAAGGGAACCAGAATGCAGTCAGACCTTCCGAAAGTAGTGCATACAATAGACGGAAAGTGTCTGGTAGATTATGTAATTGAAGCGGCAGAAGGAGCAGGAGCGGAGGATATCTGTCTGGTGGTAGGCTATAAGCATGAAGAGGTAGAGAATACCATTTCACATAAAGATGATGTAACATTTGTACTGCAGGAGCAGCAGCTTGGAACTGGTCATGCGGTAAAATGTGCCAAGGATTTCCTGGGAAAAGAAGGAAATACACTGATTCTTTTTGGAGATGCACCACTGATTACATCTGCAACCTTAAAGCAGCTTTTGGAGCATCATATCCAGCATAAAAATGCAGTAACCGTATTGTCAGCAACGATAGATGACCCGACCGGATATGGAAGAATTATCCGCAATGAATCCGGAGAATTTATAAAGAGCGTAGAACATAAGGATGCAAACGAGGAAGAGTTGAAATCCCATGAGATTAATTCCGGAATGTATGTATTTAATACCTGGGAATTATCACAGGCATTGGATAAGATTCAGCCGAATAACGCACAGGGTGAATATTATCTGCCGGATACGCTTACGATATTAAAGGAAAAAGGACTTCGTGTAGATGCATTTGCACTGGAAAGCCCGGAAGACATCAATGGAGTAAATGACCAGAAGCAGTTAGAATCAGCTGCAGAAATCATCAGAAGAAGGAAGAAAGAATGTACATTATAGCGGGACTTGGAAATCCTGGAAAGAAATATGAACATACCAGACATAATGTTGGCTTTGATGTCATGGATGTACTGGCAGAAAAATATAATATAAGGATGGACGAAAAAAAGTATAAAGCAATCTGCGGCAAAGGAATGATCGGAAGTGAAAAAGTTGTTCTGGTGAAGCCACAGACTTTTATGAACTTAAGCGGAGAAAGCATCGCTGAAGCAGTAAATTTCTATAAAGTGGATCCGGCCAGTGAACTGTTAGTGATTTTTGATGATATCAGCCTGGCACCGGGAAGAATACGGATTCGTAAAAAAGGCAGTGCCGGCGGACACAATGGAATTAAAAATATCATTGCGCAGGTGGGAACAGAGCAGTTTGCTAGGATTAAGGTAGGTGTCGGTGAGAAACCACAGGGCTGGGATTTGGCAGACCATGTCCTTGGCCATATGGATAAGGCAGACCGGAAACTGGCAGAGGAAGCATTTTTAGATGCGGTATCTGCGGTAGAACTGATTGTCGATGGAAAAATCGAACAGGCAATGAATGACTATAATTAAAGGAAGAACATTATGAATGTATTTTTGCAGCCCCTTTCGGAACTGGAAGAATTGCAAAATGCCTTAAAGCAGCTAAAGAGCAATCAAGGTATCGTTCAGATATCCGGATGCATGGATGCGCAGAAGGCACATATGGTATTTGCGGCGAACGATGGTTTTAGAAATAAAATCATCGTTACTTTTAACGAACAAAAAGCAAGGGAAATCTTAGAAGATTATCGTTTTTTCGACAGGGAGACTCTCTATTTCCCGGCGAAGGATATTTTATTTTATCAGTCGGATATCAGAAGTAATCAGCTTACCGGAGAGAGGATTGCCCTGTTAAAACGTTTATCCGAAAAGAAGCCGGTTACAGTGGTATTGACTTTTGACGGACTGATGAACCGGATGGCAGGACTGGAAGCCTTTAAAGAAGCGGTGCGTACTTATAAGGTGGAAGACGAATTAGACTTTGAAGCAGAGACAAAGCGGCTTTTGCAGATGGGGTATGTGCGCAATTATCAGGTGGAAATGCCGGGAGAATTTGCGGTGCGTGGAGGAATCCTTGATATATATCCTCTGACGGAAGAAAATCCGCTGCGCATTGAAATGTGGGGAGATACCATTGATTCCCTGCGAAGCTTTGAGGCGGAGAGCCAGCGTTCCATAGAGAATTTGGAAGAAATTACGTTGTATCCTGCAACGGAACTGGTGCTGACGGAAGAACGGAAGCAGGCAGGCTTGAAGAAAATTCGACAGGAAGCGGTAAAGGCAGAAAAGAAGTTCCGCGACCAGATGAAAAATGAAGAAGGCCATCGCATCAAACAGACGGCGGCTGCTTTGGAAGAAGAGATAGAAGAATTAGGTGGTGCAGCTAATTTGGACAGCAGCCTTGCATATTTCTTCCCGGAGGCGGTAAGCCTTTTGGATTATTTTGGCAAAGACGAGACTCTTTTAGTCCTGGATGAACCTGCCCGGCTGATGGAAAAGGGCAGAGTGACAGAGCAGGAATTTGAAGAGAGCATGAAGCAGCGCTTGGAGAAGGGTTATATCCTGCCGGGACAGGCAGAAACGCTCTTTACCGGAAAGGAAATTACTGCGAAGATGCAGAGTTTCCACGGACTTGCACTGGCAGCACTGGATATGAAGGTGCGGGAGTTAGACATTACGAACCGTTACCATATTCAGGTGCAGGGTGTGAATTCCTATAATAACAGCTTTGCAACGCTGGTGAAGGATTTAAAGAATTATAAGAAAAACGGATACCGGGTCGTTGTATTATCCGCATCTAAGACAAGGGCAGAGCATCTGGCGAAGGATTTACAGGAAGAAGAGGTAAGCTGTTATTATGCCAAAGATTTTGAACGGGAATTGCAGCCGGGAGAAATCTTAACTGCCTATGGAAAAGTAAAACGTGGATACGAATACCCGCTGATTAAATTTGCGGTTATCACAGAAAGTGATATATTCGGGCAGGAAAAGAAGAAACGGAAGAAACACCGCCTCTATGAGGGAGAAAAGATACAGAGCTTTCGTGACCTTCATGTAGGTGATTATGTGGTACATGAAAATCACGGCCTTGGCATTTATCGTGGAATCGAGAAAATCGAAGTCGATAAAAAAGTCAAGGATTATATCAAGATTGAATATGCCAAGGGAGGCAATCTTTATATTCTTGCAACCCAGCTGGAACTGATTCAGAAATATGCCGGTTCCGATGCCAAGAAACCAAAACTAAACCGGCTGGGCAGCCCGGACTGGGATAAGACAAAAACCAGAGTGCGTGGTGCGGTAAAAGAAATTGCCCACGAACTGGTGGAACTCTATGCTATCCGGCAGAACAAAGAAGGCTATGTCTATGGTCCGGATACTGTATGGCAGAAGGAATTTGAAGAGATGTTTCCATTTGAGGAGACAGAAGATCAGGAACTTGCCATTGAAGCAACCAAGAAGGACATGGAAAGCACCAAGATTATGGATCGTCTGATTTGCGGAGACGTAGGATATGGCAAGACGGAGGTGGCAATCCGTGCTGCCTTTAAGGCGGTGCAGGAGGGAAAACAGGTAGTTTATTTAGTACCGACCACAATCCTGGCGCAGCAGCACTATAATACCTTTGCCCAGCGGATGAAAGATTTCCCGGTAAGAGTAGATTTGCTTTGCCGTTTCCGCAGCCCAAAAGAGCAGAAGAAAACCATCGAAGATTTGAAAAAAGGCATGGTGGATATTATTATCGGAACCCACAGAGTGCTTTCTGAGGATGTGAAATTTAAGGATTTGGGACTTCTCATTATCGATGAGGAGCAGCGTTTTGGTGTGGCTCATAAAGAGAAAATCAAGCAGATGAAAAAGGATGTGGATGTGCTGACTTTAACGGCAACACCAATTCCAAGGACATTGCATATGAGCCTTATCGGAATCCGCGATATGAGTGTTTTAGAGGAGCCGCCGATGGATCGTGTGGCAATCCAGACTTATGTCATGGAATATAATGAAGAAATGGTGCGGGAGGCAATCTGCCGGGAATTAGCAAGAGACGGACAGGTTTATTATGTATTTAACCGGGTAAACCAGATTGCAGAAATGGCAGCGAAAATTTCAGAACTGGTGCCGGATGCCAATGTGGCATTTGCCCACGGACAGATGAAGGAACGGGAACTTGAGGATATTATGTATCAGTTTATCAACGGAGAGATTGATGTGCTGGTATCCACAACGATTATCGAGACGGGGCTTGATATTTCCAATGTAAATACCATGATTATTCATGATGCGGATAATATGGGACTGTCACAGCTCTATCAGCTTCGCGGAAGAGTAGGGCGTTCCAACCGGACGGCATATGCGTTCTTAATGTATCGCCGGGATAAAATGTTAAAAGAAATCGCAGAGAAACGTCTGGCTGCAATCAAGGAATATACAGACCTTGGAAGCGGCTTTAAGATTGCCATGCGGGATTTGGAAATCCGTGGAGCCGGAAACCTGCTGGGTGCGCAGCAGAGCGGACATATGGAGGCAGTCGGTTATGACCTTTACTGCAAGATGCTCAATGAGGCTGTCAAACAGGAGAAGGGAATCGGAGTGGAAGAAAGCTTCGATACAACAGTAGATGTGGAAATGGATGCATTTATCCCACCGTCCTATATTCCAAACGAGACACAGAAGCTGGATATTTATAAACGAATTGCAGCCATTGAAAATGATTCAGAAAGTGATGAGATGCTTGATGAGCTGACAGACCGTTTTGGAGACCCGCCAAAATCAGTAACAAACCTTCTTTCCATTGCATTGATAAAAGTGCTGGCGCATCAGGCGTATATGAAGGAAGTGGTAGAGCGTGGCAATACAGTGCGCTTTGTCATGTATGAAAAAGCTGCGGTGAATCCGGCAAAAATACCGGAACTTCTGTCAAAATATGATCATGCGTTGAAATTTATACCGGATCAGAAAGGACCGTATTTTGTGCTGAACCGGGGAACCAACAGCCGGACAGTATCAGGCAGCAGTATCAACTATATCCGCCAGTTTGTGTTGGATGTGCAGACGATTCTGGTAGAAAAAACCATAAAAAAGGATGCTTAACTGCATAAAAATCTTGCGGCATGTACGAAAAAGCACTATAATAGAACGATGATAAATATTTTGGAGGAACGTGATATGAGATTTAAGAAATTCACAGCACTTGCATTGGCGGTTGTTACTGCAGCTTCCGTAGCTATGACAGGATGTGGCAGCAGAATCGATGAAGATGCAGTTGTTGCTACATTAGGAGATAAAGAGATTTCACTTGGACTTGCCAACTTTATGGCACAGTATACAGCAGTATCCTATGACAGCTATATTACCATGGGATATGCTAAGGAAAATATGTGGTCACAGGATTTATCCGGAAACGGTAAGACTATGCAGGATAATGTAAAAGATGGAATCCTGACACAGATTCAGACCAATTATCTCTTGGAAGACCATATGAAAGACTATGGTGTGGAAATAACGGATGAGGAGCTTTCTGATATTGATACTGCAGCACAGCAGTTCATGGATGACAATAGCAAGGAAGCAATCAGGACCATGGGTGCCAAGAAAGAATATGTAGCAGAAATGCTTCGACTGAACCTGATTCAGAAGAAGATGCATAATGCAATCATTGCAACTGTAGATACCGAAGTTTCTGATGAAGAAGCGGCACAGAGAACATTCAGTTATATCAAGGTTTCTACCGAGGCACATTATGATGACAGCAAGAATTATGTGGAATATACCGATGATGAGAAGGCAGAATTAGAAAAAACTGCAGAGAAAATCGCAGAAGAAGCGAAAACTGATTTTGATGCAGCAGCAACAGACAACGGATATACTGTAAGCACTTATTCATACGGCAGTGATGAAATCGGTGAAGATGGAACAGCAACAGGAAGTATGGATGCATCCATTATTACAGCAGCAGATGCGTTAAAAGAGGGAGAAGTTTCTTCCATGATTTCCGTAGATGGAAAAGGATATTATGTTATCCGCTTAGACAGTGAATTTGACCGTGATGCAACCGACAAAGAGAAAGAAACAATTGTTTCCCAGCGTCAGTCCGATAAATATACTGAAGTATGCGACAGCTACAAGGAAGAAAAAGAATGGACGGTAAATGATGATGTATGGGCAGCTGTTAATTTTGATAAGCTCTATACCATCAAGAAAACAGATACAGAAACAGAATCTGTAAGTGAGACAGAGACAGCATCAGAGGCAGCAACAGAATAATTGCAGAAATTATAAAGTGACAAGAATATAGAGAAGCAGAAAATTTATTTTTCTGCTTCTTTTCTATCACATAGATACAGGAGTATGGAATGAAAGACAATATCGTATTAATCGGAATGCCGGGCGTAGGAAAAAGTACTGTAGGTGTCGTATTGGCGAAGGCATTAGGCTATAATTTTGTGGATGCAGATTTAGTCATTCAGCAGCAGACTGGAAAGCTTTTGTGTGAGCTGATTGCAGAGCATGGAACAGAAGGATTTCTTGAGATTGAGGATGAGGTAAACAGCAGCATAGAAGGACATAAAGCAGTTATTGCCACAGGAGGCAGTGCAGTATATTGTGCAAATGCCATGGAGCATTATAAAGAAATTGCAACCGTACTTTATCTGAGTGTATCTTATGAGACATTAGAAGAGCGTCTTGGTGATTTGAAAAACCGCGGTGTGGTATTGAATGATGGTCAGACGCTGAAAGATTTGTATGATGAGAGAACTGCATACTATGAAAAATATGCGGATGTAACAGTAAACGAAGAGGGATTGTCAATTCGTGAAACAATCGATGCAGTAAAAGAAAAACTCGGGATGGAATAAAAGATGCAGATACCAGGGAATGCACAGGAACCTGTGAAGATGCAGGAATCAGATAAAATGAAGAAGTCAGATAAGATGCAGGAGCAGAAAAAGAAATCAACAACTTTAAATAGAATTGGAAAAGTCGATAAAAAGATTCGTATCCGCATGTGGGCAGCAGGCATATTTTTCGTCTGTCTGGTACTGGTGGTACTTTTGCAGAAATTTTCACTGGGACAGAATTATTTTGTGGTAACCGTAAATAATAAAGTGGTAGGCTGTGTCAGCAGCAAGACAGATGTGGAAAAGGCAGTACACGAAAGCCGGCGGCAAATGGCAAAAGAGAGTGAAGGCTATCTGATGCAGGAGATTTCTTATGAGACAACAGAAAGCCATAAGCCATTTCAGAAGCTGTTAAGTGAAACTGCATTAAAAGAAAAGATTACAAAGGAGCTTAAGAAAGAAAATTCCGGAGAAATCTTTGCATATACGGTAAGTGCCGGTGAAAACCAGCTTTCTTTTGCAACTTTAGATGAAGTAGAAACGTTTTTAGGACGTTTGAAAGAAGAACAGGATACGGACAATCGGTTTGAGATAGAGTTCAAAAAGGAAACAGATCATCAGGAGGGAATGCTTCTTGCAAACTTAAAAGAGGCAGGCGTTTCAGAAAAAACAGAAGCTTCTGCGGATGCCGGTATTGCGCAGCAGCTTGGAATCTATCTTTCCGATGCACAGGAGAATCCCGGGGAAAATAATTATGAAACCGGAATTCTTTCGATGGAATTTGCACAGGATGTGGAAGTGTTCACCAATCTGGTAGCAGCGGACACTCTGACGGATATAGATGCCGCGGTGGAAGAAGTAACAAAAGAGAAAGAAACGAATAAAATATATGAGATACAGCCGGGAGACTGTCTGTCGGTTATTGCACAGGAGCATGATACATCGGTGGCAGCAATCATAGCACTCAATGGATTGTCCGGGGAAGATGCAGTAATCAGTGCCGGTGAAGAACTGATTCTGTCGGTGCCTCAGCCGGACATCAGCTTACGGATCAGCGAAGGCGTAGTATATGAAGAGGATTATACCGCAGAGCCAGAGATTGTACCGAATGATTCCTGGTATACGACCGACGAAGTGGTGCTTGCAGAGGGAACTACCGGACATCGCGAGGTTAATATGGTGGTGACAACAGAGAATGGAATTGAGACGGAGCGGAGTATGATCCACCAGACCATACTGACAGAGTCAACGCCGGCAGTTATTGAGCGTGGAACCAAGATACCGCCAACTTACATTAAACCGCTGATTGGCGGAAGAGTTTCTTCCGGTTTTGGAAGAAGATGGGGCAGAATGCATAAAGGAATTGACTGGGCATGTCCGACCGGAACCAAGGTATTTGCATCCAGCAATGGTGTAGTAGTCAGTGCCGGCTATGTTTCCGGATATGGCAACTGCGTCTTAATCAGCCATCCGGATGGAAGAATGACACGTTATGCACATAACAGTAAATTACTGGTAAAAGCAGGGCAGAGCGTATCACAGGGTGAAGTAATCGCATTAAGCGGAAGTACGGGACGTTCTACAGGTCCGCATGTGCATTTTGAGATATTAATTAATGGTTCCCAGGTAAATCCGGTGAACTATCTGAATTAATTTCGATTTACAAGTCAGTGAATATATAATATAATAATACTATTGTAGATAATTCTTTTGAGGTACGAGAAATACTTGACAAAAGAGGAAATAAGTTACTATAATATTTTGTTTGTAATTTTGTAGGGAATCTAAGCATAGAGGTGCGAGATGGAACAGTATGTGATTAAAGGTGGAAATCCTTTGGTTGGCGAAGTTGAGATTGGTGGAGCTAAGAATGCTGCACTGGGAATTCTTGCGGCAGCAATTATGACGGATGAGACCGTAATAATAGATAATTTACCAAACGTTCGTGATATTAATGTGTTATTAAGTGCCATGGAGGGAATTGGTGCTAAGATAGAGCGTCTTGGAGAACATAGGGTAAAGATTAATGGTTCACTGATTCATGATTTGAGCGTGGACTATGAATATATTAATAAAATCAGAGCTTCTTACTATCTGTTAGGAGCATTACTTGGCAAATATAAGAAAGCAGAAGTGGCTTTTCCGGGTGGCTGTGCAATCGGAACCCGTCCGATTGACCTTCATCTGAAAGGTTTTCGCGCGTTAGGAGCCGATGTTGATATTCAGCATGGGTTAATTTCTGCTACTGCAGAACATCTGGTGGGAAACCATATTTATTTAGATAAAGTTTCTGTAGGAGCAACCATTAACATTATGATGGCGGCATCCATGGCAGAGGGAAAGACGATTATTGAAAATGCAGCTAAGGAGCCACATGTCGTAGACGTAGCAAACTTCTTAAACAGCATGGGAGCAAATATCCGTGGTGCAGGAACAGATGTCATCCGTATTGTGGGTGTAGAGAAGCTTCATAAAACAGAATATTCTATTATTCCGGATCAGATTGAAGCAGGAACTTTTATGTTTGCAGCGGCTGCAACCAAAGGTGATGTAACTGTTAAAAATGTTATTCCCAAGCATTTAGAGGCAACCACAGCAAAATTAATTGAAATTGGTTGTGAAGTGGAAGAATTTGATGATGCAGTACGTGTGGTATCCAGCAAGCCATTGCATCATACCCAGGTAACTACTTTACCGTATCCTGGCTTTCCAACAGATATGCAGCCACAGATGTCGGTGCTTTTAGCATTAGCAGAAGGAACAAGTACCGTAACGGAGAGTATTTTTGAAAACCGTTTCAAATATGTAGATGAACTGACCCGTATGGGTGCACAGGTGAAAGTAGAGAGCAATATTGCAATTATTACCGGTGTTGAAAAATTCACAGGTGCAAGAGTCAGTGCTCCGGATTTAAGAGCAGGTGCAGCCCTTGTAATTGCAGGTCTTGCAGCAGAAGGCATCACCATTGTAGATGATATTTATTATATTGAACGTGGATATGAACATTTTGAAGAGAAATTAGCTTCCCTTGGTGCAATGATTGAAAAGGTAAGTTCCGAGAAAGAAATCCAGAAATTCACATTGAAAGTATCATAAGATAAGAGCATCACAATATAGAAAGTTTTGAATATAAATACTAATATGAATATTGCAATGAGACAGAAGTGTTAAAAAGCGTTATCATAACCAAAAAAGATATCTGGTAAATATGCTACAAATGAGGCATAGTTATCAGATATCTTTTATACTTTACAGGAAATTGCTTTCCTGTAAAGTATAAAACGCTCCGCAAGGATGCGCACTGCGGCGTATAAGGCAGATGTCGCAAGCGACCGCCGCAGGCGCTAGAATGTGCCAAGGCACATTCTTTTTATATGATTGCTTTGATATATAAAGGACTTTTCTCAAGGTCAATACAGGCTCCATCATCTAACTGAACCAGTGGCTTGGAAAGACGACGATGATTCAATAAAACAATGCGGGCGGAAGTACCATCACTTAACATAACCCGGTTGTTCTGGTATGCATTGGCAATATTCTCTAAGAAGGTCAGAATATACTTTGGCTTATATTTCTGCAGACCGTCTTTTTCAAATTCGGCGATTACCTCAAACGGACAAAGGGGAGCACGATAGGAGCGTGCTGCTGTCATGGCATCGTAAACATCGGCAATCGCAATGATGAGTGCATAGTCATCGATTTCTTCCATGGTAAGCCCCATTGGATAACCGGAACCATCGCAACGTTCATGGTGCATGAGAGCTGCCTTTTTAATATGGGAATTTAATGGCTGGGATTTTAAAATATCGTAGCCATATTTCGGATGATTACGAATCATCTGGAATTCTTCATCTGTTAATTTTCCGTCTTTATTTAAGACCTCATCCGGAATTTTTGTCTTACCGATGTCATGAAGCAGACCGGCAAGGGTGAGAGTGTCTAATTCTTCATTGGAAAAATGCAGCCATTTTCCGATAATACGGGAGATGATGGCAACATTCAGACTGTGTGCATAGGTGCTGTCGTTGACCTGACGCATATTATGTAACATATCAAAGACATCCAGAGTGGTCTGCTTTGGACTTACTAAAGAAATGGTCTTTGATAAAAGCTCTTCTTTGTTTACGGTTCCTCCATCGGAAAGATAAGCATCAAAACAGTTCTTTAAATCCTGGGAACGCAGGGTGAAATCTACCTGAAAACGCTGGAATTCCGGAGAACTTTTGAGCTTCTGTGAGTAAGAAGCATCAGAAACCGGACTTGGTGCAGAAACAGGACTTTTGGCAGGAAAATATGCCGGATCTTTTGGCGTTTCCATTGGAGTAGCGACCTGTTTATTTTCTGTAATCTGCACACTGGCGATGCCATAAAATTCCAGTCTGGAAATCAGGGTACGCGTAAGTTCTACATTCGGATTAATAATAAGCTGTCCACGCTTGGTGCGGACAGGAATTGCTGTAACCATACCTGGTAACAAATCTTTTGTCTGATATTCTTTCATGCATGTGGTCCTCATTCTGGATGGATTTTATAATTATGATAGAACAAATCACAATTATATTCCTATTTAAGTATATTCTTTTTGCTAAAAATGTCAATCTTAACAGTAAAAATCGGCAAAATTTGTCAAAAGGATACAAAAAGTAATAAGGAATGTTTTCTCTGTTGATGAGAAAATATGGTGCTTGACATTTCGATATAATAGGTGTATTCTCTCCCATAGAGATTTGAAAATTCAATATTGTAATTTCTCTTATTCAGAGTGATGGAGATACATAGGATCAATGAAGTCACGGCAACCCCACAACATAAGGAAGGTGCCAACCTGAGCGAGCAAGTCGAACAATAAGAGGATTTGATTATCTTTACCATTATCGGGTCCGCTTATGATGTAAGCGGTTTTTTTTATTTTACGCGAGCAGCGAAAAAAGGTCTGGAAGAAAGAGGAGCCAAGCGCATCCACCAGATACTTAATAAGGGAATCAACAAAACGAGAGGAGAAAACGATGGAAAAAAGATTATTCACATCAGAGTCCGTAACAGAAGGACATCCAGACAAAATGTGTGATGCGATTTCAGATGCAATTCTTGACGCATGTATGGCAGAGGATCCAATGAGCCGTGTTGCCTGTGAGACAGCAAGCTGTACCGGATTTGTACTTGTAACAGGAGAGATTACTACAAAGGCAAAATTAGACATTCCTGCAATTGTAAGAAATACTGTAAATGAAATCGGTTATGACCATGCAGAAACCGGATTTGACGGACATACCTGTGCTGTTATGGTAGCATTAGACCAGCAGTCACCGGATATTGCAATGGGTGTTGACAAGGCTTTGGAAGCAAAAGAAAATAAAATGACCGATGAGGAGATTGAAGCAATCGGTGCTGGAGATCAGGGTATGATGTTTGGTTATGCAACCAACGAGACACCGGAATATATGCCTTATCCGATTTCTCTAGCTCACAAACTGGCATTACAGTTAACCAAAGTTCGTAAAGATGGTACTTTAAAATACTTAAGACCAGACGGAAAATCACAGGTTTCTGTAGAGTATGATGAGGCTGGAAAACCAAAGAGATTAGAGGCAGTTGTACTTTCTACACAGCATGACGAAGATGTAACTCAGGAACAGATTCATGAGGATATTAAGAAATATGTTTTTGACCCAGTCCTTCCAAAGGAATTAGTTGATGAGAATACTAAATTTTTCATCAACCCAACCGGACGTTTCGTAATCGGTGGACCACACGGTGATGCAGGTCTTACCGGACGTAAAATTATCGTAGATACATACGGTGGATACGCCCGTCACGGCGGTGGAGCATTCTCCGGTAAGGATTGCACCAAGGTTGACCGTTCAGCAGCATATGCAGCACGTTACGTTGCTAAGAACTTAGTAGCAGCAGGTCTTGCAGAGCGTTGTGAGATTCAGTTATCTTATGCAATCGGTGTAGCACAGCCTACTTCTGTTATGGTTGATACTTTTGGCACCGGAAAAGTTTCTGATGAGAAATTAGTAGAAATTATCCGTGAGAACTTTGACCTTCGTCCGGCAGGAATTATCAAGATGCTTGATTTACGCAGACCGATTTATCGCCCGACAGCAGCATATGGTCACTTTGGAAGAACCGATGTTGCACTTCCATGGGAAGCGTTGGACAAAGTTGATGAATTAAAGAAACACTTATAATATTGGAATAGATTCCAGAATAGTATAAAGAAGAAAGACCTCTTTTCGGAAAAGATTTATTTCTTAAGGGAAATGATTGAAATGCCGGAAAGAGGTCTTTTGGCATTTACGCGAGTAGCGAGAAAAATCGCATGCTTGCATGCAGATTTGGCGAGCACCGCGATAACTCGAGAAACTCGCAAAGCGTGTTTCTCGTAGTTTTAATGAGAAAACCAGCAAAGAGTTTTGGTTGGTTGGAAAATAATTTATAAATTCTTTAGAATAATTCTCAGAATTTTCATGGGAAAAGAGACTGCATGTGGTATACTATGATTATGAAAAACTGGAGGCTTGAGAATGAAACTAAGGACAAAGCTGATTATATCATTTTGTATTATCATATTTGTGCCGGTGACATTGGCCGCGTTGGCAATGTGCGGATTCCGTTATTTTCAGTTAAGAGATATTGCCAACACCTATCAGGTGGAAGATGGAAATATTAGTTATCTGACCAATACGGTGCAGATGTGGAACCGGGTGACAAAGGACAGTTGTCAGAAGTTACTGGATACAGCGGAAAGCGACCCGGACAAATTCCTGGACATGAAATATTTAATGCAGGTTAATGAGACTCTGCAGGGGAAAAACTCCTACCTGATTGTCATGAGGGATAATGAAGAAGTCTATGTGGGAACGAATGATTTGAATACGGTTCCGGAAAATCTGCCGGATTACATGGATACAAAGACAGGGGGAGAGACCGGCTATTTCATTGACAGTGATAAACAGGAAATGATTAAGCGGATTGACTTTGATTTTTCGGATGGTTCGGAAGGAACGTTGTTTGTAATTACATCTATTAAATCACTTGTGCCGGAAATGAAGGAACTTCTGATAGATATTATTATTTCTGTGTTATTGATACTTTTGTTGACGGCAGGTATGCTTACCATATGGAATTACCGGAGCATCATTACTCCGATTAAGAAGTTAGAGATGGCAACCCAGAATATCAAAGAGGGAAACCTTGATTTTACTTTGGAAATAGACAGCAATGATGAAATTGGTGAGCTGTGCCAGAACTTCGAAGAGATGCGGCAGAGACTGAAAGATTCTGCAGAAGAGAAGCTGGCATCAGAGAAAGAAAACCGTGTTTTAATCAGTAATATTGCCCACGATTTAAAGACCCCGATTACTGCTGTGAAAGGTTATTCGGAAGGTCTGATGGATGGTGTGGCAGATACGCCGGAAAAAAGGGATAAATATATCAAGACCATTTATAATAAAGCCAATGAGATGGATTTACTATTAAATGAGCTGACACTTTATTCAAAGATTGATACTAATCGAATTCCATATAATTTTAGCAAGATAAATGTAATGGAATATTTCGATGACTGCGTAGAAGAAATCGGCCTGGATTTAGAGGCAAAAAATATTGGTTTATCGTATTTTAATTACGCTGGGGATGATGTGCAGATTATTGCAGACCCGGAGCAGTTAAAGCGTGTCATTCATAATATTATTAATAATTCCATCAAATATCTGGATAAGCCGAAGGGCTTTATCAATATTCGTGTAAAGGATGTGGGTGATTTTATCCAGGTAGAGATAGAAGATAATGGAAAAGGAATTGCAAAGAAAGACCTGCCATATATATTTGACCGGTTCTTCCGGGCAGATACTTCAAGAAATTCCGCAACCGGTGGAAGCGGTATTGGTTTATCCATTGTCCGCAAAATTATTGAAGACCATGGCGGAAAGATATGGGCAACCAGTAAAGAAGAAACAGGTACAATCATGTATTTTGTACTGAGAAAATATCAGGAGGTTCCAAATGAGTAAAGTATTGATTATTGAAGATGAAGTTTCAATTGCAGAACTGGAGAAGGATTATTTAGAGTTAAGCGGTTTCGATGTCGAAATCGAAAGTGATGGAGCAAGGGGCTTAGAGAAAGCACTGGCATCTGATTTTGACATGTATATCTTAGACCTGATGCTTCCGGGCATGGACGGCTTCGAAATCTGCAAACGTATTCGTGAAGTAAAGAATACACCGATTCTTATGGTATCTGCCAAGAAGGATGATATTGACAAGATTCGCGGACTGGGACTGGGTGCAGATGATTATATCACAAAACCATTCTCCCCAAGCGAGCTGGTAGCAAGAGTAAAGGCACACCTTGCCCGTTATGAAAGACTGATTGGCAGCAATGTGCAGGAAAATGATATTATCGAGATTCGTGGAATCAAGATTGATAAGACAGCCCGCCGCGTCTGGGTAAATGGCGAGGAAAAGGCATTTACCACAAAGGAATTTGATTTACTGGTATTCTTAGCACAGAATCCGAATCATGTATTTACCAAGGAAGAACTGTTTAAAGAAATCTGGGATATGGAATCCGTTGGTGATATCGCAACCGTAACGGTACATATCAAAAAGATTCGTGAGAAGATTGAAATGGATACCGCAAAGCCTCAGTATATCGAGACAATCTGGGGGGTAGGATACAGATTTAAATTATAGAATGTGTAGCCCCAGATTGTCTATAGATGCGCATGCGCGCGTCAGCCAGCAAAGCTGTCTGAGCTGGGGGGTAGGTTACAGATTTAAATTATAAATGGTCTGGTAGCAGCTAATCCGGTGGCATTGTTATTTGCTTTACTTATTGCGGCAGCTATTATTGTTGACTTTATATGTATTAAAATTTATGTAAAAACAAATTCAGCTTTATTTTTACAATTAGAAAATGCACAGGAGATGCAGGAAAAAGTATATGTATAAGATTGCAGAACATATTTTATATGAGGATGACAAGCTGCTTGTCTGTGTAAAACCGGCAGGGATTGCAGTGCAGACGAAGCGTATGGGCGAGCAGGATATGGAGAGCCTGCTTCGGAATTATCTTGCTGCAAAAGGAGAGACTCCCTTTATTGGAATCATCCATCGCTTAGACCAGCCGGTGGAAGGCGTAATGGTCTTTGGAAAGACCAAAGAAGCCACAGCAGAGCTGAACCGGCAGATGCAGAAAAACGGTTTTGGAAAATATTATCTGACAGTGGTATATGGAAAAGCAGAACCGAAAGAAGGACAGCTTATTGACTTTCTTAAGAAGGATGGCAGAAGTAATACTTCTTCTGTCGTAAAACAGGGAACCGCAGATGCAAAGCGGGCGGCGTTAACCTATCGGGTGCTGGAATGTAGTACGCTTGATGATAGAGATGATAGAGATGGCAGAGATGGTAAAGCTGCTTCAGGAGCGGGTACAGCGGATGGAACATTGGAAAAAACTGAAGCTGCGGAAGAAATCAGTCTTCTTGAAGTAAAATTAGAAACCGGGCGGCATCACCAGATCCGTGTGCAGATGTCGCATCATGGCTGGCCATTGGTGGGAGATAGAAAGTATGGAAGGAAGAATGAAAGTCTGCCGGGAATGAGGTCGATTCCACTGGCACTTTGTTCTTATCGGCTGGAATTTCTGCATCCCACAAGCAAAAAGAAGATGCAGTTTCAGATAACACCGGAAGGTCAGGCATTTCATTTATTTTCAGATTTATAATACATAAAAAAGTCCGGGATGCCACATACTGATGGTATGACTGAAAAAACAAGACAACTTATAAAAAAGATTATATATTTAGCAGGGATTACAGTTGCAGTATATTTGGGAATGCGTTTCGCACTGCCGATTGTAATTCCTTTTTTACTGGCAATCCTTATTGCAAGAATATTATGTAAACCAGTAGCTTTTCTGTCAGAGAAAACAAAGCTTCCCAAAGGAATTGTAAGTACGGCTGCAGTGCTGTTGCTGCTGGCAGTGATTTTTCTGCCGATGGGCTATCTTGTATACAAGGGAATCTGCGAACTTGCATCACTGATAACGAATTATCCGGCATTATTTGGAAAAGCAGATACACTCTGGTGCAGTTGTTGTGAGCGGGTTGCGGAAATCACCGGCATGAAAAAAGAGACAATGGTGCAGTGGGGAAAAAACTGCGCGGCATATGTCAGCAGTCAGGCAGAAACGAAGCTGATTCCGGCAATGATGAATGGCTCGCTGGCATCTTTGCGGGGACTGGCAGCATTCTTTGGCATCTGCATTGTAACTGTTGTGGCGGCAGTACTGATACTCTGTGATTATGATAATCTGGTGCAGCGTTGGAGAAAAAGCAGTTTTTATTCCTGGGGCGGACGGATATTTCAAAATATGTGTCATGCCGGTGGAACATATCTTAAGGCACAGCTTATTATATTGGCATTAATCAGTGGCGTATGTATAGCAGGTCTGTTCCTTACCGGAAATTCGTATGCCATTCTGGCGGGAGTGCTGATTGGCATGAGTGATGCACTGCCTTTTATTGGCACAGGACTTGTCTTTATTCCATGGCTGATTATCGATTTATTTCGTGGAAAGTATTTTGCGGCAGTGATATATGGTATACTGTTTATATTGAGTACCTTTATCCGGGAATTTATGGAGCCAAGGCTCATGGGAAGAGGGCTGGGCGTGCATCCGCTGGCGGTTATCATCAGTATTTATGCAGGTCTGAAAATATATGGAACAGCCGGTGTTATTTTAGGCCCGCTTTCCGGATTTTTAATCTGGGAAATTTATCACAGTATCTGTGGAAGAGAGGAAAAAGAGATAACATGAAAATTGTGCGCATTTATGGACAGAATCATAAGGGTTCCATCTATTATATTGCAAAAATCCCATGGGATTAGGTCAGATTCACCAGTGGTGAAATTATGACGTATTCCCATGGGATTTTTAAAAGTTACGTAGTTATTTGTTGCTTCTTCTCCAGATATGCATTTTCTCTGCATCTGCGATTAATTCATCACGGAAGTCCGGATGTGCGACAGAGATAATTGCTTCACATTTCTGCCAGGTAGAAAGTCCCTTTAAGTTGACTTTACCATATTCTGTTACCAGATAGTGGATGTTGGCACGGGTATCAGTTACGATAGATCCTGGATCTAAGGTAGGAAGGATACGGGATTTTAACTGACCATCTCTGGTTGTAAAGGTAGAAGAACAGCAGATGAAGCTCTTACCACCATTAGAAAGGTATGCACCCAGAACGAAGTCTAACTGTCCGCCGGCACCACTGATGTGTTTGATTCCAGCAGACTCTGCATTTACCTGACCGTAGAGGTCTACATTTACTGCATTGTTAATGGAAATAAAGTTATCCAGTGCGGAAATGGAACGGATATCATTGGTATAGCTTACCGGAGCACTCATAAGTTCCGGGTTTTCATCTAAGTAGTCATACATTTTCTGAGTTCCTGCACCGAAACCATATGTCTGACGGAAACGGTCGATGTTTTTCTTGGAACCGTTGATTTTTCCTGCTCTTGCAATATCAACGAATGCATCAACGTACATTTCGGTATGTACACCTAAATCTTTCAAATCAGATTCTGCAATCATGGAACCAACAGCATTTGGCATTCCACCGATACCAAGCTGGAGACATGCACCATTTGGAATCTCATCTACGATTAATTTTGCAACTGCCTGATCGATTTCAGTAGCAGCTCCGCCGCCGCCTAATTCACCGATAGCCGGATTCTCGCCTTCTACGATGAAATCAACATCGGAAATATGGATGCTGTTTTCAAATCCGCCTAAGCAGCGAGGCATATTTTTATTTACTTCAACGATAACTTTCTTGGAAGTCTCGCAAACTGCCATCATATGAGAGGCGTTTGGTCCAAAGTTGAAATATCCATGTTTGTCCATTGGAGCAACCTGGAACATTGCTACATCATCCGGAGTAGCGGAGTCACGATAGTATCTTGGAAGCTCGGAATAACGGATTGGAGCGTAGTAAGAAAAACCACGGTTGATATATTTACGCTCGATTCCGGACATATGCCAGGAGTTCCAGGTAAAGTGTTCGCCGGCATCTTCACGTTCGAAGACAGCTAACGGTTTTAACAGAATACCACCTCTTAAGTTGACATCCTTTAATTCATCCGTACGTTTTGCAAGGGCTTTATCCAGTGCATCCGGAGTTCCGGTACACCATCCATAATCTACCCAGTCACCGGATTTGATGACTTTGACAGCCTCATCTGCGGAGACTAATTTCTGTTTATATTCCTGTGTGTAATCCATGAAAAACCTCCTGTATATTTTGTTTGTTAAATTATTATCATAGTACCACTTCGTACATGATTATTCAAGTCGAAGGGACTAAGAATTATCATCTGGGAGCTGCCATTGTCTGGCTGCATTTCTATATTCTTCCGCCTGGGCTGCATTTCCGGATTTTTCATAGCAGTCAGCCAGTCCGTTCAGCGGAATATTTCCACTGGTATGGACATCAAGAATGCTGGCAGTTTCAAAGGCTGCGTTGTAGTACCACACGGCTGCTTCATCATAATCTTCTGCGTCAAAAAAATAATTTCCCAATTCGCAGCAGATTTCTGCACAAGGGGTAGTAATCATATCCTTCAGTGCCAGCTTGAAAAATTCATTGACATTTCCGGTAATCCGGTAGCAGCGGCTTAAGATACAGCCGGCTTCCTTGCGGGCATCCCCAGAAGCGGTTTCATCCTGCAGGGTAGCAAGAAATACTTTTGCGGCGGCAATGAAATCTTCTTTCTCCCCGGTCATGAGGAGCTCTTTGGCATACATCCGGTGCAATTTTTCAGAAAGCCGTCCGTCCCGGTCAAATGCCAGTAAGAAGCCTTTGAAATCACGGCTGCTGTGCAGGGACTGCGGAAGATGCGTAATAGCAATATCACTGTCAAAGACAACCGGGTCTAAGCGCACCGTTTCGTGAATCGGGTCAATCCAGGTAAAGGTACGGAGTCTCCGGTAGAGCTTCGGACGGTATTCTTCTTTAAAGTTAAGCACCGTATTAAATTCATTTTTGGTCACATATTTCATCTGTACAATTTCGACCTCCGGAACCATGGCTTCTTTTAAAAGCCGGAACTGTTCCCGGTTCTCATCATCTAAGACTTCATCTGCATCTGCGGTATAAATGTATTCCATGGAAGTTTTGGAAAAAGCAAAATTTCTGGCATCTGCAAAGTCATCCTTCCAGATATAGTCATAGATTTTATCGGTATAGCGGGCAGCAATTTCCCTGGTGCGGTCGCAAGAGCCGGTATCCACGATAATGATTTCATCCATCAGATCGGCGAGTGAATCCAGACAGCGGGAGAGAACCTGCTCCTCGTTTTTTACAATCATGCAAAGGCTTATTGTTATCATCAAATTATCTCCTTTCGCAAGCACCTATACAAACATATTTATTATCGCATATTTCAGGGAAAAAGTATATCAGTAGGGACAGAATTTATTTGACAGAGCCGGTACTGGTGTCTATGATGAAATGAGACAAGAATGAGAAGAAAAGCGAAAGCTTGAGAAAAGGATGAAAGCAATGGAAACAAAAGAAAAATTCATGCAGAAAACCATAGTAGTCTGGCTGGGAGCATTGGTGTGCTGCCTGTTGTGGGGCAGTGCATTTCCGTGCATTAAAATCGGCTATCAGATGATGCACATTGCATCGGATGAGGTGGCGTCCCAGATTCTGTATGCTGGCTATCGGTTTACGCTGGCGGGAATTTTAACAATATTATTGGGAAGTATTGGAAGTAGACGGTTTCTGCGTCCGACAAAGAGCTCCATTGGAAAAGTTTTTAAATTAAGCAGTCTGCAGACTGTGGGACAGTACCTGCTTTTCTATATCGGACTGGCGCACACCTCCGGGGTAAAAGCATCCATCATCGAAGCATTAAATGTATTCGTGGCAATTCTGGTAGCAAGTCTTTTATTCCATCAGGAAAAATTATCGGCGCGGAAAATAGCAGGCTGTATCATTGGATTTGCAGGCGTGGCACTGGTAAATATGGGAAGCAGCGGATTTGATTTTCATATGAGCGTGACCGGAGAAGGATTTATTTTCCTGTCAACGGTAGCGTATGCATTTTCTTCCGTGTTGTTAAAGTGGTATTCCAAATCCGAAAATCCTGTCATGCTGAGTGGATACCAGTTCCTGGTGGGTGGAATTATTATGGCATTGTGCGGCTTTGCAGCAGGTGGACGGGTGAGCGGATTTACGGCGTCATCCTTTGGACTGCTGTTTTACATGGCATGCATTTCTGCTGTTGCATACACGCTGTGGGGCATTTTATTAAAATACAATCCGATTTCCCGTGTAGCGGTATTTGGATTTATGAACCCGGTGTTTGGTGTGATTCTTTCCGCATGGCTTCTGGGAGAAAAAGAGCAGGCAGCAGGCATCAAAAGTGTGATTGCCCTGATACTGGTATGCATTGGTATATTTGTGGTAAATTATAAGAAAGAGGTTACGAAGGAGGACTAACATGAGTGCAGTTGTAACATTGAAAAAAGGCGAAGGAAGAATGGTAAAATCCGGTGGCATGTGGATTTTCGATAATGAAATAGAAAGTGTCATGGGAACATTTGAAAACGGAGATCTGGTGCTGGTACACGATTTTGACGGATATCCGATGGGCATTGGCTTTATCAACCGCAATTCCAAAATCCGGGTGCGCCTTTTCAGCAGAAAAGAAGATACAGTTATTGATGAAGCATTTTTCCGGACACGATTGCAGCAGGCATGGGAATACCGGAAAAAGACGGTAGACACCTCATCCTGTCGCGTGGTATTTGGAGAGGCAGATTTCCTGCCGGGACTGGTTATTGATAAGTTTTCGGATGTGCTGGTAGTGCAGTCCTTAGCACTTGGCATCGATCGTTACAAAGAGCTTATTGTAAAGTGTTTAAAGGAAATTTTGGCAGAGGATGGCATTACAATCCGCGGCGTATATGAGCGGAGTGATGCAAAAGTCCGCAAGCAGGAAGGCATGGAGCTTAAGAAGGGCTTTATCGGAGAAGCATTTGATACCAATGTGGAAATTGTAGAAAATGGTGTGCATTATATTGTAGATGTAAAGGATGGTCAGAAGACCGGATTTTTCTTAGACCAGAAATACAACCGTCTTGCCATTCAGAAATTATGTGAGGATGCAAGAGTGTTAGACTGCTTTACCCATACCGGCTCCTTTGCATTAAATGCCGGAATTGCCGGAGCAAAAGAAGTCACCGGAGTGGATGCTTCGGAACTTGCCGTACATCAGGCAGAAGAAAATGCAGCATTGAACGGTCTTTCCGGCACGGTAAAATTCCTGTGCAGGGATGTCTTTGAACTGCTGCCGGAATTAGAGGAAGCAGGCGAAAAGTATGATGTGGTAATCTTAGACCCACCGGCATTTACCAAGTCCAGAAATTCTGTTAAAAATGCCATCAAGGGCTATCGTGAGATTAACCTTCGTGCCATGAAGCTTGTGAAAAATGGCGGATTTCTTGCGACCTGCTCCTGCTCCCATTTTATGACGTATGAGTTGTTTACCAAGACAATCGGACAGGCAGCTCACAGCGTCCACAAGCGTCTGCGTCAGGTGGAATTCCGCACCCAGGCACCGGATCATCCGATTCTTTGGGCAGCGGACGAATCCTATTATCTGAAGTTCTATGTGTTCCAGGTTGTTGATGAGATGTAAAAATTTTTGAAAGTGGCAGGTCCTAAGTGGATTTCCACTTTTTTTGTGTGTAAAAACACGTTGATTCGTACGGAAAAATGTAATATAATACATTAAAAGACGCGATGATATTTTAAAGAAGGGAGAGAGCACACACATGAAGCGTAAAATAACTGCTAAATTATATGAATGGAAAAATATGAAAAAAGGCAGAATGCCGTTACTTATTTATGGTGCAAGACAAGTTGGAAAAACGTTTGAAATGCGTGAATTTGGAGCATTATATTATAAAAATACAGTCTATGTAAATTTTGAAACGGACGAAAGAATTGGGAAGTATTTTGATACAGATATTCATGCAGATTATATCATTGCCATATTAGAAAAATATTATCAGGTAAAGATTGTACCGGAAAATACGCTCATTATTTTTGACGAGATACAGATGTGTGAAAGAGCATTAACTTCTTTAAAATATTTTTCAGAAGAGACACCGGAATACCATGTAATAGCTGCCGGAAGTCTGCTGGGTGTAGCAGTCAACCGTGAAAAATATTCATTTCCGGTAGGAAAAGTTCAGATGGTTACCATGTACCCGATGGATTTGGAAGAGGTATTGTGGGCTAAGGGAAAGCAGATGCTTTCGGATACCATACGGGAACATTATGAAAATAATCAGCCGTTAGATGAGATATTGCACGAGGAAGCTTTGCAGGAATTTTATCATTATTGCATCGTGGGAGGAATGCCGGCAGCAGTAAAGGCAGACCTTGCAAAAGACAGTCCATTGGAGCAGACGGAAATTCGTCAGATGCTGTTAAATTCTTATATTGCAGACATGACAAAATATGCAAATCAGACGGACACCGTGCGTATTTTTGAAGCGTATGATTCCCTGCCGGCACAGTTGGCAAAAGATGCAAAAAAATTTCAATACAAGCTGATAAAATCAGGAGCACGGGCATCTCAATATGGAGATGCAATTGATTGGCTGATTCGGGCTGGAATTGTGAATAAATGCATGAAGTGCAGTCAGGGATTTTATCCGGTTGCGGCATATCAGGATGTAAGTGCATTCAAATTATATTACAGTGATATGGGTATTATGTCTGCAAGAATAGGAATGACGTTGGAAGCATTACAAAGCATGGAAACAGAGCATTTTCGTGGCATACTGACAGAAAACTATGTTGCAATTGCTTTGAAAACAAATGGTTATGATCTTCATTATTGGGAGTCTGATAATACGGCGGAAGTGGATTTCCTGATACAAAAAGAAAGTCACGTTATTCCGGTAGAGTGTAAGGCTGGTAACCATGTAAAAGCCAAAAGCATGATGGTTTATATGGAAAAATATAATCCTTCGTATGCAATCCGGATTTCAACAAGAAATTTTGGGATGGCAAAAGGAATAAAATCAGTTCCGCTATATAGTGTATTTTGCATCTAAAGTTTTAGTTGCCTTATCGTACAGCAACAGTAAGTTGCTTTTCCAAAACTGAATTTACCGGTATGATATGGATAAAGGAGGTAGCAACGATGGAGACAAAAAATATTATTCTGGAACTTCGTACACAAAGAGGAATGTCCCAGAATGAGCCGACGGAACATATACCTATAACGATATGGATGAATTAATCGACATATGCGTTAAAAACATGGTAAGCGATGATTTTACAGAGGAGCAGGCGCGCGCATATATGAAAGAAATGCTCCCAAAGTTAGATTATTGGAAAAGATATGATGAACTTAGTGACAATGGCGAGTTTGAGGAGTTTAAGAAACAGCTAATAAAGGAAATAAATGAACTTCACATAGACGGGCTTCCTAAGGTTGAAAAATTAAATGCACTGGTAGGAAAATGGCGAAAATCCGGAATTACTTCTTTACAAAAAGAGATGATTGCAGTTTGATTGCAAAAATTAAATAGTGTGAAGTGTTGAAGGAACGTCGGTACAGCCTGTATCGACGTTTTGTATATCCGTAAGAAACTGCCAGTGGCAGGCTCAGCAGGTGTCATTATTTCGCATTTTATTTTAATTCATTTATGAAAATTTAGGTATGAAAATATTTCTGCAATAACCATAGAAAAAGGCTGCTAAATGCGTTAAACTAAAAAATAGTATAGTATTTGAAAAAATAAGGAACGGTACAGGAAATGAGAAAGTCAGAAGAGAACAATAAATTTAGAAAAAAGGAAAATGCAAAAAAGCAGCATGCTTCGAAATCGGAACGTCCGGAAAAACACATCTGCCCACCGGGAGAATGTGATCTTGCAAAAAAATGTGGCGGCTGCCAGTATCAGGGAATGGATTATGAAAAGCAGCTCAACAAGAAACATCGGGAAGTAAAAGAGCTTTTAGGCAGCTTTGGAAAAGTGGAGCCGGTTATCGGGATGCAGGAGCCATTTCATTATCGGAACAAGGTCAATGCTACGTTTCAGCGGCTGAAAAATGGAACAGTGATTTCAGGGGCATATCAGCAGGGAACACATTCGGTGGTAAAGATTGATGAATGTCAGATTGAGGATAAAATTGCGGATGGCATCATTTATGATATTCGTGGAATGCTTCGCTCCTTTAAAATAAAAGTATATGACGAGGACAGCGGATATGGATTACTGCGCCATGTTCTGGTAAGAAGAGGTTTCCGTACCGGCGAAGTTATGGTTGTTCTGGTGCTGGCATCCCCAATTCTGCCGTCAAAAAATAATTTTGTAAAAGCACTTCGTGAAAAGCATCCGGAAGTTACAACGGTGGTGGTAAATGTGAATGACCGGCGCACCAGCGTTGTCTTAGGGGAGCGGAATATTACCATTTATGGAAAAGGATTTATCGAGGACGAGTTGTGTGGACTCCGTTTCCGCATTTCTCCATCCTCATTCTACCAGATAAATCCGGTGCAGACAGAAATCCTTTATGGCAAAGCTATCGAGTTTGCCGGATTGACCGGAAAAGAAAAGGTAATCGACGCGTATTGCGGCATTGGTACCATTGGCATGGCAGCAGCAGGAAAAGCCGGCTCTGTCATTGGTGTGGAAGTGAACCGTGATGCGGTGCGTGATGCCGTGATCAATGCGAAGCGCAATAACATGAAAAATATTACATTTTACAATGAGGACGCCGGAGAATTCATGGTCAAGATGGCAGCACAGGGCGAAACTGCCGATGTGGTATTCATGGATCCGCCTCGTGCCGGAAGTGATGAGGCTTTCCTATCTTCACTGCTACGGCTTTCTCCAAAGCGTGTGGTCTATATTTCCTGCAATCCAGTCACCCAGGCACGGGACCTGAAGTATCTTATAAGCCACGGCTACCGGGTGGAGCGGTGCCAGCCGGTGGATATGTTCCCGTGGACGTATCATATAGAAAATATTGTATCGATGACACGAAAAGATAAATAAGTGCCAGGTTGTGACTTCAGATTAGATAGCGCAAACTGAGTGAGAGGATTAAATGTTATGGAAGGAGTGGTGCAAATCCCTTAACTTTTCGGTATAGAGCAGGGAATTTTCTTGTTTTTGCTGGAGAGAGTGTATCATTCAGACAATTCTTATAGCGTTGCTTTAATCGGACTGTTTTAAGTATGAGAAAGGGCATTTTGA
Source organism: Roseburia sp. CLA-AA-H209 (assembly GCF_020687575.1). Lineage (NCBI taxonomy): Bacteria > Bacillati > Bacillota > Clostridia > Lachnospirales > Lachnospiraceae > Roseburia > Roseburia sp. CLA-AA-H209. The sequence continues at coordinate 34,422 of NZ_JAJEQU010000003.1, forward strand.
AAAAACTTTATAAGTGAAGACATTGACTCCATTGTATAAAATGAGTAAAATATAGTTAGAATATTACTATCGCAACAATTCCAGGGAGGTGGCAATATGAATATTCGTCCGTCTGCAGCAATTCGTCAAAATTATAATGAGATTGCTGATATGTGTCGTGAAACGGCAGAACCGGTATTCCTGACAAAGAATGGCGAGGGAGATTTGGTTGTTATGGATATTGAAACTTACAATCGCCGGGAAAAAATGCTGAAATTACGGGAAGAGTTGCTTGCTGTTGAGGAAGACAGAATGGCAGGAAGAGAAGGCTGTACTCTTGATGAATTGGATATATACCTTGATGATGTGATGAAAGAGGTATAGTGTATGGCAGATAAAAAATATAGAGTAATTGTTTCTGAACGGGCAAAGAGAATGTTAGGGACGCACATACGTTTTGTGGCACAGGTTAATAAGGAAGCTGCAATTGCAAAAAAGAAAGAACTGATGACAGCGATGCGTTCCTTAGAAAGTATGCCACAGAGATTTCCTTTCTTTGAAGTAACTTACATACCACCAAATAAATATCATAAGATGTTTGTGGCAAAGTGGTATCTGGTTCTTTATCAAATTGAAGATGACACAGTGTATGTGGATACAATTCTTGACTGCCGCAAGGATTACAGTTGGCTTATCCGGTAAAATAGAATAATCGATATATATAATTGACTTATAGGAAAAAACTCCGTTTTCCATCATTGACAACCACCCCACCCTGCCGTGTACCAACCCTGAATTTGATCTTGAAGGGAGAGTGTCTAATGAGAATATAATCGACTTTTGAGAGCATGAAGATTTTAATTGCAGTAAACATACCGCTAATTCATGTTGCCAAAAGTGGATTATGTTCTCATGACCACTCTTTTTTGTTGCAATTAATAAGCATATGATAAGAAATTGCTGCTGACAGGACATAACCACTATTTGGCGACAGATAGGAGGCTATATGTTACTCGAAAATGTTTCTTTCACTATTGATACGGACTGGAAACTTGGATTTATCGGAAGAATTCAAGGCAAATCTTGAACTGTGGAGAGATTATGTGGAGCTTTCGAAGCTGCAGGCAAGAGTAAAGGTTTATTTATCAGTGGAAAAAATGGAAGCGGCAAGACCAGTCTGGTTGTAAAAACACGCATTCCTGTTCGTACTCTTGAGGATTGGGAGGCTGCAAGACGGACTCCACCGGAATATATTCCAAGATTAATCGATTATCAGTTAAAATATGAGAAATTGATGCAGGAGAAGGAAGTTAAAAATGCCGAAGAATAGAATTATCAAAGTACAAAATATACCGATTACCATAGCAGAAGCTGATATGGATGATTATATATGTATTACCGATATGGCTGCTGCCGGGAATGCATTCGAAAGTGGCACAAGATACAGCCGGGAAAAGAACTGAGCCAGGTGCAGAAGGAATACTTGGTGGATGTGATTATGACCTGGATAGAAAAAGAGTTGTCATATTATGATAGCCAAATGTGAAATTAAATGTTAAAATACCACAATAGGGTTATTACGGAGAGAGAAAGGTATTTTATAATGGTAGTTTCAATTATTGAAAAAGTGTATTCATTTTTATGGGGAGACTGGATTAAAATTCCGCTTCCGGGGGGAGGCAGTCTTGGCATTTCACTGCTGATTATTTTGTTAATTCCAACAGGAATTTATTTTACGATTCGGACAAAGTTTTTACAGATAAGACTGTTCCCGGATATGGTGCGGGCACTGGTAGCAAAGAAGGAACATAAAGACAGTCTGTCAACTTTTCAGACGCTGATTGTGTCCACGGCAACCCGTGTGGGAATGGGAAATCTGGTAGGTGTAGTTGCAGCAGTGTCGGCAGGTGGAGCCGGAGCGGTATTCTGGATGTGGATTACAGCGCTGATTGGTTCTGCTACAGCGTTTATTGAAGCAACACTGGCACAGCTGCATAAGGAAAAAGATCCGCTGTATGGCGGTTACCGCGGTGGTCCGGCATATTATATCCATCATTTTTTTGAAGAAAAGTCAGGAAAGAAGAAAAAACATGTGCTGGTGGCAGTGTTATTTGCCATATCCGGTCTGATTTGCTGGTGTGGAATCAGCCAGGTAATCAGTAATTCAGTGGCATCTTCTTTTGAAAATGCATTTCATATTCCACCCTTGTATACAACAATTGTGCTGGTGGCAGTTGCGGCAGTGATTGTATTGCGGAAAAATGCAACTGTAAAAGTACTGGATATGATAGTACCGATTATGGCAGTGTGTTATTTCTTTATTACATTATTTATTATTATCGTAAATTTCCACAGTATTCCGGGCGTATTTGGCAGGATTTTTGAAGAGGCATTTGGTATCCGGCAGGTAGTATCCGGTGGATTTGGAGCAGTGCTTATGAATGGAGTTAAGAGAGGACTGTTTTCTAATGAAGCAGGTTCCGGTTCTGCACCTTGTGCAGCGGCAGCAGCGGAATGCGATAATCCGGTACGTGCGGGACTGACACAGGCATTGGGCGTATTTATCGATACGATTATCATTTGCAGTTGTACCGCTATGATTATGCTTATTGCACCGGAAAAGATAATTGCAGGAAAAGCTGGTATGGATTTGCTGCAGTCTGCCATGCAGTATCATCTGGGCAGATTCGGAGTTATCTTTATTGCACTGACCTTATTTCTGTTCAGCTTTTCCACATTTCTTGGAATATTGTTTTATGCCAGAAGCAATGTGGCATATTTATTTGGAGATAAATGGATCTGGCAGACCCTTTATAAAATCGTTGCACTGATTATGCTTTTTATCGGCGGAATTGCAACCTATACTTTCGTATGGGATTTAGGCGATGTGGGAATCGGACTGATGACGATATTTAATATCGGAATGCTGTATCTTATGGGGGGACAGGCATTGAAGCCACTGTCGGAGTATGGGAAAGAGAAAAAGACCGAAAGAGACAGTAATCAAAATCCAGCAGCGGGAATTATTTTTTTTGAAGAAGAGAAATAGTAAAAAAGAAGTAGTTATCAAAACCGGTGATTCCATGTTATACTAGGGAGAAAACTACAAAAGGAGAAATTTATAGTTATGGGTCGTGAATCATTTAAGTCCCGTATGGGATTTATACTAGTAAGCGCAGGATGCGCAATCGGAATTGGAAATGTGTGGAGATTTCCGTATGTGGCAGGACAGAATGGCGGAGGAATTTTTGTACTGTTTTATCTGATATTCCTGATTGCAATGGGGCTTCCGGTACTGACAATGGAATTAGCAGTCGGAAGAGCCAGCAGAAAAAGTGCAGTTTTAGGATATAAGGCATTGGAGAAGCCAAATAGTAAATGGCATATTCATGGCTGGGTGGCAATTTTCGGTTGTTATATGCTGATGATGTATTATACAACGGTTTCCGGCTGGATGGTAACTTATTTCTATAAGTTTGTAAAAGGTGAATTTACCCCAAGAATGGATGCCGAGCAGACCGGAGCTGTGTTCAGCAATCTTTTAGCAGATCCCAAACAGATGGCATTCTGGATGATACTGACTGTTGTGGTTGGATTCTTTGTATGCAGCCGCGGCTTGCAGAACGGATTGGAAAAAATCAGTAAAGTTATGATGAGTGCACTGCTGATACTGATTATTGTCCTTGCAGTACATAGCCTGACACTTTCCGGAGCCGGCGAGGGATTAAAGTTCTATCTGGTGCCAAATATGGATAGTGTCCGGGAAGTCGGTTTGAAAAATGTAATAACCTCTGCCATGAATCAGGCATTCTTTACTTTGAGCCTTGGCGTGGCAGCAATGGAGATTTTCGGAAGCTATATGGGAAAAGACCATACGCTGGCAGGAGAAGGAGTACGTATCTGTGCACTGGATACCTTTGTGGCGATTATGGCAGGATTGATTATTTTTCCGGCATGCTTCAGCTATGGCGTGGAAGTAGGCGTAGGACCAAGCCTTATCTTTGTGACACTGCCAAATGTCTTTGTAAATATGGGTGGCGGCAGAATCTGGGGCGCACTGTTCTTCCTGTTCATGACATTTGCAAGCTTTTCTACGGTAATTGCCGTATTTGAAAATATCATGTCCTTCTGCATGGATATGTTTGGCTGGAACCGCAACAAAGCTGCACTGGTAAATGGAATCATTATTCTTATTGCCAGTCTGCCATGTGTTTTAGGATACAATGTGTGGAGCAATCTCCACCTGATTGGCGGAAGGGATGTGCTGGACAGCGAGGATTTTATTGTAAGTAACCTGCTGCTGCCAATCGGTTCTCTTGTTTACCTGCTGTTCTGTGTGACGAAGTGGGGCTGGGGATTTGATAACTACTTAGAGGAGGTAAATACCGGAAAAGGCATTAAGATTGCAAGAAGATTAAAGCCATATTTCCAGTTTATCCTTCCGATACTGATTCTGTTTATTTTGATTCAGGGATTGTTATAAAAATGGAAAAAGAGTGTAATTGCAGGAAGCATATGCGATTGCATTATTAAAAATAAAGTGTGCATTTTACCACGAATTTTAACAGAAACTGTGAAAATCTGTTAAATGCAGTTGGTAGAGTGCACACTTTTATACTTTACAGGAAATGCTTTCCTGTAAAGTATAAAACGCTCCGCGAGGATGCGCACTGCGGCGTATAAGGTAGATGTCGCAAGCGACCGCCGCAGGCGCGAGAATGTGCCAAGGCACATTCTTTTTAATTTTTATTTTACCAGTGCTTCTGCATAATCCAGTGCATCCACAATATTGTGATGGAAATTTTCTTTTCCAACTAATCCAATAAAACCATCTTTTTCCATCACGCACATTGGCTGCTCATTGACATGGGAGAATACCAGCGTGATATTTTTGCGTTTTGCACGGTTGGCAAGCTCATGGAGAGAACGCATTGCGCTGGCATCAATGGCAGGAACGCTACGCATACGGATGACAACAACCTTCGTATGATGGTTACTGTTAATATTAAGAATCTGGTCTGCTGCGGCGAAAAACATCGGACCGCAGATTTCAAAAACACTGATGGAATGCGGGATGTCACGCAGTTTTTCCGCTTCACCCGGTGTAATGTCAGGAGAATCTGTGTATTTCCATGCTTTGATATCAGCTGTTTCTGCCATACGTTTCATAAAGAGCAGAGCTGCTAATACAACACCGATTTCGATGGCAACCACAAGGTCGAAAAATACCGTTAAGAAAAAGGTTGCAACCAGAACGATGATGTCACTCTTAGGTGCCATCTTACAAAGGCGGAAGAAAGAGGACCAGTCTGCCATGTTGGCGGCAACTACTAAAAGTACGGCAGCCAGTGTTGTCATAGGAATCAGTGCAGCCAGCGGCATCAACACCAGAAGAATAATGGTTAAAGTGATGCAGTGGGTGATTCCGGCAATCGGAGTACGTCCACCGTTTCGGACATTGGCAGCAGTTCTGGCAATGGCTCCGGTGGCAGGAATTCCGCCAAAGAGACCGGAGAAAATATTTCCAAGCCCCTGTCCCACTAACTCAGCATTGGATTTATGGGTATCGCCAATCATACCATCGGAAACAACAGCAGACAGTAAGGACTCAATTCCAGCTAAGATTGCAATGGTAAATGCCGGGGACAACATTTCCTGTACCAGCTTCATGGAAAGGGATGGAACATGAAAACCTGGAAATGCAGAATTTAATTCCCCGTAAACACTTCCGATGGTATTGACCGGAAGCTTGGCAAAATAAACCACTGCTGTTGTTACGATAATCGCAATCAGAGACCCAGGAATCTTATCGGTAACCTTCGGCCAGAGCAGCATAATTGCAACAGCCGCAATGCCAATCAGGGTTGCAGTCAGGTTGATGGATCGGATATTTTTGGCATATACAATTACTTTATCTAAGAATTCAGAAGGAACAGAGGCAATATCCATACCGAAGAAATCCTTTAACTGTCCTACAAATAAAGTAACTGCGATTCCACAGGTAAATCCGGTGGTAATGGTATAGGGAATGTATTTAATCAGGGAGCCAAAACGGCAGATTCCCATAATCACTAAGATAATACCGGCAAGAATGGTAGCAACAATCAGACCGTCGGTTCCATACTCTGCAACGATGCCATAGATGATAACAACGAAAGCGGCAGTCGGACCGCCAATTTGTACACGGCTTCCACCAAAGAATGAAATAAAAAATCCTGCGATAATTGCAGTATAAAGCCCCTGTTCCGGACCAACACCGGATGCAATCGCAAGGGCAATCGATAGTGGCAGAGCGATGATGGCAACAATGATACCGGAAATGATATCCTTCATCAGCTGCTCTTTCGTGTAGCCCTTTATGACATCAAAGAGCTTTGGACGTAGTTCGTTCATAATAAAATCTCCTCATTTGTTTCTTTGTTTATGGTGGAAGATGAAATTTCTGTTTTGTCAGGATATCTGCGCAGATATTCCAGAATACAGCGAAAACTTCACCTTCCCCCACTAAACACGCAATTCAAAAGTTTAGCACTCTTATAGTCTTATTTCAATGACAAAATCCAATGTTCAGCCATTTGGTCAACAAATTTGAAAAAAATAAAATTTTTTTGGAATTTTTAAAACCTCATGTATTTTTATTCCGTCTGATAAGTGAAAGGAGGAAGAGCAATGCATGAGATGGAAACTTTTATAACGATGGCAAAGGAGGATATCAAAAATCAGAAGTTCACATTGCAAAAGGTAAGAAGGCTGTTCTACAATATAATGAAAGGATTAAGACGAAAATGAACGAAAGAGGAGTAATTTATATGACATGGAAAGATGCGGTAGGTCTTGCATTGGAAGGTCGGGAAGAAGGATATAATTTCCTGTATCAGCAGACATACCAGAAGAGCTATTATGTAGCTTTAAAATATATGAAACAGGAGGAAGAGGCTGCAGATGTATTGCAGGATGCATATATCAAGGCATTTCAGAATCTGGACCAGCTTCAGGAACCGGATAAATTTCCGGGATGGTTTTCGAGAATTGTAGCAAGTAAGGCATTAGATGAATTGCGGAAAAAGAAGGCAGTGCTGTTTTCACAGATGCAGACAGAGGATTCCGAAGAAGTCAGCATGGAAGAACTTCTTGTGGATGAACGGGTGGAAAACAGACCGGAGCTGGCAATGGACAGAGAAGAAACCAGCCGTCTGGTGCAGGAAATGATAGCCGGTTTATCAGACGAGCAGAGAATGTGCGTGATGATGTTCTATATTGAGCAGATGTCGGTAAAGAACATTGCAGAAGTAACCGGTGTTTCGGAAAATACCGTAAAGAGCCGGTTAAAATACGGACGTAAGAATATCGAAGAAAAGGTATTGGAATTAGAAAGAAAAGGAACCAAACTTTATGGTATTACACCATTCCCATTCTTCTTATACTTCCTGCTTCGGGATACCTATTCAGCTGGTGTATTTCAGATTCCATTGCGGAATATTCTGCAGACAGCAGGCATAGCTACCTTTCACGGCACTGGAGTTGGAAATGGCGCAAGTGTTGGAAGCGGTGCAGGAGCGGGAAGTGGAACCGGTGTCGGAAGTGGTGCAGGAATGGGCACTGCAGCATCGGCAGCAGCTAAGACTTCATCCGTTGCAGCAGGAAAAATTATTGCCGGAGTGATTGCAGGAATTGTGGTTACAGCCGGTGTAACAACAGCAGTGGTAAGTCTTGCCAGCAGACAGCCGGAGAAACCGGAGGCTGCAGATACCATAGAAGAAAGAAAAGAAGAACCAGTTGTAGAGGTAGAAACCGAGACTGAAACGGAAACTGAAACGGAAACTGAGACAGAAGTTGATGAGGACAAAATCTGGCAGGATGCTTATCTTGCATTTGCAGAGAGTCAGAATTCTGTTGATAATGGCTATGCAGTGATAGATGTTGCAAACTATGATATTCCACTTCTTATTGAACAGCCGGATGTATTTACGGCAGAAAGCAATAGCATAACATATTCTACAGATGGAGCAAGCTGTACCAATGAATATCTGTATGAAGTGAAGATTTATTACTATGACAGAACGACAGAGACCGTCCAGCCGGTGGACAATGCCATTAATGAAAATAGCAGCAATGGAGCAATGATATCTGGTTATATGGAGTTTGGATATTATTTATCTTATATCCCGGAGCGGCAGCTTCTGTTGGGAGATATTATGGGAAGTGGAGACACCGCATTGGAATCCTATTCCTTTGATGCCTCAAGAGCGAGTCTCGTAGCAGAAGATACTTATTTGGGAACAGACATAAATAATACCGGCCGTAAAAATATTGTTTATTACCGGACGGTAGAGAAGGCACTGGAAAACAGGGATGCTGTGAAGGATAAAACAGCAGAATATTATTAAAGAAAAACGAGAGGAGAATGAAGATGAAAGACACAATTAGAAAAAACAACATTACGGTTGTGCATGTTTCTGGCAGTATGTTTTACATTTCTGATATTTGGAAATGTAAAATCGGTATCTGTAGCTGATGCAAGTGCAATACTTTATAAGAATGGAACCAAAGTACAGTCTTATGCCACAATGGATGAAGCATTTAATGCAATGACAGATTCAACTGCAAAATATTCTGTGAATTTAAAAGGACAGCATGTAGTAGCAAGAACAAGCTGGCCGAAGGTAAAATCCATTACGATTGATGGTGGAGAAAATAGTGCGCAGTTGATACTTCCGGAGGGAACCACAACATTAAACAGTAATGGAACAGGTACTGTGGATATTAAGAGTGACTGCCAGATGCTGGGAACATTCCATATGCCAAATGTAACGCAGAAAGATGAAATGACTTGAAATCTTACTATATGCATTATATTGCAAGTGGTAAGAAAGAGGGTAGAGCAGGAACCGGATGTAAGACATTACAAGGAGCTGTAACTGTATATAATGGAGTAGACTATAGTGCGGTTTTTGATTATAATTATTATATTAGTAACAATGGTGATATAAAGGCAGCTTTTGGGGATGATGATGTAGCTGTATTGGCACATTTTGTAAATTATGGAATGTCAGAAGGCAGAAGGAAGAACTGCTAAATAGTGTGCCAGGAACAAAGGAGAATGAAGATGTGGAAAGAGTTTAAGAAGTTTGCAGTAAGAGGAAATATGTTAGACCTTGCAGTCGGTGTGATTATCGGTGGTGCTTTTAATTAACTGGTAAGCTCGCTGGTAGACAATGTAATTATGCCGATTCTTAGTCTTGTAGTTGAAAGACTGGATTTCAGTAACTGGTTTATTGCACTGGATGGAAAGCATTATGATACATTAGCACAGGCACAGGCGTCCGGAACTGCAACCGTGAACTTTGGAATGTTCTTATCCGGAGTGCTGAACTTTATCATCATGGCATTTGTGGTATTTCTGATTGTAAAAGTGATGAACCGCCTGTTCCATGGAAAAGAAGAGCCTGCTGCACCGACAGAGAAGACCTGTCCATTCTGCAAGAGTAAAATTCCACTGGAAGCAACACGCTGTCCACATTGTACAAGCATGCTTGAAATTGAAGAGTAAGATAAAAAGCAGAATTTGAAAACAGAATTGAGAAATGAAATAAAAAACAGGATGTACCCATGAAACTATATTTAGCTCCCTTAGAGGGAATTACAGGATATGTATACCGGCAGGCTTACCATGCATGCTATGAAGATGCCGACAAATATTTTACACCATTTTTAGCACCGCATACGAAGCGGAGCTTCAATGCCAGAGAAAGAAATGATTTAATCCCGGAGCATAATGCCGGCATGTATACCGTGCCACAGGTGCTGTCAAAGAGCGGAGAAGATGTGGCAGCAATTGCAGAAGAGCTGAAAGCGTTTGGCTATCAGGAAATTAATATCAACGCCGGATGCCCTTCCGGAACGGTAGTATCGAAGGGAAGAGGTGCCGGACTTTTAGATGATGAAAGAGCCTTGCTTCATTTCCTGGATGAAATGTTTGAAAAGACGGATGCAGAGATTTCCATTAAGACAAGACTTGGCATGGAATATCCGGATGAATTTGAAGGCATTTTAAAAATATACAATCGTTTCCCGATAAAGGAGCTGATTTTACATCCCCGTGTCAGAGAAGATTATTATAAAAATAAGCCGGATTGGACGATGGTAGAGTATGCACTGGAGTACAGCAGGAATCCGCTGGTTTACAATGGAGATATTTTTACAGTGGAAGATTATGAGCGGTTTACAGAACGTTTTCCAACGATAGATGCCATTATGTTAGGGCGTGGTGTTATAAGAGACCCGGCACTCATAGAGAAAATCCGCTCCGGCGGCATAATAGATAGGGCTGCTGAATTAAAGCGGCTTTATGCATTTCACAATAAGCTGGTTACCGGCTATCAGGAAGAAATGTCCGGGGAGAAAAATGTCCTCTTTAAAATGAAAGAATTGTGGTTTTATCTTGGCACACAGTTTACCGGAATTGAAAAACCGTTGAAGAAGATAAAGAAAGCAAACAGCCTGATAGAATACCAGGCTGCTGTTTCAGAGATATTTTCAACTGGTGCTGGAAAATAACCGAAAGAGTCAAATGACATAGAATCATGATGTAATATCAATTGATATGCAATAAAAATTATCACACGATATAAATTGCTATTCGGTATAAATGGGTGAAATAGAAACATCGTCCCCATCCAAAGTCAGAATAGCGATAGTACAGGAGGAACCACTGCGGCTTCGACCGGCACTGCCCGGATTGATGAAAGTAGTGGTTCCTCTTTTACTTACTTCATAATGGTGGGTATGCCCGGTAATAATAAAATCTGCTTCCGGTTGTGGATAAGGCAAATCGCTTTTCTTATGGATGAGATAGAAAATCTTCCCACCAATGGGTGCTGCCAGAGTCTCCGGCAGATATTTCGTCCATTCGCCTTTGTCACAGTTCCCCTTGATGATATAAAGCGGAACATGCAGATCTTTTAAAGTCTCATAACATTTGAGACTTCCAATATCTCCTGCGTGCAGAAGATAATCACAGCTTTGCAGCTCGTCTAAAAATGTATCCTTTAATACACCATGTGTATCTGATAAAATTCCAATTTTCATAAAGTTCCTTTTCTGTTTGTACCCTGTTGAGTTGTCGGGGCGGATTGCTGGTTTGGGGTTACTTTTTCATTTTATAACGGTTATAATGAAATAACAAGTGTCCGGTGATTGGGAGAGGGGAAAAGACATCGATAAATCATTGGAATAGAAAGAGAATTTGATTTACTTTAAAATGCCGTAGTTCTAAGACACAAGTTTTTCTTTTGACGATAAGAACAGTCTTTCCAATGTTTGACAAAAAACACTGTATTGTTCGCCGGAACGCGGATACCTTATGATGCTTGCTAGGGGCACTTGGAATTTCGTCTGGTAATAGGTAACGCTGGCACAGGGACGTGCCAGCGAGGTGCATTTGAGCATGGATGCGAATATGCACCGGTTGCCGGACAATATATATAATCATGCCGAAATTCTTAGTGCCCCTTCCAAGCATCATCTGGCATCCGTCTCCGACGGACGATGCAGTGCTTTTGGTCAAAGCAACGGAAAGACAGTTTCCCCATCAAGAAAAACCTGTGTCTAAGAACTACTGGCATTTCAAAGAGAAAAACAAAATTCTCTTTCTATTCCAATATTTAGAAATCCATTTCCCCATTTCCCAATCACCGAACCACAAGATAATTAGAATTTTTAGAGTCATTATAAGGATTATAATTTTTGGAACCCGTGCCAGCCTGTCCATTAAAGGAAGATGCATAACAAAAGTCTGTTAGTGGCACTTGCAGACGTTGTATCGCATCTGGCTTCAATGGACGGGCTGACACGGATGAAAAAGATAGAATAGTTATTATGACGTAACATTAAGTGAACGTAGGAAAAGGAAAAAGGAGAAAAATATGTTTCGAATCGGTTGCCATTTATCATCATCAAAAGGCTTCCTTGCTATGGCAAAGCAGGCAGAGGAAATCGGAGCCAATACATTTCAGTTTTTTACCAGAAATCCAAGAGGCGGCAAAGCAAAGGATTTAGATGTGAAAGATATAGCTGCATATCAGCAGTATGCTGCGGAGCATGGCATCGGGCAGATTCTTGCCCATGCACCCTATACAATAAATGCCTGCGGCAAAGATGAGCGGGTACAGGAGTTTGCCAGAGAAACCATGGCGGATGATTTGCGGCGTTTAGAGGAGATACCGGACTGCAAATATAATTTTCATCCTGGCAGCCATGTGCAGCAGGGAGCGGAAGTTGGAATTGAAAAGATTGCAGGAGTCTTAAATGAAATCATGTGGCAGGAGCAGAAAACAACAGTGCTGCTTGAGACCATGGCTGGAAAAGGAACAGAAGTAGGAAGAAACTTTGAAGAACTGCAGGAGATTTTAAGCAGGGTAAAATATCCGGAGAAAATGGGAGTCTGTCTGGATACCTGCCATGTTTTTGATGGCGGCTATGATATCAGCGGACATTTAGAGGAAGTATTAGAAGAATTTGACCGCATTATCGGACTGGATAAGCTGTGTGCCATTCATTTGAATGATTCGAAAAATGTACTGGGCAGCCATAAAGACCGTCATGAATGTCTGGGTGCAGGCAATCTGACCATGGATGCCATTGTGCGGATAATCAACCATCCGGCATTGAAAAAACTGCCATTTTACCTTGAAACACCGAATGATTTAGAAGGATATGCCAGAGAGATTGCCATGTTAAAAGCGGCAAGAAAAGATTAGCTTAAAGGTTAAGTTTTTCGGAAAAAAGAACGATATATCAGGTATAAGATGGATGGAGGCAATTTTGTCTTAAAATTAGGAGGAGAAATATGATTCGTGTAACAGGAAATAACAGCCTTTTGATGAGTTCGCTGAATACGGACACAGACAATGATACAAAAGTGGTGGACTTGTTAAAAAAGAGCAGTGAGACAGAGAAGAGCAGCAAAATAACCGGGAAAAAGAGTGAAGAATATGACAGTGTCAAGAAGTCTGCATCCTCACTCAAAGCAAGTGCAGCAGTATTAAGTGAAACAGGAGAGGATTCCATTTTTGCCAAGGCAGAAGAAAGCGGAGATTATTCCGATTTGATTTCACTGATAGAGCGTTTTACCGGAGATTATAACAGTCTCTTAGAAAGCCTGTCAGACCTTGATACAGACAAATCTGCAAATTACAGCAAGGAATTAAAAAGCATTATTTCCGGTCAGAGTGAAGCGTTACAGAAGGTCGGCATTACCGTAGACAGTAATGGAAAACTTGTAATAGATGAGGTAACTCTGAAAAATGCAGATAAGAAGGAATTAAAAGACCTGTTCCAGGGAGAAAATTCCGTTGCAGGAAAAGTTGCTGATAAAAGCATATACATCGGAGCAAATGCTGCAGCTGACCAGTATGTGGACAGTTGTGCCAACTATACAGCAGGTGGAACATCCGCAGAATATGTCCAGATGGCAAATCTGATAGGCAGTTACTTAGACTCTCTTTCTTGAGATGAAAGTGTCACTAAGTCAGAAAGAAGCGGTTCAAAAATAACACCCTGCAAAGTATCATCCGAAAGCGACTGCGAATAGGAAATACAGGAAGCAATAAAATGAGCTGCCTGTGTGGTACATTCTTGTAAGGAGAAGCCCCGTAAGGTAAGTGCAGATACAATACTGACGAAGATGTCGCCGGTTCCGGGATACCCCGGACCGGCTTTTTTCGTGGAAACAGTATCCACATTTCCGCTGCTATCGGAAATATAGTTAAGGAAAGTGTCGCCTTTTGGACAGCCGGTAATAATACATTTTTTCACACCCAGTGCATGAAGCTTTTTGGAAATGGCAGAAAGCTCCGAATCGGTGCAGTCATGCTTCGGATAAGGCGTATCTGTTAAAAGGCAGGCTTCCGTCAGATTTGGTGTGATAATATCACCCCGGGATACAAAGTCTTTCATGTGATTGCAGAATTCCGGTGTAATATGCTGATAGGCTCTGCCGTGGTCACCCATTACCGGGTCTATAATAAAAAGAGGTTTTTCGGTGAGAGAATCATAGTAATGGGAAATGGCATGGAGCTGTTCTTTGGCACCAAGGTAGCCGCAGTAGATACCGTCCCAGTTCATGGAAAGAGTATTCAGTGCAGCAAAATAATCCTTAAGCTGTCCGGTTAAATCAATTTTCAAGTGGGTAGGGAAACCGGTATGATTGCTGAAAACAGAAGTAGGCACAGGGATTCCCTGTACCTTACATGCACTTACCACCGGGAGAGACACGCTCATGGAGCAGCGTCCCACACCGGATATATCATTGATAATCAGAAGTTTTGGTGGTAAAGTATTTAATTTCATGCGCATGCGCTTTCCTTTCCAAGACGTGGCAGCATATTAGATTTTGCCAGTACCGGACGCAGTGCCATGTATACAGCAGTTGCTACGATAACGGATAATACTGCATTAATGCTGGTTGCTGCAATGTTAATAGAAAGTGTAACTTCTGCTGCCGGTTTTCCTAAGATAACCAGTTTGTAGAAGTAGCCGAACAGTGGGTCAAAAACAACGTTGAATAACAGTCCGCAGATACTTGCGATAACAACCCATTTGAAAACGTGCCTGCTATCTTTGGAAGTGGAAATTTTACCGATTTTGTGTGCAACCAGACCGGTAATCAGACCGATGCAGAATTTTAAGATAAAAGTCTTTGGTGCGTATACAATGTAAATCGGGTCTAAAAGGTCGCCGATTGTCATACCGATGGCACCGCCAATTCCACCATAAACACCGCCTAATAATAATGCACCTAATACACATACCGCGTTCCCAAGGTGGAGAGATGTGGCATCTCCGCCAGGAAGTGCAATTTTAATCTGTAAGAATGTGAATACCACATAGGAAAGTGCTGCCATAAGAGCAGTCAGTACAAGTTTGTAGATTCTTTCGTTTTTCATCATAAAGTCCTCTTTTCTTTCTCTTTGTTTGCGGTTTATCATAAAACAGAAATGGCATTATAAAAACATCCAATTTTGATAAAAATGACCATGCCAGTTTAAAGATGAAGAGCAAGTTTTTTATGAACGTAATAATAAAAGAGTCCAATGGAAAGGCATATGGTAAGGCGTATAAATAAAAGTCTTTTCAATTTATGTAGAGAAAGGTATAATAAAATTGCTGGTAAAGTTCAAAAATTACAGTTTATATATGTTATATATGGGAGGATGAAAGAATTGACAGAACAAGGAAGAGTAAATAAGACTGCAATGACAGGGCATACAATTATGGGAATCTTATTGGCACTGGTTAATTTTTTGGAAATTTTCAAAACTTCCAAGAATGTAGTTTATGTGGCGGTGCTTATTGTGCTGGCACTTGGACCGGTGGTGGCAGAATGGATTTGCTATAGGAAAGATCAGGAGACAAAAGCAATCAAGCATCTTTTGGGGATTGGATTTGCAGTATATTATACGGTGGCACTGATAGGTGCCGGCGATCAGTTGGTTTTTGTATATGTAATACCGATGTTTATTTTGATTTCTGTATTTTCAGATTCGAAATATGCATTGGAACTTGGAATTGGAGCAATTATCGTAAATCTTATTTCTATTGTAGTACATACCATGAAAGGCCAAGGTGAGGGACCTGCTTTCTATGGAACAGAGATTATTATACTGATTTTGACAACAGCATTTTCTTATTGCAGTTCTGCTGTTTTACAGAAATCGTTTTTATCACGGCTGGGTGAAATGAATCAGGCGAAGGGACAGTCTGATACCATGCTTCAGAAAATTTTAGAAGTATCTGATGCCATGACAAAGAAAATTAATGGAATGTCTGATGAAGTAGAATTACTTGGCAGTGGTGTCAGTGATACCAGAAATGCCATGGAAGAGTTGACCGGCGGAACAACAGATACAGCGGAAGCGGTGCAGAATCAGTTAAGTCAGACAGAAGCAATCCAGGAAAAAGTAATGCAGGTAACCAGGGCATCTGGCAGCATTGCTGAGAGCATGGCAGTTACAGCAGAGGCGTTGAACGCTGGTAAGAAAAATATTGAACAGCTGGTATCACAGGTGAGTGTGACTGAGAAGACGAACAGTCAGGTGGCAGCAGAACTTACTTCTTTAAAAGAGTATATGGATAAAATGTATTCCATCATTGAGATTATCAATAATATTACTTCAGAAACCAGCCTGCTTTCATTAAATGCGTCAATTGAAGCAGCCCGTGCCGGTGAAGCAGGAAGAGGTTTTGCTGTAGTAGCATCTGAGATTTCCGGTCTGGCAACTCAGACACAGGAAGCAACGGTCAGTATTGAAGAACTGATAAGAAATGTATCGGAAGAACTGGAAAAAGTAGTGACCATCATCGAAAGCATGATTTCACAGGTTGAACATCAGAATGTAACAGTCAATGAAACTGCCGGAAGCTTCCGTACGATAGAGGATAATTCGGGCCGTGTACAGAGCCAGTCGGATGCATTGTCTGGTATTGTGAAAGAATTAGAAAGTGCCAATGCAGGTATCATGGATAGTATCCAGACAATTTCCGCTATTTCAGAAGAAGTAGCGGCACATACAAATAATACACTGACAACCTGCGAGAAGAACCAGAAGAGCGTAGAACATCTGATGGCAGAGACTGAAAATTTAATTGAACTGACGCATCAGCTTCAGCAGTAAAGATATTTATTATATGAGCAGGGAGCAGAAAATGGGAGCATATCATAATCTTTCAGAAAAATTACAGCAGAGAATCATAGAAGACAGAAAAGAGCATAGGGCAAATCCATATGCTTTTTCCGAAGAACAGGTTTTGCGCCGGGAGATGAATCATGACAGGGCGAATCTCTGGAGACCTCCCTTTGTCCGGGACATTGAGAAAATCATGCATCTGCCTTATTATAACCGTTATGGAGACAAGACGCAGGTATTTTCCCTTTACAGAAATGATGATATTTCAAGACGGGCGCAGCATGTGCAGCTCGTTTCAAGGATTGCAAGGAATATTGGAAATGTATTAAATCTCAATCAGGATTTAATAGAAGCAATTTCCCTGGGACATGACATCGGACATGCACCATTCGGACATGCCGGTGAGAGAATTTTAAGTGCACTTTTGCGGGGAGAGACCGGACGATATTTTAACCATAATGTGCACAGTGTGCGTGTGCTGGATGTACTGGGACAGAGAAATATCAGTCTGCAGACTCTGGATGGTGTCCTATGTCATAATGGTGAAATGGAACAGCAGGAGTATCAGCCGAAAAAGGCAAAAACCTTTGCAGATCTGGATACAGAAGTAGAAATGTGTTATCAGAAGGAAGATGGAATTAAACATCTTGTGCCGGGAACCCTGGAAGCCTGTGTAATGCGAATTTGTGATATTATAGCCTATCTTGGCAAGGACAGACAGGATGCTGTACGCCTGCATCTTCTGCCGGATGACAGAGGTTTTAACGGAGATACTATAGGCAGCAGCAATGCGGAAATCATCAATAATATGGTAGTTAACATCATTGAAAACAGCTATGGAAAACCATATCTTTCCATGGATGAAGCATATTTTCAACAGTTGAAGCTTGCAAAGACTGAAAATTATGAGTATATCTATCACAATGAGAAAATCGAAAAAGTCATCCGGGAAAATCTGAATCCGATGTTTGAAGAGATGTACTATCAGTTATTGAAAGATGCAAAGGATAAGAATGAAAAATCCTGGCTCTACCGCCACCATATTGCATATGTGGCAGAAAACAACCGGTTCAGCAGAACCTTTTCGAAGGAACAATACATGGAGACAGAACCGAACCAGCTTGTGGTGGATTATATCGCAAGCATGACGGATGACTATTTTGTAGATTTGTACCATGAAATGTTCCCGAAAGGAAAGTATGATGTAAAATACATCGGCTACTTTGATGAAGATTAACTATTTTAATGGCGAGGCTGTTGTCCGGGAAACCATCCGGTCAACAGCCTTCAATTCTTCTAAGAAAAGCCGCTGGTTATAGCTGGAAAGAGTATGATAGATACTTAGCAGTTCACCTTCACAGCTGTTGAGATGCGTCAGACTGGCATTGCGGATGTTACTGTGACCGAGCAGATAGTCGGTGGAAGTATGAAAATAGTCGGCTATTCTTACTAAAGTTGCATAGTCAGGTTCTTTCCCCTGATTGATATATCCATTCAGAGCAGAGGGAGAGATATGTAGTGCATCTGCAAGCTGCCGCTGGGTAATGTTAGCTTCTTCAATCAGGTATCGTAACTTAGAACCGATATTCATATACAAACCTCATCTTTCGTAAATAATACCTCTATTTTAAAACATGTTAAAAAACCAGTGGCAAAAATAAACGAAAGATAAATTGCATCAACGGAGCACAAACTATTCATATATATAAATTAACACCAGCCACCATCTAAGGTAATAATCTGACCGGTGAGATATGGACTTTGTGATACGATAGCATAAGCAAGTTCAGCTGTTTCCACAGGTGTACCATATCTGCCGCAGGGAATTTCGGATTCTAAGTCAGCACGCTCTTCGGCAGAAAAACAGGCGTTCATGGAAGTATCAATGGTGCCGCAGGCAATGGCATTGACAGAGATTCCACTGGGTGCGACCTCTTTGGCAAGTGCCTTTGTAAAGGAATTAACAGCTCCCTTGCTGGCGGAATAAGCAACCTCACAGGAGGCACCTACATTTCCCCAGACAGAAGAAATGTTAAGAATCCGACCTGATTTTTTGTGCAGCATATCTGGCAGAGCATATTTGCAGCAGGAAAAAACAGAAGAAAGATTGGTGTTTATAACGTGCTGCCATTGTTCATAAGTCATATCCTGCAGCAGACCGATGTGGGAGATTCCGGCATTGTTGATCAGAACATCAACCGAAAGGGACTGCTGGTGAATCATGGCAAACATATTGGCAATAAAATCCGGATCACTGACATCTCCGATAACCGGAAGAACCGTGACATGATATTTGTCCGAAAGTTCATCAGACAAAGCCTTAAGAGCAGTTTCGGAATGACAGCAATTTAAAATGAGCTGATAACCGTGGCGGGCAAATACTTCTGCGATAGCAGCACCGATGCCCCGGGAAGCTCCGGTAATTAAAACAGTATTCATAAGAAACAAATCCTTTCTGGTTTTTATCTGCATTAGAAAATGATAGCACAGATGAAAGCGTTAAAAAATACAGTTATATTTTAGACTTATTTTAGAATACAGGCAATCCCTTTTGAAAAATCCTGCAGATTTCCCGCTTTCAGAAAGATATTCGAAAAATTCTCTAAAAATACAGTAAATATTGCACAAAAAACTTGTAAATATTCGTACAAAATAGTATAATAAAACCATGATATCAGTCTGTATCAAATAAATGGCAAAGGGGTTGGACATCATGCGTATTACTATTTCAGGAAGAAACATCGAATTGACAGACGGTCTTAAGGCAGCAGTTGAGGACAAAATTGGAAAACTGGAGAAGTACTTTACTCCGGACACAGACGTATTTGTAACTTTGAGTGTAGAAAAGGAGAGACAGAAAATCGAGGTTACGATTCCTGTACCTGGACACATTATCCGTTCAGAGCAGGTAAGCAATGATATGTATGTATCAATTGATCTTGTAGAAGAGATTATTGAGAGACAGCTTAAAAAGTATAAGAATAAGATTATTACAAAACAGCAGAGCAACAGCAATTTCCGTAAGGAATATATTGAAAAAGAAGTGGAAGCAGATGATGAAATTAAAATCATCCGTACCAAGAAATTCGATATGAAACCAATGTATCCGGAAGATGCATGTGTTCAGATGGAATTATTAGGACATGATTTCTTTGTATTCGTAAATGCAGAGGATGACAATGTAAACGTTGTATATAAGAGAAAAGGTAACACCTATGGTCTGATTGAACCGGAATTCTAGATATATAACGAAAAAGACTATCACCGGCAGTTCCTTATGGATAACTGGTAACAGACAGCGGTATCGCAGTTAACGTTTTGACAACAGGCTTGACAAAACGCCAATAGCGGTACCGTTATTTTTATGCTACAGTAGTTATAATATATCGATAAGACATTTCTTTGGAACAGTCAATACGATGGGTTATGAGAAAAGGGAGGTTAGGAATTGGCTTGTTACAATCTTGGGGATTATATATGTGAATCCCGCAAACAGCTTGGCATTACACAGGAAGAACTTGCTTTTGGCATCTGCTCAACTGGAACTTTATCAAAAATTGAAAACGGATTTGTGGTACCAAAGCGGAAAAATTATGAAGCTATTATGCAGCGTCTTGGAAAAACAATGGGTATATGCAATATTCATGCAACGGCGGAAGAAATGGAATTATATGCCTATATGCGACAGCTGGTGCATGCAGTAGCAAATAATGATATGGAAGGCAGCAGGGAACTCTGGCAGAGACAACCGGAACATAAACAAGAGGATAAACTGACCAGACAGTTCTTTTCATACATAAAGGCGGTGCTGGACAGTAAGGAAGGAGTCCATCCGGAACTTGTATATGCAAAGCTGGAAGAAGCGTTACATCTGACACATCCGGCGGGGCTGGCAAAGCTGGTGCAGAAGCGGATGTTTACCTTTGAGGAAATCAACATTATCAACAGTATGGCGGTACAGAAACAGCGGCTTGGTGAAAGAAAGCAGGCACTCCGCATCTGGATGCAGTTATCTGATTATCTGGAAGTAAGAAAAGTAGATGATGAAGAAAAAGAAAAGGTATATCCGATGATACTTTACAATGAAGCTAATCTTTTGTATGAGATGGAAATTTACAGAGAGGCGCTGGAATTATGCAATAAGGGTATCGATTATTGCACAAGGAGCAATAAATATATGGTATTGCCATATCTTTTGCTCTGCAAGTCCGGAATTTTAAAATGGATGGAGCAGCCGGAAGAAGCCATGGATGTACAGCAGTGTGCAGAGCATCTTTTTCAGGTGTTTGAAAATCATAATGCAAAGCCCGGAGAACCAATCTTGATTGCTTTGTGAGATTCTCTTGTCATTCTAAGAAAAAAAGGTATAATATACATATTGAAAAAAGAGATGTAATATACATATTTGAATCTGAAAGAAAGAAGGATATTAGAGAATGAATATCGTAGTTTTGGCAGGCGGCTTGAGCACAGAGCGTGATGTGTCTTTTAAAACAGGAGATATGGTAACAAAGGCATTGCGGAAGAATGGACATCAGGTTATTCTTCTGGATGTGTTTATGGGATATGGAGAAGAAGAACAGGATATTACTGGAATTTTTGAACATTCAGAAGAAGCAAGTGTAAAAGTAACGGATATACCGGAGACGGCTCCGGATCTTGATAAGGTAAGAAAGAGTAGAAAAGACCAGTCTGCCTGCTTCTTTGGACCAAATGTAATCGCAATGTGCCGTATGGCAGATATTGTATTTATGGCATTACATGGAGAAAATGGAGAGAATGGTAAGATTCAGGCAGCCTTTGATTTGTTTGGAATCCGTTATACCGGAAGCGACTATTTAAGCAGTGCGATTGCCATGAATAAAAATATGGCAAAGCAGTTTTTTGAAGCCAATGGAATCCCATGTCCGAAGGGCATTTATATGAAGAAAAAGGACAGAAAAGACAGCCTGGCTGAAATCGGAATTACGCTGCCTTGCGTGGTAAAGCCATGCTGTGGTGGTTCCAGTATCGGTGTTTCCATTGTAAAAGAAGAAAGCAATTTTACAAAAGCGTTGGATGATGCATTCTTCTGGGAAGATGAAATCTTAATTGAAGAATATGTAGAGGGAAGAGAATTTTCAGTAGGTGTCATCAAAGGAAGAGCATTGCCGGTTATCGAGATTGCACCAAAAGAAGGATTTTACGATTATAAAAATAAGTATAAGGCTGGAAGCACAGTGGAAACCTGTCCGGCAGATATTAAAGACAGTGTGGCAAAAGAGATGCAGAAGCATGCAGTAAAAGTTGCGGAAGCGTTAGGCCTGGACACCTATTCCAGAATCGACTTCTTAGTCAATGCAAAAGATGAAGTATACTGCTTAGAGGCAAATACATTGCCTGGTATGACAGCAACCAGCTTACTGCCGCAGGAAGCCAAGGTAGAAGGAGTAAACTTCGAAGAGTTATGCCAGCAGCTGGTTGATATTTCCATGGAGAAATACGGAGCATAAGGAAGGGCAGAGAAGGCAGATATGAAGGAACTGACATTAGCACAGATTGCAGAAGCCTGCGGTGGAACATTAATAGGTGGGAATGAAGCAAAAGAATATACCGTAACCGGAGTAGAGATTGACAGCCGGAGAGTAAAGGCAGGAGATTTATTTGTTGCCATTCCGGGAGAAAAGGTCGATGGTCACAAATTTATTCCGGATGTATTAAAAAAAGGAGCATATGCACTGTCCCAGCAGAGTCTTGATGTAGATGGAGCTTATATTCTGGTGGAAGATACCGTAACTGCCATGAAGCGTCTGGCACGTTTCTATCGGAGTACTCTTGACGTTAAAGTAGTGGGAATTACCGGAAGTGTTGGAAAGACCAGTACCAAAGAAATGATTGCATCTGTACTAGACACAAAATTCCGGGTACATAAGACACAGGGGAATTTTAATAATGGAATTGGTCTGCCACTGACTATTTTTCAGATTGAAAAAGAGCATCAGGTTGCAGTTCTGGAAATGGGAATTTCTGAATTTGGCGAGATGCATGAACTGGCAGATATGGCGCAGCCGGATATTATGGTTATTACCAATATCGGTTTATGTCATCTGGAGAATTTGAAAACCAGAGATGGAATCTTAAAAGCAAAGACAGAAAGCTTTGCCCATTTGAAACCGGATGGTGTTGTGATATTAAATGGAGATGATGACAAACTTTCAACTGTAGAGCAGGTGGCAGGAAGAAAGCCTGTATTTTATGGAATCAAGGGAAGGAATCTCTGCGAGACTTCTGTCTGTGCAGATGCAGTTACAGAGCATGGCTTAGAAGGAATGACAGCAGAATTCCACACTCCACAGGGAGACATGGAAGTATTTATTCCAATTCCGGGAGAACATAATGTATATAATGCACTGGCAGCAACCTGCGTGGCAGAACAGTTAGGCCTTTCCATGGATGAAATTAAATGTGGAATTGCAGCCGCTTCCACCATCAGCGGAAGAACTAATCTGATTCACACAAAGGGCATGACGGTTATTGATGACTGCTACAATGCGAATCCGGTTTCCATGAAGGCATCTTTGGATGTCCTGTCTAAGGCAGGGGGACGAAAGATAGCGGTTCTTGGAGATATGGGTGAATTAGGCGAGGATGAAAAACAGCTTCATTATGAAGTGGGAACCTATGCCGGAACACTGCCGATTGATTTGTTATTCTGTGTTGGAACATTATCCGGGAAACTGGCAGAAGGAGCGAAGAAACAGAATCCGGCTCTGACCGTAAAACATTATGCAACCCGTGAGGAGATGACAGAAGAACTTCTTGCTACCGTAAAAGAAGGAGATACTGTTTTAGTCAAGGCATCCCATTTTATGGAATTCCCGAAAGTGGTGGCAGCATTAACCGAAGCATAAGAAAATGTTTTTTTAAATGGTAAATACAGGAAGTGTTTGATAATAATATAGAAAAATGAAAAAAGAAACTGTAACTTTGAAGTATAGTCATCAAAGCTACAGTTCCTTTTTTATCAATATTTGCGGTTTAAAGATATTTCCGGTTATCTGCCAGCAGCTCATGTACCGTATTCTGTGTATAGGTAGCAAGATGTTTGCGGTCATCAGCAGAAAGCTGATCTAAATAAATCGGAGTACCATACTGCAGGATAACATGGGTAGGTTTTACCTTTGGAAAATGATTTTCCAGAATATCAGCAGAATTGGTGATTGCCATAGGAACAATCGGACATCCGGTTTTCTCAGAGAGCTTTAGGCTTCCGGCTTTGAAAGGAAGCATTTCGTCCTCAGTCTTGTTTCTGGTACCTTCCGGGAAGATACACATGGAAATACCGGCTTTAATCTGGTCGATACCGGTCAGGATGGTTTTTAAGCCCTTCTTCATATCGGTACGGTCTAAGAAGAGGCAGTAGAGCCGCTTCATCCAGATGTTTAAAAGAGGAACTTTTCCCATGGTGTCTTTGGCAATGTAACCGGTGAGTCTCGGACATCTGGAATAAGTGATAATAATGTCAAAATAACTTCTATGATTTCCGATATAAAGAACTGGAACATCTTTTGGAACATTTTCTTCCCCGATTACAGTCAGCTTAACGCCACAGATAAACATAATCACACGGAATGCCCACTGCACCATGCGAAGACTGCTGATATCGGCGGCATGGCGGTTGCATTTACGGATAATCCATTCTACAAAGAGAACTGGAATACCAAGAATCAGGTAAAGAACAGCAAATAAAAGTGCAAGAATTGCTCGTATCATAGAGATAGAATTCCTTTCTGGATATAAATTTCAAAAACAAAATACTGATTTCTTTCCCTATTATAGCGGTAAAGCTTAAGAATTACAACATGATAATCCGGATTTTGGAATAGAATGAAAAGAATAAAAACAGGGAGAAGAAAGTGAAACGGAAAACAATAGAAGCAAGGAAAGCTGTCCGGAGTGTCACCGGTCTGCTTGCGGTAGCATGGATTGGACTGGCAGCAGCAGGCTGCGGTATCGAAGATACCAATGGCAGTAAAATAGAAGACGTGGAATTTACCGTGTTAGAAGAGGAAGCAGTGCCGGAAGAATTGAAGCAGGAAATTGAAGAACGAAAGGAAATGGATTTCAAGCTGACTTATGAAGATAACGGAAAACTCTATATTGCAAGGGGTTATGGAGAGAAGGAAACGGGAGGCTACAGCATTTCCGTAAAAGATGTTTATCTGACTCAGAATGCCCTCTGTTTTGTTACAACGCTGATTGGCCCGGGGGAGAATGAGACGGTGGCAAAGGCACCAAGTTTCCCATATATTGTGGTTGAGATGACAAAATGTGACAAGAACGTGTTGTTTGAGTGAAAAAATGGTACTTTTTTCCCTTTGACAGCATTTTAACACGGTGATATACTAAAGAGCGTGGATAAAAAAGGAGGAACTGGTATATGCAGAGAGCAGATATTAACAGAGTCCGGGCATCCGTGCATCAGCAGTGCGGTAGCAGTGTAATGATTCAACTGGACAGAGGTCGTAATAAAGTAGATGTACAGCGTGGTGTAATACAGAATGCTTATCCGAGTGTATTCACGATTCTTGTAGATGATGAAAGAGAAGGCAATCCGCCACAGTTATTATCTTTCAGTTATACAGATATCATCACAAGAGATATCCGAATGAAATTATGTTAGAAGAATAAAGTCCCTTTTTCCTGAATAAAATGAAATAACATTCAGGAAGGGGATTTTTTTAGTGGAAATAAAGAAACAGAACATACATATGAATTATGAAAAAGCCAGTGCCATGAGTCAGATTACTCTGGATGATGATTACAATCTACCGGATTATCGGCCGGATATTGTAAAAGTACTGAAAGAAAAAGGTGAAATCCGCTTTGATGAGATACAGGTAAAAGAAGGACGTATTTATGTGAAGGGGAATCTTATCTTTCATGTGCTCTACCGCAGCGATATGGAGGAGCATAAATTAGACTGCCTGCGGGGACAGATTCCATTTGAAGAAACCATCAGTATGGATGGAGTGAATGAATTAGATCCGGTGGACGTCACAGCAGAACTGGAAGACATTAATATCGGGATTATTAATTCCAGAAAATTAAGTGTTCGTGCACTGGTGATGCTGAAGGCAGAAATGCGGATGCGCAAGGAGACGGAACTGATTACGGGAGTAGCCATGGAACATCCGTTGGAAATCCTTCAGAACAGGCATAATATTCTGGAATTGGAAACCTGTAAGAAAGATAATTACCGGTTGAAACAGGAAATAGAGCTGCCCCAGAGCAAGCCAGATGTAGAACAGATTTTATGGAAAAGTGTGCAGCTTCGGGGTGTGGAAACGAGGTTACGAGAAGAAAAAATCCAGCTTACCGGAGAAATAAGACTGTTTTTGCTATATTATGCCCAGAAAGAAGAACGCCG
Source organism: Roseburia sp. CLA-AA-H209 (assembly GCF_020687575.1). Lineage (NCBI taxonomy): Bacteria > Bacillati > Bacillota > Clostridia > Lachnospirales > Lachnospiraceae > Roseburia > Roseburia sp. CLA-AA-H209. The sequence continues at coordinate 60,495 of NZ_JAJEQU010000003.1, forward strand.
GTTAGAATGGTTAGAAGAGACGATACCACTGAACGGAGAACTTGCCTGTGAGGGATGCAGTGAGGAAAAAATCTATCGGATTCAGGTAACACCTGCCAGTGTGGAAGTAGAGGTCAGACCGGATTATGATGGAGAAGACCGGAAAATCAGTCTGGATATGACGTTAGAATTAGATATCTGTATCTGGAAGGAAACAGAGGCAGATGTGGTAGAGGACGTATATTCGCTGAGGGAAGAGATGACACCAGCTTATGAAGAAGTTACCATGAGCAGGCTGCTGGCAAAGAATTATGCAAAATGCCGGTTGACAGACCACATGAATTTAAAGAAGAATCAGGAGAATATCCTTCAGATTTGTTCCTGCGAGGGAATGGCATTTATTGACCATGTGGAGCCACAGGCAGACGGTCTTAAAGTGGAAGGAAGCCTGAATGTGGAAATCCTTTATGTAACCACGGACGATGCCATGCCGATTGGAACCTGCCGGGAGACATTTCCTTTTGAACAGCTGATTGAAGTCCCGGAAATGACAGACGATATGAACTATGAACTGGAAGCGGGAATCGAGCAGTTGTCAGCGATTCTTTTAGACAATACCCAGATTGAGGTAAAGGCAGTACTGAATCTGAATCTGATTGCATTTTCACAGGAGAACATCCAGAAAATGGATGAAATCAGAATTACAGAACGGGATATGGAAGAATTACAGAGACAACCAGGAATTACCGGATATATTGTAAGAGAGGGGGACAGTCTCTGGAAAATTGCCAAGGCAAATCATACGACTATTTCCCAGTTAATGGAAACCAACGACTTAAAGAGTGAAGAAATTCAAAAAGGCGATAAATTGTTAATTGTAAAGATGGTATCATGATGTTATACTAAGATGATAGGAAATACACAAAAGTGGAAGGAGCAGAAATATGCACAGAAAAAAACATATGTGGAAAATGCGGTTGGTTGCAGCAGGACTGGTAGCAATTCTTGGAATTTCATGTTTTCAAAGTGCGTCAGCAAGCGCTCTTTCAAAGGCTAAAAACAAGAAGAGTGAAGCACAGACCGCATTGGATAATGCCAATGCAGATATAGAGAATATACAGAGCCAGCAGCAGGAACTGCAGTCCCAGATTGATGCACTGGATGCAGATCTGGTAAATATTATTATGAACTTAGATATTCTGGAAGGGGAACTTTCGGATAAGCAGACTGAACTGGATAATGTGACAGCACAGCTTGCACAGGCGCAGGAAGATGAACAGAACCAGTACGATGCTATGAAAAAGCGTATCGTATATATGTATGAGAATGGGGATGACAGTTATATTGAGGCACTGGTGGGCGCAACAGATTTCTCCGATTTACTGAATCGTCTGGAATATGCCCAGCAGATTTATGATTATGACAGAAATCTGCTGACGCAGTATCAGGAGACAGTGCAGCAGGTAGCTGACCTTAAGAGTCAGGTGGAGACAGAGAAGGCAGAGTTAGAGGAAGTGCAGCAGTCTTATCAGGAACAGCAGGCTTCTTATGAAAGCATGATTGCAGAGAAACAGTCTCAGATGTCTGATTTTGATACCCAGCTTGCATCAGCCCAGAGTCTTGCAGCCCAGTATAAAGCTACTGTTGATGAGCAGAATGAAATCATAAGACAGGAGCAGGCAGCTGCAGCAGCTGCCGCTGCTCAGAATAATAATAAAGGCAATAATACAACAACTGCTAACAATAATAATGGCAGCAATACCGGAGGTGACAGCACTACTGGTGGCAGTACAGGGGGAGGTGGATTGAATCCTCCTTTTAGTACATCAGTAAGTGGAAGCGATGTAGTATCTTATGCCTGTCAGTTTATTGGAAACCCGTATGTATGGGGCGGCGAGAGTCTCACCAATGGAGCGGATTGTTCCGGATTCATTAAAAGTGTCTATGCAAACTTTGGAATCAGCCTGCCTCACAGTTCGGTAGCATTACAGCGGGCAGGAAGTGAAGTAAGCTATGAGAATGCCCAGCCAGGTGACATTGTCTGTTATGCCGGTCATGTGGCAATTTATATGGGCGGAGGACAGATTGTCCATGCAAGTTCACCGTCTACCGGCATTAAGACAGGCTCAGCAACTTATCGAAGCATTATATCTGTCCGGCGTGTATTGTAAAAAGTTATCAATAAAGAAGAAAAATGATAAAAATTCCCCGCAGTAAGTAAACTACTGCGGGTTTTTAAGAACTTGTAAAATCTTTCAAGTTGCGTATAATGAAAAAGTAGAAAATATTTTAGGAGGAATAAGAAATGCAGATAGAACAGTTACAAAAAGAAATGATAGCAGCAATGAAGGCAAAAGATAAACCAAGAAAAGATGCAATTTCTTCTCTGGTTTCTGCAGTGAAGAAAACAGCAATTGATGAAGGCTGTCGTGATGACATAAAAGAAGAATTAGTAAACCGTGTGATTTTAAAAGAAATGAAGACCGTAAAAGAACAGATTGATTCCTGTCCGGCAGAAAGAACAGATTTACTTGCGGAATATCAGCAGCGTTATGACATTATGAGCGAATATGCACCGGCAATGCTTTCTGAGGAAGAAGTACGTAAGATTCTGACAGAAAAATTTGCAGATGTCATTGCAACCAAAAATAAAGGTCAGATTATGAAAACAGTTATGCCGGAGTTAAAAGGCAAGGCAGATGGAAAATTAATCGGACAGGTTGTAGCAGAGCTTTGCAAATAGGATAGTGTATGAGTGAAAATAAATCACAGAAGAAGCGCATATGGTTCATTACAATACTGATTCTACTGGTACTGTTATTAATCAGTCTCTTTGCTTCCGAACGAAGGGGGAAGATTGTATACAGGGAGTATCTTTCCGAAGATATCCTGACAGTAGATGGAGAAAAACTGCAGCTTGGGGATCTGGCAATGTATATCGCTTATGAGGAACTGAAGGTAGAAGATGAGGCAGCAGCCTATGATTATTATGATACGAATAAGTATTGGAATCTTCATACCAGTGGAAGGTTTGTAAAAGAAGTAGCAAAGACCCATGTCATCGAAATGGCAGTACATGATGAAATCTTTTACCGGCAGGCAATGGCAGAGAAACTGACGCTGGATGAAAAAGAAGAAGAACAGCTTCGTAGCCGTCAGGAGGATTTCTGGACGGATATGACAGAGGAACAGCAGGAAAGACTGGGCGTTGATAAAGCAGAGATGGATCGTCAGTTAGAGAAAGCTGCATTGGCACAGAAATATCAGAATCAGATAGCAGCAGAGAATAACAGTGATTTTGACGGTTACAGTGCCGGGGCAGAGCCATATGAGCAGATTTTAAAAGAACATAAGTATAAACTGAATGAGAAACTCTGGGACAGAGTGGATTTTGGGAATATCATATTGAATCATTAGAATGGAAGGAAATAGAAATGTCTGTAAAAATAGGTAGAAATGATCCCTGCTGGTGTGGCAGTGGAAGAAAGTATAAGACATGCCATCAGTCATTTGATGAAAAGATTGAAAAGTATCGTGAGGCAGGCTGTATTGTACCAACCCATGATTTGATTAAGACACCGAAGGATATCGAAGGTATCAGGGAAAGTGCCAAAATTAATGTGGCAGTACTGGATTATGTGGCTGAGCATATCAAAGCCGGCATGAGTACAGAAGAAATTGACCGTATGGTATATGAGAAAACAACAGCCATGGGTGGAATCCCGGCACCGCTTAATTATCAAGGATTTCCGAAGAGCGTCTGTACGTCAATTAATGAAGAAGTATGCCATGGTATTCCATCGGAGGATATTATTTTAAAGGATGGCGATATCATTAATGTGGATGTTTCCACAATATTAGATGGATATTTTTCTGATTCCTCCAGAATGTTTCTGATTGGAGATGTCAGTGAAGAAAAGAAGCGTCTTGTCCAGGTAACGAAAGAATGTGTGGAAGAAGGCTTAAAAGCGGTAAAACCATGGGGCTTTTTAGGAGATATGGGGCAGGCAGTACATGACCATGCTTATGAAAATGGCTATACTATCGTAAGAGAAATCGGTGGACATGGTGTTGGAAAAGAATTCCACGAAGAGCCATGGGTTGGCTATCACAGCAAGAGAGGAACCGAGATGCTCTTAGTTCCGGGCATGATGTTTACGATTGAGCCAATGGTAAATATGGGAAAAGAAGCTATCTACATAGATGATGAAAATAACTGGACCGTGTATACAGAAGACGGACTTCCAAGTGCCCAGTGGGAGATTCAGGTTCTGGTAACCGAAGAGGGAACCGAAGTTATTTCCTGGTAGGTATCTCTTAAAAAAGCTATTTTTGAAAGAAAAACCGGATGGAAAGTTTCTCATTCTGGTAAGCGCAAAGATGCTTATAGATAACAAGCAGTGCAATTCCAAGGCAGGCAAAGTCAATGGAGAGAACCGGCACAAAGAGAAAGACCAGAAGGCAGAATACGCCAAAGGTAATAATGGACCGGAAAAGATGTGGCCGGATAATTAAGACCACAGAAAAAAGAATATAAGCAGCAGCAAGGAAAAGAACCGGAAGAACAACCGGAAAGATTCCAAGCAGTACACCAAAGGAGACGGCAATGGCTTTGCCGCCTTTTTTGTTACTGTTTTTCGGATGAAACTGCAATGGGAACGCATGTCCGAGAACCGGTGCTATCAGAATCGGAATCATGTATGGAGTGTCAATATCCAATGTCCGTAGGGCGAGTACAACCGGGAAAAAGCCCTTGAAAAGTTCCAAAAGGAGCGCAAGAATACCAGCCTGGAATCCGCCGTACACAAAGGCATTGGCAGTGCCGGGATTTCCATCCGGACTTAATGTACAGATATCTTTCTGGAATAATATCTTCGGAATCCAGTAGGCATAGAGTATGCTGCCGCTGAGATAGCCGGCGATGGAAAAAAAGATGCAGGTGATAATTGACTGGTTCATATAAAGGCTCCTTTTCTTTTCGATAAACAGGTGATTGCGGAAGGGGATAGCGTTTGTATAAAGGAATTTTGCAGTATTCCATATGCATTGATTTTCCGATGATGAAATACCACCGTTCTAAGTAGTTCATTTTTCTTTTTCTGATAAAAACAGTCTTTTCCATGTTTAACAGAATCCTGGTACTGTTCGTCAAAGTACGGATGCCTGGTAAGGACTGTTAGGGGCACTTGGAATTTCGTCTGGCAACAGGCAACGCTGGTACAGGGATGTACCAGCGAGGCACAGTTGAACATGGATGTGAATTTGTGCCGGTTGCCAGATGAAAATAGCATGATGTCGAAATTCCTAGTGCCCCTTGCAGGCTTTATGTGGCATCCGCTTTTGACGGACAGTGCCGAGATTCTGTCAAAGCAAGCGAAAAGACAGTTTATAATCAAGAAAAATGAACCACTAAGAATGGTTGGCATTTCACATCCAGGAAAATCAGATGTACATAGAATGCCACAAAATTTCCTATTAAAATCTTTTCGCCTGCTTCCGCAATCACTTGTTTGAATAAAAGCAATTGTCGTTATTTTTCAGACAGTGATTCTAACAGGTCTACAATGCGTTCTGCTGCATCGGATTTCTGCTCCCGGAGCTGTGCGGTATGCATTTCCTCCTGTAAATCATGGCTTCGCATCAGCAGCTTTCCAAGGCGAATCTGTTCTATCATGTATTTAGAGGCATAGGAAATGCCACGGTCTACGAAAAATGCACTGTTTGCGGTTTCACAGCCTGGAATCGGTGCGGTATGGATAGTTGGGATTCCCTTTACCAAAGTTTCGGTAGAGGTAAGTCCGCCCGGTTTGGTAAAGATGACATCACAGGCATCCATATAAAGGGAGACATGTCTGGTGTAGCCTAAGACATGAACCCGCGGGCAATGTCTGAATTCTTTGGTGAGAACTGACTGTAATTTTTTATTGTTTCCGCAGATAATTACAATGTGTTCGTCATTTTTACACTGCTTATAAAGTGCCATGGCAAAGACTGCCAGTTTTCCAAATCCCATACTTCCACTCATAATGAGAAAGGTAGGAGCATCAGCATCTAGGTGGCATTTGCGGCGGGCAATGTCCTTTGGTGTATGCTTGGCAAAGGCGTGGCGTACCGGAATACCGTAAGGCAGTAATTTTTCCTTTGGAACACCACGTTTTATATATTCGTCTACTAAATCCTCATGGGGAATAACATAGTAGTCGCAGTTGGTTTCCTCCCAGAAAGGGATGCAGGTATAATCGGTTCCGATAGCGACTGCTTTTACCGGCAGCATGTTGTGTTTCTTCATATAAGTAATGGTCTCTGCCGGGTAAAGGTGCGGCATCACCACAATGTCATAATTTCCTTCTTCGATGAGGGATGCAAGCGGTTTCGCCAGCTTTGCATTTGCCCAGTAAACCGGAGATTTGAAATGGCGGTTACTGATAAGCATTCCCAGTTTATAAATGAAACCGAAAAACCACGGCAGATGCTTTACAATCCCAATATAAAGTCCGCTGATAAGGCGTGAAGTATGTCTTTTGCCAAGCTGCATGGCATCAACGAAATTTACTTCGTGTCCCCTTGCTAAAGCTGCTTCTTCCACGGCATGACCGGCGGCGTTATGTCCTTCTCCTGTGTTGCAGGATAAAATCAGAATTTTCACAAAAAATCCCCTTTCCGAACTTTTCTTTCGTATAGAACATCTTAATATATTTGCAACAAAATAGCAACTTTTCATAAAATTTTATAACCAAAAACGAAACATTTTATAAAAAATTGCTTGTATTTCTGGCAGTATAAATTTATAATAAAAAAGTGTTTTTTAAAACAGAGGGCAGTAAATAGAAAGAAGGGTATTAAGATGAAAAAAATAGAAGAATATGTAAGAAGTATACCGGATTTTCCAGAGCCGGGAATTATTTTCAGAGATATTACTTCCGTATTGCAGGATGCAGACGGACTTCAGCTTGCAATAGATTCCATGATCAAGCTTTTAGATGGTGTGGACTTTGATGTAGTTGCCGGTACAGAATCCAGAGGATTCATTTTCGGAGTACCAATTGCTTATGAAATGCATAAACCGTTTGTACCGGTTCGTAAAAAAGGAAAATTACCATGTGAGACCATTTCACAGTCTTATGATTTAGAGTATGGACAGGCTACCATTGAGATGCACAAGGATTCCATCAAACCGGGGCAGAAGGTTGTTTTAGTAGATGACTTAATCGCAACCGGCGGAACCATTGAAGCTGCTATCAAATTAGTAGAGCAGCTTGGCGGAGAAGTAGTTAAGGTCATTTTCTTAATGGAACTGGCTGGATTAAAGGGAAGAGAGCGTTTGAAGGGTTATGATGTTGCTTCTGTAATTACATATGAAGGAAAATAATTTACAGAAGAGAAGTTTAACATGACTTATTGCCAGAGAGGCTGGCTTTAGGTATAAAAAACAATTTGGAGGAAGAAAAATGTTAGAGAAAATGTTCAAATTCAAAGAGAACAACACTAACGTCAAGACAGAAGTAATTGCAGGTCTTACCACATTTATGACAATGGCTTACATCCTGGCAGTTAACCCGAACCTGTTATCTGCTGCTGGTATGGATCCTACTGCAGTTTTGATTGCAACCTGTCTTGCATCCTTTATCGGAACACTTGCAATGGCTTTGATGGCTAATTATCCATTTGCATTAGCTCCTGGTATGGGATTGAATGCATATTTCGCATTTACAGTATGTGGAAATATGGGTTATGACTGGAGAGTCGCATTAATGGCAGTGTTCATTGAAGGTATCATCTTTATCGTACTTTCACTGACCAACGTACGTGAGGCAATTTTCAATGCCATTCCTGCTACACTGAAAAAAGGTGTAAGTGCCGGTATTGGTTTGTTTATCGCTTTCATCGGTTTACAGGGTGCTCACATTGTTGTTGACAACAGCTCTACTTTATTATCTTATGTTAAATTTACAGAGAACTGGCATACAGAAGGAATCTGTGCTTTGCTTGCACTGATTGGTTTACTTCTTACCATTATCTTATATGTAAAAAATGTAAAAGGTTCCATCCTTATCGGAATCCTTGCTACATGGATTCTTGGTATGATCTGCCAGGCAGCAGGTATCTATCAGATTGATGCAGAAGCTGGATTCTATTCTTTATATCCTACATTTGCAATGACAGACTTCACCAAAATCGGAGAAACCTTTGGACAGTGTTTCAAAGCTGACTTTACCGGTGTAGGTATTGTTAACTTTATCGTAGTATTATTATCCTTCTTATTTGTAGATATGTTTGATACTATCGGAACATTAATCGGTGTTTCTGATAAAGCTGGTATGTTAGACAAAGAAGGAAAGCTTCCAAGAGTTAAAAATGCGTTATTAGCTGACGCTATCGCAACATCCGCTGGTGCTGTTCTTGGTACTTCTACAACCACAACTTTCGTAGAGAGTTCTGCTGGTGTAGGTGCAGGTGCCAGAACCGGTTTTGCATCTGTTGTAACCGGATTCATGTTCCTGATTGCAATCTTATTTGCACCAATCTTTACAGCAATCCCAGGATTTGCTACCGCTCCTGCATTAATCTTCGTTGGATTCCTTATGGTATCTGCAATCGTTAAGATTGACTTCAACGATGTTACAGAAGCAGCTCCTGCATACCTTTGCTTAATTGCTATGCCTCTTATGTACAGCATTGCAGAAGGTATCGCAATCGGTGTTATCTCTTACGTTATCATCAACTTAATCTGTGGTAAAGCTAAGAAAATTACTCCGCTGATGTATATTCTTGCAGTATTATTCATTTGTAAGTATATCTTCCTGTAAGAGGAAATTAAATTAAATAAAACAATTTGAAGCAGACATTTATTACCATTTAAGGTGGTGATTTATGTCTGCTTTTTTTGTGCAAAAAACTTCCGAAGAACATTTGGCATCATTGAAATCCCCTTCTCGTCAAAATCCACAAATTCAGGAAACCAATTTTGGTAATTCAGTTTCTTGTAACGGATATGCAGAAAACGGATTTAACCAGATGAGCCAGAGGCTGCATCATTTTATCCGGGAGCATATTGTCCGTGGAACCTGGCAGAAGAAGGAGCGGCCGATACTGCTTAACAGTTGGGAGGCTTCCTATTTTGACATCAGTGAGAAGAAGTTACTGAAGCTGGCAAAGGAAGCAAAAGAAGTTGGCATAGAATTATTTGTAATGGATGACGGCTGGTTTGGCGAACGGATGGATGACAGCAGTTCCTTAGGAGACTGGGAAGCAAATGCGAAGAAGCTGCCGGGTGGGCTTAAAGGTTTATCCGATAAGATTCGCGGACTGGGACTGCAATTCGGTATCTGGGTGGAGCCGGAAATGGTCAATGTGAAAAGCAAACTTTATGTGGCACATCCGGACTGGACCATTGAGATTCCGGGACAGCCTCATTCGGAAGGAAGAAACCAGCGGATTTTAGATTTGGGAAGAAGAAAAGTACAGGATTATATTATTGAGAGCATGAGTAAAGTCTTTTCTTCAGCAGACATTTCCTATGTGAAATGGGACATGAACCGGACCTTCAGTGATTATTATTCCACAGCACTTCCACCGGAACGGCAGGGAGAAGTGGCACACCGCTATGTGCTGGGATTATACCGCTGCATGAAGGAGCTGACGGAACGGTTTCCGGAGATTTTATTTGAAGGCTGTGCAGCAGGCGGCAACCGCTTTGACCTTGGAATCTTATGCTATTTTCCGCAGATCTGGGGCAGTGATGATACGGATGCATTGTGCCGGGCGGAGATAGAAGAAAATTATAGTTACGGCTATCCGCTGTCAGCAGTCAGTGCTCATGTGTCTGCCTGCCCGAATCACCAGACGCTGCGGAATACGCCATTAGAGACAAGATTTCAGGTGGCATGCTTTGGAAGCTTCGGCTATGAATGCAACCTCTGCGATATGAAAAAAGAAGAAAAGGAAGCCATGAAGGAGCAGATTGCATTATATAAGAAATGGCGGAAGGTGTTGCAGCAGGGAACCTTTTACCGGGGCAGAAGCTTTTACGATGGAACACAGAGTGGAATGGGCGGCAGCGTTTTAGCGGATGAAGCCGGTAATCAGATGGAATGGACCTGCGTATCGGAAGATGGCACGAAGGCAGTGGGTATGCTGATGCAGAAATTGGTGGTGCCGAATATGCAGCAGCAGACCTATTATCCGAAGGGATTGCTGCCGGATGTCCGTTACCATTTCTACAACCGGAAATTAAAATATAATATCAAAGAATTCGGTGATCTGGTAAATACGGTTTCGCCGGTTCATATCAAACAGGATTCCCTGACCCATCAGGTGCTTTCGAAATTGGTAAAAATGGATGGCGAGACGGAAGACTTCCATGCATATGGAGATACCTTAATGTATGGCGGCGTTCATGTCAGTCCGGCATTTGGCGGAACCGGATACAATGATAAGGTAAGGCACTACCCGGATTTTGCATCCCGTTTATATTTTATGGATGGAGAAGTAAAAAAGTAGGGAGACAGAAGTCCATGTTTGTGCTAAGATGAATATATCTATAAACACAAACAGGAGCGGATATGAAGAATAAATCAAAGTTAAAGAAAATAAGAGAAAAGAAAGCAGGCACAGCCACCGTTACCAAAGAGTGGCTTTATATGAATCCAAATTCCATCACAGTAGCAGAGATTGAAAATGCATTAGAGGGAATGGATGGCATCGAAACAGAAATCTGGAAAGAAGCCGGAGTGTTGGAAGTGGAGGTTCCGGAGCATCATTCCATGGATATCGAGGAGATTGCAGTCAATTTAAAGGATGAATATGCCAATGCTTATTTAAAAGAGCATGATATTCATGCTCTTTTTGCTGTCACAATTGACACAGAAAACTATGCATTTATGCAAAAAATCATGCAGAAAATCATCGCCGGTGCAGGAGGCTTTTTCTGCGGTGATACAGAGGATTTTACACCGGTAGTAAAAGAGTAAGAAGTGAAATAAAAAATGCGAAAGATAAGATTATATGATGCAACAAAATTAGACCGGAAGCATATGATGTTTTCCAATAAGCAACTCCTTACGCTGCTTCTGCCGATTATGGTAGAGCAGCTTTTGAATTCCTTTATGGGAATGGCGGATACCATGATGGTAAGCAATGTGGGAAGTGCGGCAATCTCTGCGGTATCACTGGTGGATTCCATCAATGTACTGGTCATACAGGTATTTACGGCATTAGGAGCAGGAGCAGCAATTATCTGTTCCCAGTATCTTGGAAGGGGAGACAGGGAGTCCAGCAATGAGGCTGCAAGACAGGTAACTTTAAGCGTCCTGACGATTTCTACGGTATTGTCTATATTTTGTATTATATTTCGTGGACCACTGCTGCATCTGATTTTTGGCCAGGTAGAAGAGGCTGTTATGGATAATTCCATGATTTACTTCCTGCTGACTGCAATTTCCTTTCCGTTCATTGCACTTTTTGATGCCGGTGGAGCTTTTTACCGGGCAGCAGGAAACAGTCGTTTTCCAATGATGATTTCTGTCCTTTCCAATGGACTCAATATTGCAGGAAATGCAGTGCTTATCTTTGGATTTCAGATGGGGGTGGAAGGAGCAGCCCTTTCTACATTATTTTCCAGAATCTTTTGTGCAGTAGTCATTTTCTGGAATCTGCGGAAACCGGATCAGGTGATTGTGGTAAATCATTATCTTAAGATCCGTCCCAATTTCCCATTGATTGGAAAAATTCTTTCTATCGGAATTCCATCCGGAATTGAAAACGGAATGTTCCAGTTTGGTAAACTGGCAATCCAGTCCAGCGTATCAACCCTTGGAACGGCAGCTATTGCCGCACAGGCAATGACCATTATACTGGAAAATTTAAATGGAATCGGAGCCATTGGAATCGGAATCGGCCTGATGACAGTAGTAGGACAATGTATTGGAGCCGGAAAAGTGGAAGAGGCGCGTTATTATATGGTGAAACTCTGCGGCTATGCAGAAATTGTTATTCTGATTTCCTGTGCAGTGGTATTTTTATTGACAAAGCCGGTTACATTTTTAGCTGGAATGGAAGCAGAAAGTGCCTCCCTCTGCATGGAAATGATAATAGCAATTACGATTGTAAAACCGATTGTATGGGTACTGGCATTTATCCCGGCTTATGGCATGCGTGCCGCTGGAGATGTGAAATTCTCCATGATTTTATCCAGCCTTACCATGTGGTTCTGCCGTGTGGCACTGTGTGTATATCTGATCCGCAGCTGTGGTTTCGGACCAATGGCGGTGTGGATTGGCATGTTTGCCGATTGGACGCTTCGTGCTATCGCATTCAGCGTCCGGTATCTAAGCGGCAGGTGGAGCCGGATACATGTCATTTAGAACATGCTAGCGGAAGCAGTACCTGGGTAATAAATTTGCTTTTGTCTTTATGCTGTGGCGGTCCCTCTAAATAGCAGTGACGGAAGATACCAACCGGTGTAAGTTTTTGCTCTCTGGCATAGGAAAGCAGGGTATCATGAACCGATGGCAATTCTTCATACGCTCCATGATGATAGAGGCAGACTGCTTTCTGGGCAGGGAGATTTAAAATGTGCTCACCCTTGCTTCCTGCCGGGACAACAGCAAAAAAGGACATATCCTTTGCATCCGTAATGGGAGCTTCCGTAAAATAAATCTGCCCGGTATGTGCCGGACCATAGTTCTGCAGTGCTTCCAAGGCAACCTCTCTTAAAAGATTCGTCTTTTCTGCGATGCTGTCACTTTCCGTTTTGCGGCAGTACACCGTCTGTGGTGGAATTGTAATGATTTCCATTGATTCAAATCCCTGATTGATTCTTTCGTATAAGGCTTTGATATTGGCATTTAATTCATCCCGCAAAGCTTCCAGCCTTCGAACCATGGATAAAAGGTCGTTGGAGTTGTCGAAGTAGCCATGGATTTCTTCCAGTGACAGCCCAAGATTCTGCAGCGAGCGGATGGTTCGAATCTTCGTCAGTGTATCAATGGTATAGTAACGATTGCCGGATGGGTCTTCTTTTTTATCCGGAAAAACCAGTCCATGAGCTTCATAATTTAAAATAATTCTTCTTGTGATGCCCACAAAGTCTGCGGCATCTCCAATTGAAAACAGTTCTTTCAAAATGTTCCCCCTTTTTATTTATTCGGTGATTGTGAAAAGAATGGATTTAGAAATTTTTGGAGAAATAAAGTCGGCTGCACCACTTCAAAACACCGTAGTTCTAAAATGTATGTTTTGCTTTTCTCTATGAAAGCCAGTCTTTCCAATGTTTGACAGTCTGCACCGGTTGTCCGCCTGCATACAGATACATAAACAAGCCTGTTAGGAGGTCTAGGCATTCTGTTATGCAACCGGCAATGCAGGCACAGGGATGTGCCTGCAAGGCGCAGTTGAATATGGATATGAATTTGCGCCGGTTGCCGGAATCATAAACTTATTTGCCAGAATGCCTAGACCTCCTTACGGGTTTGTGAAAGTATCTGTAGCAGACGGACAACCGGGCAGCCGGTCAAAGCAACGGAAAGACAGCTTACAAACAAGCAAAACATACATTTAAGAACTGCTGGTGTTTTGAGGCAAACCAGCCGGTCTTTATTTCACACAAAATTTTCATATCATATATTTTTTCACAATTACCGGCAAAATTTGTAAAATGATTGCATCGTACATTGATGTGCGGTGTAAAATAACAGTGTCATTGTAACACAGCATTGAGAGTGTGAAAAGTGAAAAAAGAAAAAAGTAATTTAAGAAGGGAAGGATGTACATGAAACAAAAGAAGAAAAGTTTATTTTCCTTGTTACTTGCGTTGATGATGATGGCAGGTCTTATGCAGGGGATGACAGTTGAGACAAAGGCAGCTACAAATTCGGTTCAGGCAGGACCATTTACGTTGTCAAGGGATTCGGGGACGCTTGTAGAAGGAGTCGATTATACCTATGTAAAATATGGATCTGGAAATAGAAATTCGCTTACCATTTTGACGGATGACATTACGATTGCAATGGATGAAAACGCAGAACCTACATCAGATATTATTGAGCTGGGAGAATTTAATAACCCCCCACTTGACAGTTTTTCTAAGGTAACATTTTCAAATTTAAAAATGAAATCTTATTATAATAATATATACAGTAATGTAGACCATATTCATATTACATTGGTTGGAAGCAATGAACTGGTCAGCATAAAAAGAGACTCTGAAACTTATGGTAGTTTTGCAATTTTTGGACATGGAAGTGTAAGCATTGAGAATAGTCCAAACGGTTCTCTTTATGCAACTGCAGATGGACTCGGCTGGGGTGCCATTTCTGTATCAGAAGGATATGGAAAAAGTGATGCATGCATTACAGTTGGAGATGCCATGTCAATGAAAAGTTCTACAGCTATGATGGCAGATATTTCGGAATTGACAGATACGCCACAAGTTTGGAGAGATTATATTGGAGTAGGTCAAAATTATATGGATATTAAATCTGCCAAAACACTCCTGATTGGTATGTGGAAGCACAGTCACACATGGAGTTATGCCGTAGATGAAAACAAAGATGGAAGCCGTATTCTTGCCACCTGTAGTGGATTGGGAGATTGCAATGAGAAAGATGCATCTTTATGGTTATCCTTATCAGCTGAGAATACAGACTATGATGGAACAGCAAAAGCTGCCAATATAACAACATCCGAAGACTGGAAGAGACTTAATCTTCCGGTTCCGGAAATCGTATATTATCTGAGTGGAACAGACACAAAGACCAACAGTGACAACAGCGGAGCAGAAGCCGTTGGAGGTGCACCAAAGTTACCGGGCAGTTATAAGGCACAGATTACAGTTGGAACAGATACGAAAGCAACAAAAGAATTTACAATTACATGCAAGCATGGTGAATGGGTGGAAACAGTATCAGATTCCTATCTGAAAACAGCAGCAACCTGTACGGCACCGGCAGTTTACTACAAATCCTGTAAGCTGTGTGGGGCAAAGGGAACAGAGACATTTACCAGCGGAAATCCATTAGGACATGACTTTAGCAACAATGCAGAAGCCTGCAGACGGGAAGGCTGTAATGAGAAGAACCCGGATTATAAACCGGCAACACCGGTCATTATTGAAGGTGCCGGTGGAGAATGGACAAAGAAAAGTGGTGCAACGCTTCGTTTCCGCAGTGACGCCGGTATCAGCAGCTTCCTTCGTGTAGAAGTGGATGGCACCGTAGTAGATGCGAAAAACTATACGGTAACAGAAGGCTCTACCATTGTCACCTTTACTGCAGAATACTTAGAAAGCCTTGCTACCGGAAAGCATACGGTTGCGATTGTGTCTTCTATCAGTGGGGAAGAAAAGAAAGCAACCGCCGAATTTACCGTTGCGAAGAAAGCTGATACAACAAGTGGAAATAGCACTCCAAATACTGAGCAGACCACAGCACAGAAAACAAAAGCATTGAAAACGGGCGATGAATCACCGGTTGGATATCTGCTTGTACTCTTGGCATTATGCGGAGCGGTAGTAGTGTTCACAGGGAAAAAGGGTTATTTAAAATAGAATATAGATGAGATAAAAAAGCCATACATAAAAGCAAATCCTCTGCATACAATGTAAAAACAAGTATTGCAGGGGATTTTCTTTGAAAAGCTATATAGAAGAAAGAGCCGTAGAAATAGCCAAATACATTATAGATAACAATGCGACAGTGCGTCAGACCGCAAAGCAGTTTGGAATCAGTAAGAGCACGGTACATAAGGACGTAACAGAACGTTTATCCCAGGTGAATCCGACCCTGGCGCGGGAAGCAAGGAAAGTGCTGGATGTCAATAAGTCGGAGCGTCATATCCGTGGGGGACTGGCAACGAGAGAAAAATATCTTCATCAGCATGTGACTGGTTGATATGTTTGAAACAAAGAAAACGTAATATTGTGCCCGGCGTTGGGAAAAATCAGTGCGGCGGCGCAATCAAAAAGAAATGTCAGTATCAGCAGCGTAAGAAAAATGCGTTGTAGGGGTACTGGCATTTTTTTCCATAAATGGGAGGCAATCCGCGCAAACACACAGACCCAGAGCACACCGGCAATGCCAAATCCCAATGCAGAATAAAGACAGATATAACCGCCAAGTTGCAGTGGATAATCGTGATAATCCCAGTAACGCAGGTGGAAAACTTGGGCGAGGAACCATCCGATAAAAAGTTCTACGAAAGAGCCGAGAAGCACTGCAAGAAAAAAGACTTTGACCGGATGCTTCTGAAAGCGTCTTAAAATAAGCAGCATCAGGACAGCCCCTACACCATAGACCGGAAGCCATGGACCATAGAGAAAGCCACGGTTACAGAAAACCCCATCCTGTACATAAAAAAGCAGCACTTCCCACAGGTATCCAAGGAATGCTCCCAGAAAGAAAAAGAAAATATATTGTGTGATGGATTTAATCAGATAATCTTTACGCATACAGGGAGTATTTCCATATAATAAAGAATTATGTGCTGCCCCAAATAACAACTCAGAATATCTTGCGAAAACAAAATAGGGCTTGTCTTTCCAGGGTGGCTCAACTATAATAAAATTTAGACGCTGGGCGAGTCTCAGCAAAAATTAGGAGGAAAAACGTCCATGGATAAGGAAAAAGTTATTGTCATTGATTTTGGCGGACAGTACAACCAGCTGGTTGCAAGACGTGTCCGTGAATGCAATGTATATTGTGAAATATATTCTTACCGCACGGATATCGAGACAATCAAAGCGATGAACCCGAAGGGAATTATCCTGACCGGAGGTCCAAATAGTTGTTATGAGGCAGATTCACCAACTTACAGCAAAGAGCTTTTTGAACTTGGTATCCCGGTTCTGGGACTTTGTTACGGCGCACAGCTCATGATGCATGTGTTGGGCGGCAAGGTAGAAAAAGCACCGGTTTGTGAATATGGTAAGACAGAAGTAATGGTAGATAAGAATT
The DNA here is from genome assembly GCF_020687575.1 of Roseburia sp. CLA-AA-H209. Classification (NCBI taxonomy): domain Bacteria; kingdom Bacillati; phylum Bacillota; class Clostridia; order Lachnospirales; family Lachnospiraceae; genus Roseburia; species Roseburia sp. CLA-AA-H209. The sequence goes on from NZ_JAJEQU010000003.1 coordinate 77,423, forward strand.
CACCATTATTCCAGAATGTAGAAGAAAAGACCATTTGCTGGATGAGCCATTTTGATTATATTTCAAAGACAGCACCTGGTTTTGAAATCGTAGCACATACTGCAGACTGCCCGGTGGCAGCCGCAGAAAACCGTGAAAAAAATCTCTATGCCATCCAGTTCCACCCGGAGGTACTCCATACCAAAGAGGGAACCAAGATGCTCCACAACTTCGTGCGTGGTGTCTGTGGCTGTGCCGGAACATGGAGAATGGATTCCTTTGTGGAAAATACCATCAAGGAAATCCGTGAAAAAGTCGGTAACGGAAGAGTGCTTTTGGCATTGTCCGGTGGAGTGGATTCTTCTGTGGCAGCAGGTCTTTTATCCAGAGCAATCGGAAAGCAGCTTACCTGCGTATTTGTTGACCATGGCCTTCTTCGTAAAGACGAGGGAGATGAAGTGGAAAATGTATTCGGATCGAATGGTCAGTTTGACTTAAACTTCATCCGTGTAAATGCCCAGGAGCGTTACTATAACAAGCTTGCCGGAGTAACAGAGCCGGAAGCAAAACGTAAAATTATCGGTGAAGAATTTATCCGTGTCTTTGAAGAAGAAGCAAAGAAAATCGGAGCCGTTGATTTCCTGGCACAGGGAACCATTTATCCGGATGTGGTAGAAAGTGGTCTTGGCGGAGAATCCGCTGTCATCAAATCCCACCATAACGTAGGTGGTCTTCCGGAATATGTTGATTTCAAGGAAATCATCGAGCCATTGCGTAACCTCTTCAAAGATGAGGTTCGTAAAGCCGGTCTTGAGCTTGGAATTCCGGAGCATCTGGTATTCCGTCAGCCATTCCCAGGTCCGGGTCTTGGTATCCGAATCATCGGTGAAGTCAATGCTGAGAAAGTCCGCATCGTACAGGATGCCGATGCCATCTACCGAGAAGAAGTGGACAAGGCAGTAGCTGCTTACAAGAAAGAAAATGGCAAAGCTCCATCCTGGATGCCGAACCAGTATTTCGCAGCCCTGACCAATATGCGTTCCGTTGGAGTAATGGGCGACGAGAGAACCTACGACTACGCAGTTGCACTGCGCGCCGTAAATACCGTCGATTTCATGACCGCCGAAAGCGCAGAGATTCCATTTGCAGTACTGCAAACAGTAATGAGCCGAATCATCAACGAGGTACGCGGGGTAAACCGTGTATTCTATGATTTGACGAGTAAGCCACCTGGAACGATTGAGTTTGAATAACGGATTAAAATGCCGAAAGCCTGTATTTATGCGGGCTTCCGGCATTTGTTTTATCAAATGGCTCTAGTTTGGCTCTATTTGTGGGGAGAGTAATTGATGCAAATGTAATTATTCAGAAGAATGAAAAGGAAAAAATGATATGAAGAAATGCAAACTTCTTTTATTTGATTTAGACGGAACTTTATTACAGAGTGACAAAACAATATCAACCAGAACATTATCAGCTCTAAAAAAATGCAGGGGAAATGATATATTGATAGGTGTTTCCACCTCCAGAAGTGAGCAAAACTCTTTGGTATTTTTAAATGAATTGATGCCCGATATTTTAATATCGAGTGGAGGTGCATTAGTAAAATACAAAACAGAATATATTTATAGGGCAGAATTTTCCGAAGAAGAAACGAATGTGATGATTGACATGGCAAGAAATATTTGTGGAAATGATTGCGAAATTACGATAGACACAATAGATGCACATTATTGGAATTATAAAATAGATCCTAAGAAGTTAGATAAGAGTTGGGGAGATAGTATTTATACAGATTTTTCAGATTTTAACGAATGTTCATTAAAAATGTGTGTTGAGATATTTAATCAAGATAAGGCAGATAAGCTGACTCGAAGTCTCTCTGATTGTGATTGTATTCGTTTCTCTGATGGATTTTGGTACAAGTTTACAAAAAAGAATGTGACGAAAGAAAACGCAATTATGAAGATTACGGAAGTATGTGGATTTAGTACAGATTCAATTATTGCATTTGGAGATGATTATGCAGATATCGGAATGCTTGAATTATGTGGAACAGGTGTTGCAATGGGGAATGCGATTGATGAGGTAAAAGAGAGAGCTGATATTGTAATTGGTTCAAATGATGAAGATGGTATTGCGGGTTTTATTGAAAATGAAATATTATAGATATGTACATGGAGAGGAAATATGGTGGAAGTAAAATTTTATGATACGGTTAATGATGAACTATTGAAATTTGCAGTGATTATCTCACAGAGTAACGGCAAGTGGGTATTTTGCAAGCATAAAGAAAGAGATACATATGAAGTGCCGGGAGGGCATAGAGAAGATGGTGAGGATATTCTTGAAACAGCCAAACGAGAACTATATGAAGAAACAGGAGCAATAACTTTTGATATTACTCCAATTTGTATATATTCTGTGACTGCACCAGATAATTTCGATGGAATGGAGACTTTTGGAAAATTATTCTTCTCAGATATATATACATTTGAAAAAGAGCTTCACAGTGAAATTGAAAAAATAGCAATTATGGATGAACTACCGATTAATTGGACTTATCCGGAAATTCAACCCAAACTGCTGGAAGAAGCAAGGAAAAGAGGATTTCTGCCCAAGAAGGAAGAAATAAAATGGCTGTTTTTTGATGTTGGCTCGACGTTGGTTGATGAAAGCAAAGTTTATGAAGACAGGATGAAAAGGATAGCGGATTTATCAGGTTTAACTTACGAGCAAATTAATAAATATGCCATGTCGTTTTATAAAGAAAACAAAAAAGGAGACTTAGAGGTAGCAAGGCAATTGGGCGTGAAACTACCTAAATGGGAATCGCAATACGAAAGGCTGTATACAGATACCAAAGATTGTCTGAAAAAGTTAAGTAGAATTTATAAAATTGGTGTAATTGCAAACCAATCACTAGGAACTTCTGAGAGATTAGAAAATCTTGGAGTACGAAAATATCTTGATTTGATCATCGCATCAGCAGAAGAAGGTGTTTCAAAACCAGATAGGCGAATATTTGAAATTGCATTGGAAAGAAGCCGTTGCAGACCAGAGAATGCAGTTATGATTGGTGACCGTATTGATAATGATATTGTACCTGCAAAACAGTTGGGTATGAAAACTATATGGGTAAAACAGGGATTTGGAAGTTTGTGGAATATAACAGATGAGAGTGAAAAAGCTGATATTGAAATTAATAACTTATCTGATATATTAAAATATTTATAGGGAATGAGTCTATGAAATAAGATTCAAATTACAATTGTTCTTGCAGAACATATGATATATATGCTAGGGTACTCTTTAAGGAAAGTACCCATGACAGGGCGTTAAGCATCTGGGGGCACTTGCTTAGTACCGATGACGGCTTATGAGATCATTTCGATTTTCATTGGGATATTAGCATTGCTGATGTCCTTTGGTAGCTTGATTGTAGCGTTGCTTGCCTTTCTCGATAAAGAGAAAAGATCTTCGAGGAAGATCAGGCGAAAATAAAAATGCCTATCCTGTCTGATCCACAGGATAGGAGGTGTCCTTAAGGACATTCATTAACCTAAACTCGGAGCATCCACCTTTGGAGTGGGTACTTTTTGTTTAATTAGATATTATTATCTTATGTCCAATAATTCAAGAGGTTTCACTAATTTGGAAAAATTTTTACAGTAAGGCGGTCAGTGCCTTTTTTGACAACCATACTGTCATCAAGCAGGTGTTGCTTGATTTCTTCGATATTTTCATTGATATGTTGCAAATTGTCAGCATACTCTTCTTCTGAATATTCATCTTTAGAATTTATCATATTTTCACGAATTTCCAAAGCTTTTATATAGGTACAGAGTTTTTTATTGATGAGATTGTTCTTAAAGGACAGTTTAACAGTAGCAGGTTTGAAATTGCCCTCATCGTCCTTATCTGCCTCAAATTTCATATCAATCTGATCATCCAGTTTAAACAGTAATGATAATACATCAGAAACTGTTTCTATATCAAAATCCATGAAAATGTTAATGCTGATGCCTAGCGCATTGGCGATTTTTAAAAGCTGGTCAGGCTTTGGATTACGGATTCCGTATTCATATTTTTTTATTGTTGCGGAGTTTATGCCGGACAACTGACCAAGCGTTTCCTGCGATATTCCACGCATATTGCGAAAGTATTTAATCTTTTCTCCAGTAGTCATAAAAATGCTCCTTTATGATTTATTACCCCTATTCTATCACAACGGGACACATTTGTGTATAAAAATTTGATTAAATTGCTTGACAGACACAAATGTGTACTATATAATACGAGCAAACAAGGTCACAAAAGTGTACTAAAATAAAAACAGGAAGGAGAACACAATATGGAGAATACGATGAAGATGTATGTAACAGCAGATGAAGCTGCACAGATTCTTGGAGTATCAAGAGGATATGCTTACAAAATCATTCGTGGTCTTAATAATGAATTGAAAGAAAAAGGCTATCGAGTGATTTCAGGCAAGGTACCTACAAAGTATTTTGAAGAAAAGTTTTATGGTATGGCAGTTGGTTAATGGAAAGGAGATGATGATATGCCAGCTACACGAGATGGTAAAACATGGCGCAGCCAGTTCTATTATGAGGACTGGCAGGGTGTACGCCATAAAAAGAACAAAAGAGGCTTTAAGACAAAAGCTGAAGCAGAGGAGTGGGAGCGTAATTTCCGGCAACAGCAGAGAAAAGATTTGGATATTAACTTTGAGAATTTTGTTGAAATCTATTTCGCTGATGTGGAGAATCGGCTTAGAGAAAGCACAATCAGGAATAAAAGATATGTGTTTGATTTGAAAGTTACACCTTATTTCAAAAAGAAAAAAATGTGTGAGATTAAGACTTCAGATATCCGGGCTTGGCAGAATGAATTGATTAAGCAGGGGTACGCACCAACTTATCTTAAAAGTATTAATAACCAGTTGGCAGCACTTTTCAATTATGCGGTCAGATATTATGACCTGAAAGATAATCCCTGCAGGAAAGCAGGAAGTATCGGGAAAAGCAAGGCTGATGATATGGAGTTCTGGACAAAACAGGAGTTTAAGCAGTTTCTTCCGTCTATGGACAAGAAACCGGAGGCGAGAATGGCATTTATGCTTCTGTATTGGACAGGAATGCGTATAGGAGAATTGCTGGCACTCACTTATGCAGATATTGATTTAGAAAAACGAATTATAAGCATTTCTAAATCCTATCAGAGATTGGATGGAAAAGATGTAATTACACCGCCTAAGACACCAAAGAGCAATCGTAAGATTACAATACCACCATTTCTGGCAGAAGAATTAAAAGAATATTGCAGTCATTTATATGGAATTATGCCAAATGAAAGAATGTTCCGATTTACAAAATCTTATATGGAGCATGAGATTGTACGAGGCATAAAGGAAACAGGAGTTAAGAGAATCCGTATTCATGATTTGCGTCACAGCCACGCATCACTTCTGGTGGAACTTGGATTTCAGCCATTGGCAATAGCGGAGCGGTTGGGACATGAAAAGATAGAAACAACATTAAATACTTATTCACATTTATACCCGAATAAGCAGGCAGAACTGGCAGACAGGCTAGAACTGGAGAATGAGGAGGAAGATTTATGAGCGGAGTACACAAACATCCAACAATCAGCTTTCGTGTATCGGACAGAGAGCGGGAAATGATTGAAGCCAAGATACTTGCAAGCGGTATGCAGAAGAAAGATTATTTTGTACGTTCCTGCATTTATAACAGAATATGTGTTGTAGGAAAGAAAGAGGTCATTTACCAGCTTGTAGAGGAATTGCAGAATATGCAGACAAATCTTTCCGAACTGGTAAAACAACTGGGACAGCAGGAGGTAACACTTACTGCTGAGGGGTTGGAAGATATGCGAAATGACTGTATGGATATGTTACAGGCGATTATTGCAATGCTGGATGGTGCAAAGTATCTCTGGCAGGGAGTACAGATTGATAAAGAAAAAAGTCCTGACAGCGGCAACTGTTAGGACTTGCGGTAACAAAAGAAAACCTCTGTTACACCTGTAAATACAACTAGAGTATAGCAGAGGTTCTTCTTAGGAGCAAATAAAAGATTTGAAAATGGAGGACTTTTATGGAAGGACAGAAGACAGAATTAAAGATAATACGAATGTCGGAGGTTGAGTCACAAGAAGTGAAATGGCTGTGGTATCCGTTTATACCATATGGGAAGCTGACAATTATTCAGGGAGATCCGGGTGATGGAAAGACAACATTGGTGTTAAACATAGCAGCAAAGCTGTCAAAGGGAGAATGTCTCGACAGTGATATGGATGTGCAGGAGCCGGCAAATGTCATTTATCAGACAGCAGAGGATGGACTGGCAGATACAGTAAAGCCGAGGCTTGAACTTGCCGGGGCGGACTGTGAAAAGATACTGGTTATTGATGAAAGTGATAAATCTTTATCTATGGCAGATGAAAGACTGGAAGAGGCACTTGCAAAGACAGGGGCAAAAGTATTGATATTAGACCCGATACAGGCGTATCTCGGTGGTGGCATGGATATGAACCGGGCAAATGAGGCAAGAGATATGACGAAGAAGCTGGGAGCATTAGCAGAGAAATACCAGTGTGCAATTCTTCTTATTGGTCATATGAACAAGGCATCTGGTAATAAAGCTGCATACAGGGGCATGGGTTCCATTGACTTCTTTGCTGTGGCGAGGAGTGTGCTTCTGGTCGGCAGAATAGAGGGAGAACCTAATACAAGAGCAGTTGTTCAGATAAAGAATAATCTTGCGGCATTTGGACATCCGAAGGCATTTATGTTATCAGAAACGGGCTTTCGTTGGTTGGGAGATTATGAGATTACAGCAGATGAAGTACTTGGCGGTATTGCACCAAAGGCAAATAAGCTGGAACAAGCAAAGCAAATGCTTCGTGAATTGGCAGAAACAACTAATATGGTGCAGAGTAATGAAGTTTTTGAAATGGCTAATGAACAGGGCATTTCAAAAAGGACATTGGAAAATGCAAAGAAAGAATTGGGCATCCGGGCAAAGAAAATCAATAACTCGTGGTATTGGGAATTGGATGCAGTAAAGCAGAGATAGAGCAAGAACGCAACATTGCAGGCTATATAGAAATTGCGGAGATAAACTTTGCAAGGTTGCAAAGCATATAGACTTTGCAGTGTTGCGGTCTTGAATGAATTAGGAAAGGGATGGTGGATTGATATGAAAAGTGTACAGATTTCAGAAGAACTTTTCGTTGCGATAATGAGATATTTTATGTTGGAACAGGAAGAACTGTTGCCTCAGATAAAACAGGGGCTGGAGAAGAAATTGGATGCAATGGTAATGAGAGAATTATATACAAAATATAAGACTGCACCAACAGAGGAAGAAAAGGAAAAGGCTCGAAAGGAATATTTGGATAGACGAGGTGTTCCGGAGAGTTTTCGGTGGTAGTTTTTCGTAAACATATAACGGCTGCGTGTCACGCTTCCGTTAGAATAGATAAGGAAAATGTGGTGTGCTTGACACAGTGGAGGCTTGTGTACATTGACTGCCGTAGGCAGAAAAGCTCCCGGCAGGGCGCAAAACCTGACTTGTCAGGTTGCATTTTTGATGGCGTAGCTGTCAAAAGTGCTTTTGCGTTACTTTCGACGAAAGTAACAAAGCCTGCGCCGTATTCGGCGCTAATATGACAGATAAAAGAAAGGGGAAGATTGCCTATGGAGAGAACGATAAGTGCAATGATCGGAAAAGGTTCTGTGAACCATAATACCTGAGCATTTACAGCTAAGAATGTAGATAAAAACAGAAGTGCTGATAATGTGGAATTTTGCCAGGAAGATATTAAGCAGGTTTATCATAAATTGTTTGATGAAGCACGGGAACGATATAATGCAAAACAGAAACGAAAAGATCGCATGATTGATAATTACTATGAAAAAATCAGGAGGGGTAAGCAGGAAAAGTTATTTCATGAAGTGATATTTCAGATTGGAAATAAAGATGATATGAATGCCAAAAGTGAAGATGGATTGTTGGCAAAAAGGATTTTAACGGAATTTATGGATGAGTTCCAAGATAGAAATCCGAACTTATATGTATTCTCGGCACATTTGCATATGGATGAAGAAACACCGCATCTGCACATTGATTTTATACCATATATTACAGGAAGTAAGCGAGGACTTGATACAAGGGTATCATTAAAATCTGCACTAGCGGCAGAAGGCTTCACCGGTGGCACTAGAGGTGCTACCGAATTAAATCAATGGATTGCATCAGAGAAGAAGAAACTTGCGACAGTCATGGAGCGATATGGTGTGGAATGGCTGCAAAAGGGTACACATGAGAAACATTTGTCGGTGCTTGAATTTGAAAAGAAAGAGCGGGCAAGGGAAGTAGCTGAATTGGATAGCCAGAAGCGGGAAATATCTTCGGTGGTTGCACAGCTTGGAGAAGAGGTTTCTGTAAAGAAACAGGAATTGCAGAATGTCACTATTGAAAAGGAACTGGCTGAGGAAGCTACACAGAAGGCAAATGAAGAGAGAACTATAGCACAACAGGAGAAGGAAGTACTGCTTGCAGGTAATCAGAATTTGAGGATGGAGAATACAAGGCTTGAAAGCCACAAGGACAGACTTCGCATGGAAAATCATGATTTGAAGTAAAAGCAGTTACAGTTGCAGACAGATAATGAAGAACTGGAACAACGGCATGAAGATTTACAATATACGAATAGTAAATTGAAGAATGTGAATGATCAGTTATCTGCTGACAATCACACTCTGGAGCAAAGGAATGATTCATTGAAATCTGATAATCAGGCATTAAGACAGAAATATAATGATTTGCAACAGAATAATGTTCAACTTAAAAAGCAACAGAATGAGCTTAAGAGCCATATAGAGCAGATGGTGCAGTCGGAGCAGTTATTACAGCGTGATGTAAGAAAGTATGATGAAGCACCGGAGTGGCAATTGCCGGAACCGGGAGCATTTGCAAGTGCTAAGTCATTTCGGGATAAGGTAGTCATGCCATTTGTGAATAAGCTTAAAACACTGATAAAGAATCTGACAATCCAGTGTGTAAGGCTAAAAGAGGAAGTAATACAGCTTCGAAAGGAAAAGAAGAGATTGTCAGATGATGTGGAGTTTTACAAGGGAAAGATTAAGGATATGAGTGATAGGACAGAACTGTTGCAGGAAAAGGCTGATGATCTGGAGCGTGTGAAGAGATATGCCGGTGCAGAGCAGATTGATACGATTATTCGTAAGGTAAAGGAACAGGAGCGTACAGAGCAGCAGATAAGGCGGTATGACAAATGGGCGGATGCTAGATGAGAATTTCGTAATCTATATATTGATTGGAATAAAAGCATGATAATAAATTTAAAGATGAAACTAGACAAAAACAAGAAAAAAATAAAAAAATATTGACATATATGCGAATAGAATATATAATTCTTTATATAAAAAATGTAAAGGAGGGTTTATATGGAGATAAAAAAGTTATTTGATGATAATTTTGACTTTGCATTTAAAGCGACAACTTATAATAATATGAAAGTTGCAATACAATCTTTTGAACAGTTTAAAAAAAATAATGAAGATTTTTTCTCTTTTGATAAAAGAGAAACTTTATTTGGATATTTACTAACATATGCTATAGAAAAGCAATTCAATGATTCCGCATTTAATCCCAAAGCTAATTATGCTGTGTCAATGAAACAAGTTAATAACTATAAATATAAGGCATTATGTATAGAAACAAACGATTTTATTGTAAATGTTGGACGTACTAATGGGGAGTTTAAGCTATTACCTGTATCAGCCTATAAGAAGGAACTTGCAAAAGCAAATAATGGATTAAGTATGCAGTTATCATTTGATTTTTTCAGTGATGTTCAGAATGTGGTTGAAGCTAAGAAATATGCTGAAATTACATATGGATATCGTTATGGCGAAATGACACATTTAAATATTGTACTTCCAAGCGGTGATTATAAGACAATTGAATATTCAACAAATCTCCTAGAGAATATAAGTATTTATGAAAATTATATTCCACAAGATTTAGTTGAAGAATCAATTGTATCTTTAAAGAAATCTATATCAAAAGAAATTGAAAAAATTATATAATAAGGTGATGAAATGATGAACGATGAAAGAAAGGTAATCCCATACAGAATTAAGCAGGCAAGAGTATCAAGAGGATTATCAATGGTGGAGTTATCAGAGCTGGTTTCGGTTAGTAAACAAGCTATATCACAATATGAAATGGGGAAAAATGCGCCTAGTAAAGCTATTCTTAATTCAATCGCAATGGTATTAAGGTATCCGATAAGTTTTTTTTATAAACCAGTTCCGGTTAACGAGAATGCTAGTAGTGCAGTGTTTTTCAGAAGTAGAAAAACTGCAAGGGTTAAGGCATTGAGTGCTGCCAGAGAAAAAATCGAGATATTTAGAGAGATTAATGATTATTTAGAGCAATATGTTGATTTTCCAATACTGAATTTGCCTAAGATAACTTATGAAGATGAAGGCATTAATCCAATAGACAATGAACAAATAGAGCAGTATGCTTTAATTTTACGTGAATATTGGGGATTAGGAAAAGGACCTATTGATAATCTAATAAGCATAGTACAAAAAAATGGAATAATGGTTTCAAAAATGCAATTGCGTTTAAACAAACTAGACGCATTTTCTGTTTGGTTTGATAATAAACCATTTATTTTTCTTAGCAGTGATAAAGATACGAATGTTAGAATCAGATTTGATATTGCACATGAGTTAGGTCACCTCTTAATGCATGCGGACTATTATTCAGAGGAGGATTTGAAAAACTCAGCAATTCATGAGAAATTGGAGAATGAAGCTGATAGATTTGCAGGAGCTTTTCTTTTGCCGAAGGAATCTTTCTCTAAAGATGTTTTTTCGACATCTATTGATCATTTTATTCAAATGAAGGCAAAATGGATGGTATCAATAGGATGCATGATTTATAGGTGTGATACACTGGGTATACTATCTTCTAATCAAATAAAATATTTAAAAGATCAAATGACAACACGTGTATATTGGAGAAGGGAACCTTTAGATAGAGAGATGCCTGTAGAAAAACCTTTCGCACATAAACAGGCAATATTATTACTATTAGAAAATGGAATTATAACGTCTGGGCAATTAGTAGAAGAAACTGGGTGCTCAGCAGAAGAAATAGAGCAATATTGCTATTTGGATAAAGGAACATTAACGACAAAGAGTGATTCAAAGATAATAGCATTAAAGGAAAGTAAATACTTTGCATAATGTGTTATCGTATTCAAACAAAGGGGGAAAATTATGAAATACCAGTTTGGCAGGAATAGAAGTGAGTTTTGGATTACTGTTTATGAAAATGAGGACTGTTATAGCATATCAACGAATGAAAGATATATAGATATTATTAATTATGCTTTTCCTAATTTGGTAGCAAACAGTCCGACAAAATGGAAGAAAAGTGAAAAATATAATAATATGAGTAATTTATGGATTCCAGAAGGGTGCTATACTCAAGAAGTCATGAATGATTTTTTAGAATGGTGTAATGAGGTAACGCAGAATGTATTATGGATACACTTAAATAAAAATATTGAAGATTATTTTTACGATGAACTGGATTATTGCATAGCTTCAGATTTTAATATTGTTTATGGGGAAGGTCGAACAGAAATAGGAGAGGCAGAGTACCAGTTAAAGTATAATATTGATAATCTAAGTGAAAAAGAACAAACTCAATATGCTGACCTTATTATGCATAGAATGTTGGATAACTGTAAGTATATTCCTATTTATAATACATTAGATTGGTGTATATCTCCTATGCCAGCTAGTAATGAGGGAAAGACAAAAATGGCATGGCAAATGGCAGAGGCTATGTCTAGGCAGCTGAATTTTTCTTTTATTGCTCCCACTTTAAATTGTGATAAGCCGCAAATGAAGCAACTTACAGTAGAAGACAAAATTGCGATTTGGAAGAAAATATATGATAATAATAATGTAGTGCTTAATAGTCATGTTAGAGGAAAAAATATTATTGTGGTGGATGATTTGTATCAGTCAGGTGCAACAATTTGGGAATATGCAAAGTATCTAAAAAAAATGGGAGCAAAACAGGTTTGCGGTATAGTATGTGTGAAATCTTTAAGGGATAGTGATAATACATGATTAATAGAGACGTATTAAGAATAATAATAGCTAAAGGTTCTGGAGATGGAAATCTGAAAAAAATAAGTAAATATATTGCCAATGAGCCATCTTGTATATTAAGTGATGTTTGTAATGATATTGCATTGATGTGTTCATTGGGTATTAATCAAGATATTGCAAAAAATATTTACGATAGTAGAGAAAATGCACTTTTTTTGGAAGAGCAATTGTATCAAAATCATGTAGAGATGTGTTGGATTGGTGATGAGTGCTTTCCAGTAGGATTAAAGAAATTGAATGTAGGAAATATTCCGGCAGTTCTCTTTTATCAAGGCAATTATGCATTGTTACAGAATAAGTGTGTTGGATTTACTGGTTCGAGAAAAGTATCTGATTCAGGAATAAGGATAGCTGATAGTTCGGCAAGACAATTATCAACAGATGGTGTTTCTGTAGTAAGCGGATATGCTAAAGGGGTGGATCTTACTGCGCATAAGGCCGCACTTCAGGCAGGTGGAAGTACAATTTTTGTAATTGTTGAAGGTATATTGAAAAATAGGATTAAGAGAGAAGTAAAAGAATTACTTAGTGATGACAATCATTTATTTATATCTCAGTTTTTGCCAAATTTAACTTGGTCAGCATCAAATGCTATGAAAAGAAATAATACAATAGTTGGAGTGTCTGATGCTATGATTTTAATTGAGGCTGGCATGGATGGAGGAACTTTTAATGCAGGAGAGCAAAGCATTAAAAATAAGAAACCATTGTTTGTTGTGGAGTATGGTGTAAGCAAACCAACAGCAGAAGGAAATAAATTCTTTTTACAACATGGAGGAATGCCACTTAGAGGAGATAAGAATGGAAATCCAATATTAAAGAGAGTTTATTCTTCCTTGCAGGATAATAAAATAAAAGAAAACTATGAGCAGCTTAGTTTAAACTTGAGTTAGATTATTAACAAAAAATTTTTATTATTGGCTCCATTTTGGCTCTAAAAATTTTAGACGAGGTACACAAAAATGCAAAATAAGATAAATATGAAGAATAAAACGTACAAATGTGTACCGAGAAACAGCCAGATAAATCTCTCCGCCCAAGAGTTTGAATAGAAGTCACAAGTCTTGGAACCCGCTAAACAAGCGGATTCCGAGACTTTTTCTTTTGCACTGCTACTAATTTGCTACTAATAGCAACTACTCTTTTTCTATCGTTTTCAGTTGGTTGTCATTAACTTTAATAGCAAGAAACCCTGATGACTGCGGGATTTCTACTATATGATCTTTCGCTGTGGCATCTGGATGATTCCCCCTGATGCGGTATTTGATGGTACTAACGCAGGTCCAAACTGAGGTCGGATTGTTACATCTGAGCCGTTGCTCTGAGTCTGAGGCACTTCACATGTGATACCTGCTGCTTCAAGCAGAGGGTTATCAGATGGTGGTTCAGGTGTTGGCGAATCTATTGCCTGCAATGATTCCAGACTATGCACAAGCTCCTGCTGTTTATGTGGAAACAGATGGGAGTATGTGTTAAGTGTTGTGGATACCTTTTCATGTCTGAGCCTGTCTGCTAACATCAAGGCATCACAGCCCTGATTAATAAGTAAGCTGGCGTGACTGTGTCTGAGGTTGTGTACTCTGATCTGCTCAACACAAGCTCTGCATCTGCCAGAACCTTTATCTCGTTTATGAGACCAGACTTCGTAAAAGAGAAGATTCTTTTGTACAACTTGCTAATTCTAAGGATTACCAGCATTTTGAAAATAATGCTGGTAATCGATAATCCCTACGGAAGCAGATGACCTGCTGCCAGGTACAGCTCATACCATTCCTCACGAGTCAGAGTAATATCGCACGCCGCGATAATTTCTTTCAGGCGGCTTTCACTTGCAGTGCCGGTAACAATCTGCATATTTGCCGGATGACGTAAAATCCACGCAGCCGCAATAGTAGTATCGCTGACATTATATTTTTCGGCAATCACATGAAGTTTTTTATTCAGTTCAGGGTATTCGTCGCTTCCGAGAAAGCAGCCTTTCCATGCCGGCATCTGAAACGGAGACCATGCCTGGAGAGTGATATTGTGGAGGCGGCAGTAGTCGAGCAGACTTCCATCGTGATCGATTGAACCTGGGGTTTCCATATTGACTTCCATGCCATTTGCAACAAGATTGGAAACAGGGATGCTGAACTGAACCTGATTGACAACGAGTGGTTGGCGGACATATTTCTGCAGCAGTTCAATCTGCATCGGCTTATGGTTTGAAACTCCAAAATGGCGTACCTTTCCGCTTTCATAAAGAACATCAAATGCAGCAGCAACATCTTCCGGTTCTACGAGTGTATCCGGACGGTGAAGAAGCAAAAGATCAAGATAATCTGTATGGAGCCTTTGTAAAATGCCATCGACAGATTTCAGAATGTGCTCCTTTGAGAGATCATAGAAGCCTTGACGGATGCCACATTTTGACTGAAGATAAATATCTTCACGCTTTATGGATGAATCATCTGCGAACGCTTCGCCGAATATGCTCTCGCTCATACCATCACCGTAGATATCCGCGTGATCAAAGAGATATGCACCTTGTTCCAGAGCTGCATGAATAAAACGATTCATCTCATCCTTCGATTTTTCAGAAAGGCGCATGCATCCAACAGCAACTGAAGGAACCTTTCGTATGTGATTTCCTAAAATTATTTCTTTCATAGTAAAAATCTCCTTTGCAGTTATTTTCTTATTCCAATAATGAGTGAGGCATATCCCCAATCCCACATGAGTTGTTCTTTATTTATACAGAATTGTGAATAATGAAGAATGGTACCCAGCAGATTGGCTTGGTAATTGTGATAAAGGGAACCGTCTCAAAGCAGAGATTTGCACTGGCAGGTTCCAATGAGAGATGCTAAAAGCTGCTCTATTATAATCGGAACCAAAAGTTTTCGAAACATTACCTTTATTGAAATATATTCTACGAGTTTAGGTTAGTACGATAAATTCATAATGTCAATAAGAAACATTTAAAGCGTTAATGAAAGACTGCGTAATGAGTTGGAGCGGGTGGGACTAAAAGATCCTGTTTATCATACAAATGCTTTTATGTTGCAGTCAATAAGTCGTCGATTGATTACCAAAAGCCGGCGATTGGAGAAGAAAAGTCGGCGATTGACAATAAAAAATCGGCGGTTGAGCAACAAAAATATAATGAACCTTCGAAAGCAAATATTCTTAAGGTGTATGATGAAATAGAGAAAAATCAGATTTTTGGAACAAAAGAAATAAAAGAAATTCTTGATTGCTCACCATCCACAGCAAGAGCAGTCATGACAAAACTTAGAGATATGAAAGTTGTTAAAGTGGTAAATGGTAAAGGAAAGGGAAAGTATGTATTCATAGAATAAACATCAGGTATAGACTATTGATGAAAGTAAAAGCTCTATGTATGGAAGTAGGGAGAAGGTAAAAATTGAATTGATTAAAGGCACAAATTTGTTTTAGGTAACGCTTATAATGAAGATGGGAAATGTCACAGAAAATGTCGTAGAAATGTCATAGAAAATGTCATAGAAATTTTGAGAAAAATCAAGTGGTTAAAATCAGAATATTCTAAGAAAAAGCTTTCTAAAGAGAGACGATTAAAGAGCTTTCTGAAAAACGAATATTTCAAAGTTAGTCTCAACGAAGTCTCACGAGATTTGAGACTGAGTGAGACTCTATGATATAGCAAAACGCGATAAAACCGGGATTTGCAGGTAAATTATAAAGTTGTAGTTTCAAGTCAGTCTCATTTATGAAATTGTTTGTTGAGACTAACTTGAGACTGAGGAGGTTCAAAATCATGGACATAAGCAAAAAGGATTGGAAATTATTTCGAGAAAGATTATCAGGCTGGCAGGAAAATTATATGGAAGGTCTTGTTAAAGAGTATGCAAATTTTCTGAATGATGATAAAAAGCCTGCATCAGAGAGATTCTGGGAACTAGAAAAACGGATAAAAGAAGATAAACGTCATCCGGGAGTTGTCGTGGAACTGAAAAAATCAGAGGTAATATGGGATATTGTTCGTTTTTAGTAGTAAAAGTAGATTATATCTGCCATGGATTTCGTGGAAGTAATATTGAATAATTGCAACTAATTTGCTACTAAAGTTTTTGAAAACGATATGAAAAGAGTAACATAAGATGAAACAGATGCGGTGGAATGCCGCATAAAATCAGCATTTTTGATTTGATGATACTTCCCTTGGGAAGAGTTTGAATAGTAAACTGTAAATTAGCAAACTCTATTATCCTGAAATTAGTAAACTTCATTATCCCGTCATAGGTAGAGTCCTAAACATATTTTTTGGTATGTTTGGGGCTCTTTTTTTAATGGAGAAAGAGGGTACATATCATCCGTATGGCAGGATCATCAGGGGATTTTGTCAAAGTTCACAAAAATATTATAAATATTTTATTAAATATTCCAGATAGACAACATATATTTTTTCTGATACTATTACATGCAGTTATTAAATAGTTACGAATCAGAAGGATTGTTACTGAAATATTTATTTATCGTCAGGCAAGACCTTATAGTAGTATAGGAATAGGTTTTCTATATACTGTAATGGCCTTTTTTTATTTGTCTGGCAGCGGGGGAACAGGAATATGGTTATCTATAAGATTTTGAATAATAATCTGATACTGTCCAAGGATGGACAGGGACATGAAGTTATTGTAAAGGGCTGCGGAATTGCCTTTCAGAAAAAGAAAGGACAGCAAGTGGAGGAGTCCAGGATCGAGAAGATCTTTACTGCGGAAAATGCCCAGATCAGCAAGGAGATACAGGGTTATCTGACTGCTATTCCGGAAAAATATCTGGATTTTGTGGGAGCTTTTGTAAATGAAGTGAAGGAAAAAGAGGGGATGAAATTAAATGACAGTATTTATTTTTCCCTTAGCGACCATATCATGGGTGCGATCTCCAGACTTGAAAACGGGATCCGCCTTCAGAATATGCTGCTTCTGGATATCAAGCAGCTTTATCATAAGGAATATGAGATCGGCTTGGAATTACTGAAAAAGGTAAATGAGATGTTCGAGGTAGATCTTTCTGCAGATGAAGCAGGATTTTTTGCATTGCATTTTGTGAATGCGGAAGATGGCGGCAAGACGGACAGCTATCAGATTTCCATTATCGTACATCAGATCCTGGACATCGTGGAGAAGTATTATGACAATATGGAATTTCAGGAGGATAATCTGTATTATCAGCGGTTTCTCACGCATCTGAAATATTTTGCCCAGAGATTCCTTCATAAAGAACTTCACTATGATGAGAATCAGGAGCTTTTCAAGATCATTAAGGAGCAGTACAGAGAAGCTTACGGCTGTGTAAAAATGATCTATCTTATGATGGAAGAGGAATATAAATACGCTATGACTGAGGACGAAATGCTGTATCTGACGATTCATATCCAGAAGATCACAGAAGACCATAAACGTCTGAAAAATCTGTGAAAAGAGATTGTTTTATAAATTAGGTGTTAATGGATTGTTACTGAAATACGTGCCATGTGCGTATCTTTTCAGGCAAGACCTTTAATATAAATTTCAATATTTATTATTAAAGGAGGTCCCCAAATGAAAAAGGACTATGCAAAAACTGCAGACACACTGATTGCAGCGCTGGGCGGAAAAGATAATATCACCCGTCTGTTCCACTGCATGACAAGGCTTCGTTTCTATGTGAAAGACAGATCGAAAATCAACGAGAAAGAGATCTTAAAGCTTTCTGAGATCTCCGGCGTTAACTGGCATGAAGATCAGTTCCAGGTTATCGCAGGAAACGAAGTAAACGCTGTTTACAAGGCATTGGAAGACAAAGGCGTTCCTACCGATGATGCACCGGCAGCGAACTCTGACAGCTCAAAGAGTGTTGTTTCAAAAGTTATCGATGCCATCACCGGATGTATGACCCCGATGATTCCTGCCCTGACTGCAGCCGGTATGATCAAAGTTGTACTTACCCTGCTGACAACTTTTCATCTGGTATCAGAAACAAGCAGTACCTACCAGGTGATCAGTTTTATCGGAGATGTTACTTTCTACTTCATGCCGTTCCTGATCGCAGCAAATGCTGCCAAGGTTTTCCGCGTGAACCAGTCACTGGCGCTGTTTATTGCCGGTGTTTACTTAAGCCCTACCTTTGTAACTATGGTAGCTGGTGATGCGGCCATCACACTGTTTGGTCTGCCGATCACAAAAGCAACTTATTCTTATTCCGTTATTCCGGTTATCCTGATGGTATGGATCACACATTATATTGAGATTCTGGTTGATAAGATCACACCGAAAATGGTAAAACTGATCCTGAACCCGACACTGGTAATTCTGATCAGTGCACCGATCGCCCTGATCGTAGTTGGACCGATCGGAACAATTATTGGTAACGGACTTGCGGTAGCCATCAACTTCCTGTCCGTAAAACTTGGTTTCATTATTGTAGGTATCCTTGCAGCAACCTTCCCGTTCATCGTTATGACCGGTATGCACCATGCGCTGACACCGATCGGACTGAATGCCATTGCAACCGGTGGTAGCGATACACTGATCTTTGTATCTCAGGTATGCTCTAACCTTGCACAGTCCGGAGCTTCTCTTGCAGTAGCTGTAAGATCCAAGGACAGCAACATGAAACAGCTGGCAAGTGCAGCCGGTGTTTCCGCTCTTATGGGTATCACAGAGCCTGCTCTGTATGGTGTTACACTGAAACTGAAAAGACCGGTTGTAGCAGCTTCCATCGCAGCCGGAATCGGTGGTATCGTAGGAGGACTTCTTCAGGTTTCTCTTTACATTGCACAGAATTGTATCATGGCAATCCCGGCGTTTATCGGCGAGAAGGGATTAAGCAATCTGATTTATGGAATCATTATGATCGTGGTATCTTTTGTAGCTGCTTTTGTTCTTACACTTATCTTCGGATTTGAGGATGTAAAGGCTGAGACAGAGGATGAAGTACAGAACACAGATACAGAAAAACAGCCGGCACAGCAGAACGCTCCGCTTGTAGATAAGATCGAGCTTTGTGCACCGGTAGCAGGAACTGTAAAAGCACTTTCCGATGTTCCGGATAAAACTTTTGCTGATAAGGTTTTAGGTGACGGAGCAGCGATCGTTCCATCAGAAGGAAAGGTTTATGCACCGGCAGATGGTACGGTGGCAAATATCATGGAGAGCAAACATGGAATCATGTTTGTGACAGAAAGTGGAGTAGAAATTCTGATCCACATCGGACTTGATACTGTAAATTTAAATGGTAAATATTTTAAATCCCATGTTTCTGAGGGAGATAAGGTAAAAAAAGGAAAGCTTCTTGTGGAATTCGATATGGATGCCATTAAGAAAGAAGGATATGATCTGATCACACCGGTTGTTGTGACCAATATTTCTGATTATATCAAAGCAGTATGCATGGAAAAAGAAGATGCAGCTGTAAATGCAGGAGATAAATTTCTGACTATTGTATAAGAATAACAACGAAACATCAGGCGGAGATAACAAATCCGCCTGATGTTTGTAAAAAGGAGAAAATTAAAAAATGAAAAATTATAACCGTATGCCGGAAAAATTTCTCTGGGGCGGAGCAACTGCTGCAAACCAGTATGAAGGCGGTTGGGATGAGGATGGCAGAGGCCCGTCCATTGCAGATATCCTGACAGGAGGAAGTGTGGATAAGGAACGTCGTCTTACACCGCCGGCACCGTTACCGGAAGAATTTTATCCCAATCACCAGGCAACTGATTTTTATCATCACTGGAAAGAGGATATTGCTCTTTTTGCAGAGATGGGATTTAAGGTATATCGTTTTTCTATTTCTTGGTCCAGAGTGTTCCCAAATGGGGATGAGGAAACTCCAAATGAGGAAGGCCTTAAGTTCTACGACAATGTGATTGATGAGTTGAGAAAATATAACATTGAGCCGCTGATAACGATCTCTCATTATGAGAATCCCCTTCATCTTTCTCTGGAGTATGGCGGATGGAAAAACCGTAAGATGATCGATTTCTATCTTCGATTTGCAAAGGTTTTATTTGAGAGATATAAAGGTAAGGTAAAATATTGGCTGACTTTTAATGAGATCAATATGCTGACGCAGGACTTTGGTGCGGTATTCTGTGCAGGAATGCTGGATCCGAAGGATGTATGTGAGCAGAGCCGTTATCAGGCAATGCATCACCAGCTGGTAGCAAGTGCACTTGCAGTTTCCATGGCTCATGAGATCGATCCGGAGTTTATGCTTGGCTGTATGCTTGCTTATCACAATGGTTATCCATATACCTGCCATCCGGATGATATCTTATATGCACAGCAGTTTGGGCAGATCCACAATTCCATTGCCGGTGATGTTCATGTAAGAGGATATTATCCGGGATTTGCAGCGAGATACTTTGAGGAGCACGGAATCCAGCTGGAGGTTCTTCAGGAGGATAAAGAGATCCTCAAGAAGGGTACGGTGGACTTTTTCACCATCAGCTATTATTCCAGTAGCTGTGTCAGCGTGACAAAGGACGGAGAGAAAACGGCCGGAAATGGAAGTGACAACCTGAAAAATCCATATCTGAAAGCTTCCGACTGGGGCTGGCAGATCGATGCAACTGGTCTTCGCTATGTTCTGAACCAGATCTATGACCGCTATCAGATTCCAATCATGATCGTGGAAAATGGTCTTGGGGCGGTGGATCAGCTGACAGAGGATGGAAAGATTCACGATGATTACCGTATTGAATATATGCGCCGCCATATAGAGCAGATGAAGGAAGCAATCCATGACGGAGTAGATCTGATCGGCTACACCTGCTGGGGCTGTACAGATCTTGTCAGTGCCTCCACCGGAGAATTCAAGAAGCGTTATGGTCTTATCTATGTAAATAAAAATGATGACGGGACCGGAGACTTTTCCAGAATCCGCAAAGATTCTTTTTACTGGTACAAAAAAGTGATTGAATCCTGCGGGGAAGAGTTTTAACTGAATCAGCTGCGAAGCAGTTATCTGCTGTAGAATTATGTAGCGAATGCGGTTGCTTTTATCCGGTTGACGACAAAATCCTGGAGTATGACAATGTACTCCGGGATTTTTGGGGAAGGTTGACTTTTACACGGTAAAGTGTAACACTTATTGTAAGTGACGAATGTGAGGAGTGTTTTTTATGCCGGATGAAAAAGTACTGCAGGTAGCGATACTTATATGGGGATGTGTATTTTGTGCCATAGCTGCATTATGTATATTTCTGAGCAGTAATTATGACAGGGAAAAGCGTCGGTATCTTATCCTGATGGAGAGTTTTGCTTCCCTGTTATTGCTGATGGATGCCATGGCGCATATTTTCAGCGGATATCCCGGAGTTCCGGGCAGTGTGATGGTCTGTATTTCGAGTTTTCTCGTATTCCTTTTAAGTGACGTATTCCTGCTGTGTTTTCACATTTATGTGTGTGTTTATCTGTTTTCGAAGAAAGAGCGGAGAACATTAAAAAGAGTAAAAGCCGGATATGTTATTGCTGCCGCAGGGGCTGCTTTTGTGGTGATCTCGCAGTTTACTCACTGGTATTATTACATAGATGGGGATAATTGTTATCATCGGGCACCGTTATATATTATGTCAATTCTTCTTCCGGCAGCAGGCTTGCTCCTTGATCTTACGCTTCTGCTCCAGTACAAAAAGAGAGTCAGTCGGAAGCTCCTGTTCTCTATGCTGTCATGCGTTGTACTTCCGGCAGTGGCGGCAGCTGTGCAGGCATTCTGGTATGGAATGTCGCTGATCGAGTTTTCTGTTGGTATCTCCATGATCATTATGTTTATCGTGACGATGACGGAGCCGAATCAGGAAATGTATCAGCTGATAAGCAGAGAGGGCAAGATAAAGGAAAGACTTGAGATCGCAACGATACTGAATAAATGCATTGCTGAGCTGATATCAGGAGAAGATGAAGATGCGGCGATTTTGTTTCATGGTGTTCTCCTTCCCAAAGATACTTAGCACTATCAAGCAGATCAATGATAGCTGTAAGCATATTGTTATAGTCGGTCTGTAGTTCCTTAATTTCATCATTGGTAGGAAGATTGCTTAAATTTTGTTGATTACAGCAATTAGTAAATGCTTTCTGTATTTCAAGTAATTGCAGATATAATGCATTAACAGTCTGCACAAGAGGATATATAGTTTCTTTCTTGCCGACAACGCAGATGCGGTTATAGATGCAGGAACGGACAAAGTAATCTTTCTTCATCATGCCACTGGCAAGAATGCGGGCTTCGATTTATTTGCGTTCAGCATCGCTGATTCTAAAACTTATAGTTGGATGTTTGTGTTGATTGCTCATGGTAAAGCTCCTTTCATAGTGGGGTGACAGCAGGTACAGTTAAGCACCCGCAAGCCATATTTGATTATTCTGAAACGCTTGAAAGGATATATGGGGTATGCAAACATAATATCTGTCATATACATGGGATAAGAGAGATAAATTATGAAGAACAAAAACGTAAGGATATGGTTTCAATTGGCAAGGATTATAGTAAACTGATTATTGGATATGAGGAAAAATTATTAAATTTAAAAGAGCATAATTTACTTTATAATGATGAAAACATAAGAAATGCTATTCATATTGCTAAAACGGGATTAATAAAAGATACGAATCAAAATATATTTCATGAAAAAGAATTTTTTGAAGATATCGAAAAAGCAGATATTCAGTAGGTTTATCATATTCAGATGTAGATATGCCATATGTTAAGGAAATATGTGATAGACTTAGAAAATCGAAAAAAATGAGAGCGAGTAGGTGGTATCTTGAAGAATATGATTCAGTTGAACGCAGAAATGAATTTAAAAGAAAAATTACAAAAGTAGGATATAGTGGTAATTTCGCAGAATTTAAAATGTAGATGTATTAGAGTATATGTTAAGACTTTAAACCAGTCTCTTATGTAAAAGTGAGACTGGTTTATTCGTATAAGATATAATTGAATCATCAGCTGTGCAGGTGTGCCAACAAACGTTTTAACTTACAATAAAAAATCGCCAATGTTATACTAAGTATAGGTTTGCCAACTATATTAAAAACAAAGGAGACTATCATAAATGAATGTTAATAGTTTGGCACATACAAAGTGGAATTGTAAGTATTATATTGTATTTGTGCCCAAATACAAGAAGTCATATCTATACAGCAGAGTAGTATGCATGGAAGAAAAACAGAGTATGGTGAAATAATATTTAAAAATATATTGTTGCCTATTGTTGACATGAATTGCCAATAATGGTATATTTACCAACAAAAAAAGGAGAACATACACATGAATCAGAACTTATATTCAAGACGTTATATGTACATGTATTACGGACGTACACAGCTATAAATATGCAAGGTTAGTGCATTAGTTTATGGCTTGTAGGTCTTTTAGTCTAGTGCATAAAACCAGAATATAAGAGATGATTTAACACATTTTATATCTTAGATTGGAAATATCGCACTGGACTTTGAGGGTTTAGTGCGATTTTTTTATGCTACCAGGCATCTGGAAGGAGCTGCCGGTGGAAGGTTTTGTAGGTGAAAGAGCATTTGTAAAGAACTGTTGGAAATAGGTTTACAAGAAGGAGAGATAAAAAATGAATGATGTAATAGAATTGGAACTCATAACAAGTGGAGAAGCAGAAGGTTTGCGTAAATTGCAGGTAGAAGCATTTATAGCGTTATATGAAAAATATCGGGATGATATTACAAGCCCGGCAAAAGAAAGTCTTGAAAAAATAACACAGAAGATAATTGAAGACAATTCGGATTTCTATTTTATTTTGTTTAATGGTAAGAGAGTAGGTGGTGTAAGAGTTAAATGGCATAATGGGAGAAATGTAAAATGGATTTCCCCTATTTTTGTTATTCCGCAATTTCAAAATAAAGGAATAGCAAGTGCTGTAATAGAACGATTATTTGAAGTGTATTCTTTTGATACAATAGAATGGCGGTTAGATACTATTAAGCAGGAAGAAAAAAATTGCTATTTATATGAAAAATGTGGATTTGTCAGAGTCGGCAATGAAACAGTTATAAACGAAAAAATGACTTTAGTTGAGTATACAAAAACTTGTAAAAAATCATGAGGCAGAGTGACCTAAGGAGGCAGAAAAATAATAACAGAGGCATTTGATAATTCAGAGGCAATAATTAGACTGGAGGATTTTTATGGGGAGAAAAAGCAGTTGTGTGATAAGTGTATTATTATTTTTTCAGAGCAGATATTTGACTATATGCTGAAAACATATGCACATGAGCAGGCTGGTACAATAAAGTGCTGCAATGGAATTACAAAGGTATATGTTTTTGAAATAGATAATATGAAAATTGCGGCATACTTAAGCCATATAGGTTCTTCAATGGCAGGGAGTGATGTGATAGATGCAAATTGGCTGACGGGCGCAAGCAGGTTTGTTATGCTTGGTTTAGCAGGTTCGCTGGATAGTGACAAGACAATAGGAAAGTTTGTTATTCCAATAGAAAGTTACCGGGAAGAAGGAATGAGTTATCACTATGCAGAACCATCAAATTATATGAAAATTAGAAATTATCAGATTGTGAAATTCATATTTGATAATTTAGGACTTCCTAATGTGGTAGGAAAAGTCTGGACAACGGATGCAATATATCGGGAAACTAAAACGAAGCTTGACGCAAGGAAAAAGGAAGGATGTATTGCCGTGGAGATGGAATTGGCTGGAGTTCAGGCAGTCTGTGATTTTTATGGTTGGGATTTATATAATTTTCTGGTTACAGGCGATGTGCTGGATCGGGCAATTTATGATGCAACTGGACTGGCGGAAGCAAACCATGACGTGGACAAATTATATATCGCAATTGAACTTGCCAAGAGAATTTGACACGTTGATATTTATTGATGAATCCAGTAGTAAAATATTATTTATAGATAGAAAAATCAGACAATTTGCCAATAAAAGGGTTGCAATTTGTAAAAAATAGTCGCATAATATCTATATCATATTTGGGAGAGTGAGTTATGAGAAATGAGCGCAGATATTATAATAAGAAAAAAATTAGAAGTTCACAAAAGAGACAATGCTTAGGGTGTTGGCTTTTTTGTGGACTTTTTTGTTTTTAAAATTTGAAAAAAACAATTAGAGAAAAATTTCAAAAAGTCATAATTGGTTTTAGATACTACTAGAATTGCATTGGAGGTACAATGGATAAAATAGAATATTGGGTACAAATAATAAGGGAATATATTTTGAACAATAATTTAAATGTTGATAAAGCAACTTTTTTGACCATAGTAATTGGACAAATTACAATATATGGAATATTACTAACATTTTACCAATTTGTGGCGTCATATCAGGGAAGTGAAATAGGAATAAATAGGTATTTAGGGATTAATATAAAAGAATTTTTTGTAAAGAAAAAGATAAAAGTTTTTAATAATTTTATATCAAAAAAAGGTTTTGGCATTATAGTTATATTGGAAATTTTGTATAAGCCTTTTATAACGATTTATAGGGCAGTTCTTCCTATAAAAACCATTAGTATAATGAATTTTATTTGGTTTGGATTTGCAATTACATATTTTGTTTTATTTGTAATTATTTTTTATCAATGCACGAAAAGTGTACTAGTAATAAAAATGTTATCTGATGCAAAAACGCAAGAGTTTGTGATGGAGGATATTAATAGAATTTTTTTGAAAAAAACAGTAAAAGATAGAATTAAATATACAAATATAGAATTATTATGTAAAGACTTTAGATGTTTATATTATGCCATTAAAGATGATGATAATTATGGATTACAAGAGAAATATGACAAATTGATTTCGTTTATTTTTGAAGATTATAGGAAACAAAAAGAACATGAATTCTCTTTGGGAAAAAAATATAATATAGAATTCAAAAATCAAAAAAATTGGATATATAATACAAAAAAGGAAGTATCTCTATTACAAGAGATTATAGATGAAAAATATTTTCGGGTAGATAAGGAAAATATAGAAAAAATTATGAATTTTTATCTGGATGTATGTAAACAAAATATTTCGAGAGCTGAATTAGAAGGATATGATCAAATTAATTATAAATTATATATGTCTTTTTGACTATCTTTTTATATCTTCTTAAATGTCCGCAAAGCCTTATTTTATCGGCTCTACGGGCATTTTGCTTTTGTGGTAAACCTCACATATCTAGGTCTATCTTCTTATATTTTCGCTATCAATCGTGGTTAAAATCGTGGTAAATACTTCTATGCAATTAGACGCTGAACCTCTGATTTTGCGGTATCTATGGACGCATGAGCGTACCAGTTCATTGTGATACTAATGTTTGAATGTCCCATGATATACTGTAAATCTTTTGGGTTCATGTTCTTGCTTGCCAGCCTTGTGCAGAATGTATGGCGTAGCGTATGCGGTGTGATATGTGGCAAGGGGTTGTCCTTATGGTGCTTGTTGTATTTCTTTACCATACGGACAAATAAAGTGCTGTAATCAATCGCAACTTTTGGCTTGCCTTTCTGATTGACAAATAGGAAGTTGCTCCGTCCGTCTATCACAAATGGTTTTGCCTTTGGGCGTTTCTTTATCACTCGTTGAAATGCTTGTATCGTTTCCTTGCTTAATGGCACTTGCCTTGTTCCACTCTTTGTCTTAGGCGTTTCAATATAATAACCTTGTTCCTTACTCTTTAGTAACTGGTGGTCGATAACTACAACCTCATGGATAAAATCAACGTCCATGATTGTCAGTCCGCACAGTTCCGAGATACGAAGTCCAGTTTTCAACAGTATCAGCACATCATCATAATACTTATGATACACGTTATCTGTTTTAATGAATGACAATAAGGCTTGTTCTTGTCCCTCTGTCAATGCCACTTTCTCTTTGGTATCATTTTCTAGGACTTCACTCAACTTGAAATCAAAAGGGTTCTTCCTTACACAATCGTCTTGTATGGCGATATAGAATGACGCTTTTAACGAGCGTTTATGGTTGTTAATGGTGTTATAGGAAAAGCCTTTGTCTTTCATGCGTAACGCCCATTCTTTAGCGTCAGAGGGTTTTATCGTATCAATGCTCCTAGCACCTAACTTGTCCTCTTTCAATAACCGCATGAGTTGTTCCCGTTGTTTTATTGTGCTTTTCTTCACATTTGCCCTCTGTGCGTTCTGTTTGGCGTAGAGTTGGCAAAGCGTCATTTTCTTGCCTGTGCTGTCGATACCGTCCTCAATATCCCGTCTTATCTGCTGTTCCAGTTCTCGAAGTGAGGGTTTTTCCCGTTTTCCCTTTGGTGTCGGGTCTGTGGGTGTCAATCTCCAAGCGTACACATATTTTGTGTTTCCAAATGCGTCTACATATTTATATAAGTATTTTCCGTCTGTTCGTTGGCTCTCTCCAGTATGCAGGATACGTCCTTTGCTATCCCGTCTTTTTTCTTTCATGATGTCTGCTCCTTTCCTTGTTGGAAAGAGCCTTGATATGACTTGTGTTCATCATAACACATACAAGGCTCATTTGCATTAGATTGCGTCCAATTTGTCAATGACCTTTTCAAACTGTCGGCGTTTAATCTGTATGCGGTTGCCATTCATAATGAGCCAGCCAGCGTCCTTGTTTTCCTCTGCCAATCGTCTTAACTTGTTTTCTCCGATACGGAAATACTTTGACGCTTCTTCAATGGTAAGGGTGTATTTTTCCCATACAGGAATATCGTTGTTATTCATCAGATACCCCCTTTCCCATGTTTCGTGTCATACTGGATATAGGGGATAAGGTCGGTGCGGTCTATCCTCTGTAAGTGGGCGGTTAGTTTACTGGAAAGGGAATTGCTGTATCTTGCCTTATCAAGCATAGTTCCCACTTTTTCCAGTCCACCTAATGCGTCATGTTCTTCCAAGAAGTAAAAACTTTTCACAGCGGAAATCACGCCACCCTCTGTGAGCCATTGCTGTGTTTCTTCAAGAGAATTATGTAGTTTCGGTACTTGCAGTTTTAAGACTTCCACAGCCCCTAAAAAGCGTTCCCAAAACCGACACGTTTTCCATCTGCTCTTATTACTTTCATTTCTGTTTGGCACGACAAAGCGTAGGTTGTTTGCCAATAGCCCGAAAGCCAGTTCCCCAAGTTCCAGCGGTCTGTCCTTGAATGTCATGGCAAAAGCATGAGCCTTATCATCACGCAGTTGCATTTCTGTCCGTTTCCAACTGCCGACTTCATCAAGTGTCTTATTATGTTTTGAACAGACTTCCTTATCTTTATCATAAAAGCGGTAGGACAATCCCGATTTACCAGCACCGATATAAACAGTCTTTGCGGTGTCGAAATCATCAAACTTGCTTTCGTCAAAGTGGTAGCCCTCACTATTCGAGATAAATTCCTCTTTTTCGCATTTCTTCTTTATCTGCTCTATGGTAAAGAATGGCTTTTCGTTCTTATCATCAATGGCAATATCAAGTCTTGTGAAATGGAAATTATCCAGTCCGTATCTTCGCTCACAGCGTCGGAACATATCTCCAAAGGTACTATTCCTACTGTCGAGAATACGGAAAATATCATCACAACCTCTGCCAGTCATAACAAGATAACAGCCTAGCCCTTGTTGGTTGTCCTCTGTCTTTCTTGCGTCCCCCGATACATAAATATCTCCAATCTGCCAGCGTGCTTGATAAGTCTTGAATTTTATCGTTGCTGGATAAACATTGAAAATGTCAGTCGGTAAATCTAAAATGTGCATGATTACATCTTCAGCGGTTGCCGTTTCAAATACAATGCTGATGTAATCAATCTTAACGGATAAATTTTTGTGTGCAGTTATAGTGCATTACTCCTTTCGTACTTCCCGTTTTTTTGCGGGGTAAAAATTGTGTTTTTTCCTTTATTTATCACAGTTTCTAGGTACTATGACATGTATACGCAGGGCGGTGTTACATATACGCCCTTTACGAGCGCCTAAAGGCGTTCCCTTTCTTCCTGTGTCTGTTCCGTTCTTAACGCTCACGAGCCTTGAGAGGCTCGTGGCTAAACGAAACAGCCCCAGTCAGAAACCCTATTTTTAGTCTGATAGTCCATGCTCATTCATGCTATCAAAGTGAAAACATCTCTTATATATGCTTACTCAAGTGTGTGATTGACCCTAGCGTGCTTAATCACTCTGTCTGATAAGATAATAACGCCACTAGAATTACTTGTCAAGAAGTTTCGATTGACTTTTCGATATATATTAAGTATGATATGCTTATAAATGACAATAAAAGCAACGAAAGGAGCGGTTATACTAAGTTATGGAGTATTATGAAAAGAAAATCAGTTTCTTAGGAGAAAACATACAAATCATAAGAAAACACAGGGGAATGAAACAACAGGAACTTGCCAATAAAATCGGTATCAATATGCAGAGCCTTTCCAAGATTGAACGAGGTGTGAATTATCCTACCTTTGATACATTGGAAAAGATAATGGACGTGCTGGGAGTAACACCGAATGAATTATTGTCGGGGGAATGGAAATATATTGACCACACCGAGCCATATATCATGGACGTTATCAAACGAGAACAGGATTTTAATGTTTCCTTAGATTATTTGTCTGAAAATGAATTTTTCAATGACGAAAAAGAATGTAGATTTTACATGGAAACTACATTGATTAGATACATTAGCAATTATCTTTCTAGTGAGGTAGTAGAGTTGGAAGAACTTATGGAAATCAAGCAGTTGATACAGCGTCAGAAATTGGAACGCATGATGAAAGTACATAAGGAAATGCGAGGGTTAGACCGATACAGAGAACAGCCCAAAGAGTATAAATATCACGACCCTTATGATGATTGGATATTCCGTCAGCTTGCAGATATAGACAACAGAAACAACATTCCCAACACTTCGCCACAATTAGATTTTAATGAAACGGACTATGAAGATTATCTAAAAGAGAAATGGAATAGAGGACTTTAATTTTCCTCTTGCATGAAAGATACAGCAAACAAAAAGCCCAATCAAGAGTGCAAAGCACCACCAATGGTGGTAAGGCTCTTTACAGGGTTCTTTCTTTTCTGTGGTGGGTAATCAAGCGAAAAATGAAGAAGTGTTTTGTCATGCTTTATATTTTTATCCCGACTTTGATAATTCAGATTGTGAAAATGATTAAATACAGAAAAGCTAAATAACACGATTTATATTAGCATCACTTTAATGATAAATTAGTTAGAGTGGTGCCTTATTTTTTTCTCTGTACAATCACTTAAATAGGTGCTATAGTAATGGGTAGATAGTATTCGAACAGAAACTATACCACATATTTTTTATTTTTAAACCATGAGGATTATATCAGTTTGAACGAGACCTCATCCATGCAGATTTTCATGATTGTCACTTCCCAGAAAGGAGTGATCGATATGAGAGCAGGATTTATCGGAGCGGGGAAAGTAGGATTTTCCCTTGGAAAATACCTGAAGGAAAACGGCGTAGAGATTACGGGTTACTTCAGCAAATCACCGGAATCAGCTAAATCAGCAGCAGATTTTACTAACACAAAACTATATAAGAGTATAGAGAATATCTTAAGTGACAGTGATACCCTGTTTATTACTGTGCCTGATGGACAGATAAGCAAAGTATGGGATTATATGAAGAATCTGGATATTAAAAATAAAAATATTTGTCATTGCAGCGGTTCGATTTCATCAACCGTTTTTTTTGATGGTGAAAACCTCGGTGCAAATATCTATTCGGTACATCCCCTATATGCAATAAGTGATAAGTGCGAATCATGGAAACACTTGAATAAGGCTTATTTTACTGTGGAGGGTTCGGCAGAGAATCTAGATGAGATTAAGAGTATCTTTGAGCGAGCAGGAAATAAGGTAATCGCAATGGGAGCGGAAAATAAATCTCTTTACCACTGCGGTGCAGTAGTTGTAAGCAATCTCGTAAACGGACTTTTTCAAGTGGGGGCTGAAATGCTTGTAAAATGCGGCTTTGATAAAAAAGATGCAAAGAAAGCCTTAGTGCCTTTGTTTACTGGAAATGCCGACACATTGGCAGAAAAAGGGGTTGCGGCTGCCCTCACAGGTCCTGTTGAGCGAAATGATTTGTCGACTATCACAAAACACATTGAAGCTATTAAGGCAGCATGGATAAACGAGTCTGAGGAAAAGGTGGGATATGAGATGATATATCTTTTGCTTTCAGAAAAGCTTCTCAGTATTGCACAGGAAAAACATTTAGACAGTGACTATTTGAAGATGACGGAGGTAATTAAAAATGAAAAACACAGTATCCACTTTTAAAGAACAGAAGGTTAAGGGCGATAAGATTACAATGCTGACAGCCTATGACTATTCGACAGCTAAATTGATGGATCAGTCAGGTATTAACGGTATTCTCGTTGGAGATTCTCTTGGCATGGTTATGCTCGGATACGAAAATACTTTGCCGGTAACAATGGAAGATATGATTCACCATACAAGAGCAGTTACAAGAGGTGCCAAAGATGCCTTAGTAGTTGGAGATATGCCGTTTATGTCATATCAAGTTTCAGTTGAAGAGGCCATGTATAACGCAGGAAGACTTATGAAAGAAGGAAGATGTCAAGCAGTAAAGCTAGAAGGTGGAGCCTCTGTTTGTCCACAGATTAAAGCTATTACAGCTGCTTCAATTCCTGTTATGGCACATATTGGACTTACACCTCAGTCAGTGAACGTTTTTGGAGGCTTTAAAGTTCAGGGAAAAAGTGAAGAGGGAGCAAAGAAACTCATTGAAGAGGCAAAAGCTGTTGAAGAAGCAGGAGCATTTGCGATTGTTTTGGAATGCGTACCTGCAAAATTAGCGGAAATTATTTCTGAAAGCATTAATATTCCTACAATAGGAATAGGTGCAGGATCTGGCTGCGATGGACAGATTCTCGTTTATCAGGACATGCTTGGAATGGTCTCTGACTTTACACCTAAATTCGTAAAACAATTCGCAAAGGTAGGAGATGTAATGAAAGAAGCCTTTGCTGCATATATAGAAGAAACTAAACAGGGAAGCTTTCCAGCACCTGAACACACATTTAAAATTTCAGAAGATGTAATTAACAAGTTATATTAGGAGATAGAACGATGAAAATAGTAAAAACCGTAGATGAAGTGAGAGTTATAGTCAAAGAATGGAAGAAAGAAGGTCTTACAGTAGGTCTTGTTCCTACTATGGGATTTTTGCACGAAGGACATAAGAGTTTAATTACAAGGGCTGTTTCAGAAAACGATAGAGTTGTTGTCAGTGATTTTGTAAATCCGACTCAATTTGGAGTAGGGGAAGATTTGGAAAGCTATCCGAGGGATTTGGAAAGGGATACTATGCTATGTGAGGAGGCAGGTGCTAATTTAATATTTAATCCTGAGCCGGAAAATATGTATTTTGACGATTTTTCAACATATGTAAACATAGAAAGTCTTTCAGAGGAACTTTGTGGAAAATCACGACCAATACATTTCAGGGGTGTAGGCACAGTAGTATCTAAACTTTTTAATATTGTAAATCCCGACAGAGCTTACTTTGGTCAAAAGGATGCACAGCAGCTTGCGATTATAAAAAGAATGGTTAGAGATTTGAACTTTGATATCGAAATTGTGGGCTGCCCTATAGTTAGAGAAGAGGATGGTCTTGCAAAGAGTTCAAGAAATACATATCTAAGCAAAGATGAGAGAAAGGCGGCACTAATTTTAAGCAAAGCAGTTAAGCTCGGAGAAGATATGGCAAAAGCAGGAGAAAAAGATACAGATAAAATTGTATCAGAAATGATTAAGCTTATTGAAACTGAGCCTATGGCGAAAATAGATTATGTTCAGGCTGTAGACGCTGTTTCAGTTAAACCGGTCAAGGAGATGACAGCACCAGTACTAGTTGCCATGGCAGTTTATATCGGCAAAACCAGATTGATTGACAACTTTATTTACGAAGGTTAAACGGGGGTTAAATATGACATTTGAAATGTTAAAGGGGAAGATACACAGAGCTACAGTAGTTCAAGCAGAACTTGATTATGTAGGAAGCATCACTGTAGACGAAGACTTACTTGACAGTGCCGGAATTTTGGAGTATGAAAAGGTAAGTATCGTAGATATAAATAATGGGAACAGATTTGAGACATACACAATTGCAGGAGAAAGAGGCAGCGGAATGATATGTCTCAATGGAGCTGCTGCAAGATGTGTTCAGACAGGTGATAAGATAATCATAATGTGCTATGCACAGATGACTCCAGAAGAGGTAAAGAAAAATCCACCTAAAGTAGTATTTGTAGATGAGGATAACAAAATATCAAGAGTCGCAAGATACGAAAAACATGGTAAGCTATAAGACATGTAATTTGCAAATAAAAAAGGGCATTTCGGTAATTAAAAAATGTAAAAGGTGAAGAATATGTCATCTGCCCTCGTTGTGAGCAAGAAGTTTATAAAGAAGTAATAATTTATCCATTTTGTAACTTTGGCATAATGGCATGGCTTGAAGGAGAAAATGATGAAAATAGCAAACCAGTGAAAGATAAATCTAAGTAAAATCTCAGCTTAACAATTTAATATCTATATTTACAAAGCAGTTGGTCTTATGATTGACTGCTTTTAAAAAAGACACCGTTTAGGTGTGAGGTCTTTTTAGTGTTATTTATAGTCATATCAAGGCTCGTTTAATTATGGTAAATTCGTGGTAAAATGAGTGCTTTTCTATACTTCAAAATATTTGAAAGTATAGTGTTTATACGGATAATCAAAAATTAGATATAAAATTTAAATCAATAAGTATATTAGTTTGTCGTTGAACGAGAATAATAGTATATTTGATGCCAGTGGGTGGAAGGAAGTATTATTAGAAATATATATAAAAATGGATGATGAAAGAAGACAATCATTGATACATCGCTTATATATAGAAATATGTAATAGACAAGAATTATATGCATCATATTGTGACGAGTGCCTTAAAAGTTTTATTACAATGGAAGTAAACGATATATTTAAGGAGAAAAGAAAACAAAAAGATGTTATTGATTTATTTGGAACAATCATAAATGAAGAAAATTTTAATGACTATTTGACAGAAATAATAAGAGATAGAATTGATTATTATAATAAAATTGATATAGAAGAAATATTAAAACAGTTAAGCAAACAAAATTGTACATATTTATTTACATATATTGTTATGTATTATTCTTTGTATAGATTCCGATTGGAGTGGGAATTTTTTAATATAAAGATGTTAAGAGTATTATGGAATTATCATGGTGATATGAAAAGTGATGAAGAAGCAGTGATACAGAAGATAAAAAATACAAACATAGGGCATCGGTTTGAAAAGAAAATGTATACAAAGTTGATGGAGTATATTGACGCCAGTCCAAATGGAAATTTATTTAATACTGTTTGTAAAGACGGGATATTAGATGCGTTTTATATTTGGACAATAAAAAGCAGTGTTACTAATTCAGATGAGGTGATGTATTGTATATATCAAGATGATTATGATATGGCGTCACAAATAGCAATTATAAATGAAGTGTCAAAGCATGATGAATTATTAGAATGCCAGACTATTGCCGAGTGGCTCCAATATATGAAATACAAAACATTTGCAGGACAAACTAGTTTTCCTGAAAAATTAGAGATTTCACTTAGATGTCTTTTGTTAACAGGCATGCATGTATTGGTTGTTATAGCATTTATGAGGGAAAAGAGTTATTTACGTGCGGATATTTTTGGAATATATATTTTAATTAAGATAAATGAGTTGTCGCATAAGGTGCAAAATCAGGATGATATAAAAGGAATTGTAAGAAACGCATTTATAGCAAGAAATATGAATGTAGATGAATATATAGATATGATAGAAAGGGAGTGCAGCATATGCAGGAGTGAAATTAATTATGTTCAAAAGGAGAAGATGAAAGAATATTTGTTGAAAACTTTTTGACAGAAATGAAATAAAACTTCTGAAAGAATAGTTTATGAACAAATTCTTGATGCTAAAGAACTGATTTATTTTCCATATAAAGTTCCCGCCGCCTCTATTCCAAAACGCTTCCCAAGACCCTGCTATGAACTACCCACCAAGATTTCAGCCATACTTGAAGCAAAGCAACCTATCGACCCGAAACATTACAAAACAAACAATTATAAACCATGAACACAATTTGCAGAGATATCTTCCGGGCCATTCATGAGAGAAAATGGCTCAGTATAGAGTACAAAAATGGAAAAGATGAAGTAACAAAATATTGGATTGGAATTATGGAGATAGACCCTATCCGGAAATCCATGCATGTAATGGGACTGCATTTGGGGCAGTATACCACAATGAGCCTTTACATTTATATTGATTCCATACTGTCATCGGCAGTAATAGAAGGCTCTTATTTTGAAACAAAGCAGGAGCTGATAGATGATATTACATATAACCAGGGAAAATACCGGAGAATCTTTGATAATATTGCAAATCTGAAGGTGCTCAATTATCTTGTTGACTGCAATAAAATGGATTCTGTACCTTACAAAACAGATTATGCACTCATTGAGCATCTGGATGGTGAATGGCAGGGAGCTTATAAGCTCGCACCGGAGCAGTTTAAGCAGATTGTATCGAAGTTTCAATATGGAGCAAAGGATGCCGCTTCCAAGAAGAAAATGAAGCAGCTGGCAATAAATGTATTAAGTATACATACGCCCAAAGGCGTATATGTGCTGGTATACCGAAAGCTGCGGCTGGATGTGCAGAAGAAGACCTTAAGGCAGGATGAAGAAATAACCGTCTGCATGGAGTTTGCATTGGAGAAGAATAAGCCGGAAGCAAAATTTGGAATCCGGAAATTTTTAGATGCAGATGACTATGAACTTTTAAATGATTTTGAAAAGAATCAGGAACTGATAAAAGATAAAATAACGAAGTCCAATCCCCAGATAAACGGCGTGGATGATATGCCATATGTAATTGCAATCGGCAGGGATTTGCTGGTGGATCTTCATCAGGAGTATGAAGCAATTCATAAAATGTATGAAAAAGATGAAGTGACCATTCCGATAAAAGCATTTTTCGGAGAACTGTTAAAACAGGTAGACCGAAGGAAAAATTATCCGATAACACTTTTAGACCGGAAAATCAATCTGGACCAGTTACTGGCAATTCATAATGCCATGAAATATCCGCTGGCATATATCCAGGGACCGCCGGGAACCGGCAAAACAAATACCATCGTAAATACTATGGTGACTGCTTTCTTTAACGAGAAAACGGTCTTATTTGCGTCTTATAACAATCATCCCATTGATGGAGTGTGCGATAAATTAAAGTCCATTCCTTATCGGAATAAGGGGATGATACCATTTCCGATTATCCGCCTTGGAAATGATAAATGCGTGCTGCAGGCACTGGATGATATTCGGGATTTGTATAAGCGGACAAAGGATATTTCCATATTTGACAGTACCCTTGAGAAGAACAAGGACGATAAGACGAGAAGGACGGAGAAGCTGACCAAGCTTTTACAGAGGCATGAAGAGAGAATCGAATTAAAGGAGCGGGAAGAAGCGATTCTTAAAATGATAGAGACTAATCAGCATCTGACTTTTCAGACAGAATTGCAGGGTGTTCAGCTTCAGGAGGTACGGAAAAAATTAGCAGAAATTGGTGAGATTACAGATGAAGAAGCATTGAAACTTGTAGTGGAAGATGAGGAGCTGTTTAAGAAATATCTCTACTATACGTCTGCAAAATATATTCAGCGTCTGAAGGAACCGAAAAATCAGGATTTGATGGAGATTGTAAACTGTCCGGATGAGGAAAAGAAAGTCAAGCAGTTTAATACCTATATCCGTCAGGAAGAAAATTTGAAGAAGTTCCAGAGAATTTTTCCGATTATTGCAACGACATCCATATCGGCACACAAGATTGGTGAGCCGGGGACGTATTTTGATATGGTTATTATGGATGAAGCAAGTCAGGGAAATATTGCCATGTCATTAGTACCGATTATCCGGGGCAGAAGCCTTATGCTGGTAGGTGATCCGCAGCAGTTGAGTCCGGTAATCCTGCTGAATCCGGTGGACAATGAGAAGCTTAAGCGGATTTATGGAGTGACAGATGAGTATGATTATATAAAGAATTCCATTTATAAGACCTATCTGGCATGTGATGCAGTCAGCGAGGAAATTCTGCTCAGCCACCATTACCGCTGCAATAAGAAAATTATTTCATTTAATAATAAAAAATATTATAACAACAAGTTGATTATCAACAGTCCGGATAAAGAGTCTAATCCGCTGATTTTTAAGAATATTCCAGCAAATACCACCAACTATAAGAATACAGCGCCGCAGGAAGTGGAAGAGATTATTTCGTTTATCAAAGAACATCCGGATAAGAGCATTGGTATCATTACTCCGTTTACCAATCAGAAAGAGCTGATTAACAAGGCGTTGAAAGACAATGGGATGGAAAATATTCCCTGCGGAACGGTTCATGCATTTCAGGGAGATGAAAAAGATGTTGTGCTTTTTTCGCTGGCAATCACCCAGCAGACTTATCAGGGAACTTATGACTGGCTGAAAAATAATAAAGAACTGATTAATGTGGCAACCTCCCGGGCAAAAGACCAGTTGGTAATATTGTCGGATATCAAGGAACTGAAGCGTTTGCATTCCGCTGGGGATGATGATATTTATGAGCTGGTAGATTATGTCCAGACCAACGGTGAGGCGCAGGTGACAGCAAGAGAGACTTCTTCCAGGGCATTGGGAATCAAGCCGTACAGCACGCAGACAGAGGCTGCATTTTTAACCACATTAAATCATGCACTAGATAATGTGCTGAATACAAATAACCGCTGCGTTGTGCAGAGAGAAGTCAGCATTGCACACGTATTTCAGGAAAATGAATCCTATGACGACCTTTTTTATACCGGAAGATTTGACTTTGTGGTATATGAAAAAGGATACCGTGGACAGGATATGCCGATACTCGCCATTGAGTTAGACGGAAAAGAACATAAAGAAAATGCCATTGTGCGGGCGAGAGACGAGAAGAAAAATGCAATTTGCCGGGCACATGGATTTGAGTTAATCCGGGTGGAAAATTCTTATGCCAGAAGGTATAATTACATTAAGAATATACTGATACAGTATTTTAAGAGTGTAAGGTGACGAAAACCCCCTTGACATCTCACCCAAAACTTATTATATTTATAACAGTGTTATATAACACTGTTATAAATGAAACGGAGGCATCAGTGACTAAACCAATCGAAGGCGTATCGGAAAGAATACTTTCCTGCGCAACGGAAGAATTTTTAGAAAAGGGTTATTCCGATGCATCGCTTCGCACCATTGCGGCGAAAGCGGGAACAACTACAGGTTCTATTTATTCCAGATTTAAAGACAAAGAAGGGCTGTTTGCAGCAATTGTAGGACCGGTGGCAGAGTATATGATGAATCTTTTTGTGAAGACGCAGGAAGAATTTCATGCAGTAGAGCCGGAGCGGCAGCCGAAAGAAATGGATGACTATGTAATATCCGGAATGGATGAAATGTTGGATTACATCTATGATAATTTTACCGCATTTCAGTTGTTATTAGAGGCGTCCTATGGAACGAAGTTCCAGAATTTTGTAGAACAGTTGGCAGAAGTAGAGGCAGAATATACCTACAAGTTCATGGAGGTTATTCATTTTCAGAATGAAGAGGAAAATGAAGTGACGGGAGAATTCATCCATATCATGACCAGAGCATTATTTGACAGCATGTTTGAAGTTGTCCGCCACAAGATGGAGAAGGAGACAGCTCGGAAATACATACATATGTTGGAAAAATTCAACTATGCAGGCTGGAATACCATTTTAAAATTCGAAGTGTAAAAGATAGTAAGACTGCTTATCTTGTAACAGCAGGAAGCAGTCTTTTCTTAAAAACACAGGTTAGTCAAAACTAATTTGCATTAGATACACTGTACGATGGAAATATCAAAAAGGTGCATTCCAGAATCCCAAAAGTCAGTTCTTCTGCCTGAATACCAACAGTGAGGTGGCACTTGGCTGTGAAAATATGTGGCAGCAGCACACCGGGAGCAGTTTTTAAAACAGTTTTCGTTTCAATAAGAAGAAAGAATCAATTATTTTTAAAGGAGGAGAAGAAAAAGTGAAAAAGGAAAGTTCCTTATCAAAGCTTTTTGCCTATGCCGGTAAATTCCGCTATCTGACCATAGCATCCTGGATTTTATCGGTAATCAGCGCATGGCTGGCTTTGGTACCATTTTATTACATCTGGAGAATTATGAAAGAAGTACTTTCTGTGGCATCGGATTTTGGCAAAGCAGCTCATTTAAAAGAATATGGCTGGGCAGCCGTTGGATTTGCCATTTTATCCATGCTGGTTTATGTGTGCGCGCTGATGTGTTCCCATCTGGCAGCATTCCGCGTCCAGGCAAATATCCGCACCAGCCTGATGCGGCATATCCTGACACTGCCAATGGGATTTTTAGATAAAGACGGAACCGGCAAAATCCGTAAAATCGTCAATGAATCCAGCGCAGCAACAGAGACCTATCTGGCGCACCAGTTACCGGATCAGGCAGGAGCCATCGCAACACCGGCAGGTCTTTTGGTATTGCTTATGGTATTTGATTTCCGGCTTGGTCTTTTGAGTCTGATTCCTGTGGTGGCAGCATTTTTGATTATGGGAACCATGACCGGACAGCGTATGAAAGATAAGATGGAAGAATATCAGAATGCATTGGACGAAATGTCCAGCGAAGCAGTGGAATATGTCCGTGGAATCCCGGTAGTAAAGACTTTCGGACAGTCGGTATTTTCA
Organism: Roseburia sp. CLA-AA-H209; assembly: GCF_020687575.1. Lineage (NCBI taxonomy): Bacteria > Bacillati > Bacillota > Clostridia > Lachnospirales > Lachnospiraceae > Roseburia > Roseburia sp. CLA-AA-H209. The sequence goes on from NZ_JAJEQU010000003.1 coordinate 117,472, forward strand.
TTCAAACGCTTTCAGGCCTCTATCAGGAAATATGAAAAATGGACGATTGCGTACACGAAGGAAATGCGGATACCAATGACGGTGTATACAACAGCAATCAATGCGGTATTTGCGGTGCTGATTGCAGCAACCTTTTTCTTCACACGAAATAGAGCCGATAATACCTTTTTATTAAATCTTTTATTCTATATTATCATTACGCCGATTATCACTGTGACCATGAATAAAATTATGTATTCCAGTGAAAATCAGCTGATTGTAGCAGATGCAATTTCCCGTATCGAAAGTATTTTAGAAAAGAAACCGTTACCGGAAACCGCCCATGCACAGGAGCCGGAGAACAACTCCATTACCTTTGAAAATGTATCCTTCCGTTATGAAGATGCCGGAAGAGATGCACTGCATCAGATTAATCTTGCCATCAAAGAGGGCGAGCATGTGGCATTTGTAGGACCGTCCGGCGGCGGAAAGACGACGCTGGCAAGCCTTGTGGCACGATTCTTTGATATCACGGAAGGACGCATCCTGATAGGAAATAAGGATGTGAAGGAAATTCCTTCCAAGCAGTTAATGGATATGGTATCTTTTGTATTCCAGGATAGCAAATTATTAAAAACTTCCATTTTGGAAAATGTCCGCATGGGAAAGAAAGATGCAACCAGGGAAGAAGTCATGCAGGCGTTAAAGGAAGCCCAGTGTGAAGATATCATTGCAAAACTTCCAGATGGAATTGATACAGTAATCGGAAGCAGCGGAACCTATGTATCCGGTGGAGAAGCCCAGCGGCTTTCCATTGCAAGAGCCATGTTAAAGAATGCACCGATTCTGATTCTTGATGAAGCAACTGCCTTTGCAGACCCGGATAATGAAGCAAAGGTGCAGGAAGCGTTTTCCAGACTGTCTAAGGGCAAGACCGTAATTATGATAGCCCATCGTCTGTCCTCTATTGTAGACGCAGACCGGATTTGCGTTTTAAAGGATGGCAGTATTGCAGAAGAGGGGACCCATGAGACGTTACTTCAGAAAAATGGTGTATATGCCCATATGTGGGAAGAATACAACAAATCGGTACAGTGGAAGGTAGGTGCGTAACATGAGCTGGAAAGAAAAATTACAACATAAATATGCACTATCAGAGCAGGGCACAAATGACATGATAAAGGCATTTCTGACAGCAACCGTTTCCAATATTGTGTTGATGTTTCCGGTGGGGCTGCTGTATTTTCTGGTAGAGGATTATCTGAACGATAATTTGAGCGGCAGAGGCATGTTCTATCTGATTGGAAGTATTCTCTGCCTGCTTCTGATTGCAGTGACAACATATATCCAGTATAACTGCACCTTCCTCGCCACCTATGTGGAAAGCGGTGTGCGAAGAATTACGCTGGCAGAAAAATTAAGAAAGATTCCATTATCTTTCTTTGGCAAAAAGGATTTATCCGATTTGACCAGCACCATTATGGCGGACTGTGCCACGATAGAAACGGCATCCTCCCACTATATTCCGGAGCTTTTTGGAGCCTGTGTTTCCACCGCAATTATTGCTGTCAGCTTATTCTTTTTTGACTGGCGGATGGCACTGGCTGCACTGTGGGTACTTCCGATATCATTCCTCATTGTGCTGAGTGCCGGAAAATTTTTAAGATATCTTAGCAGAAAACAGATGAAACTGAAAATGGCCTGCGCAGATGGCATTCAGGAATGCTTGGAGACGGTCCGGGATTTACGGGCAAATGATGCACAGGAAAATTATATGGCTGGACTTGAGAAGAAAATTAAAGCAGTAGAAAAACATGCAGTGGCGGCAGAACTTGGAAATGCTGTTTTTGTATCCGGTGCCCAGATGATTTTAAAGCTTGGAATTGCGACGGTAGCACTGGTTGGCGGAATTTTACTTTCGAAAGGAAGTATTGATTTACTGACTTTCTTTATGTTCTTATTACTGGTATCAAGACTTTATGACCCGATGCAGATTTCCCTGCAGAACCTTGCTGCCATAATCAGTGTGGATGTGCAGTGCGAGCGGCTGGATGAAATTTTATCCCATTCGGTACAGAGTGGAAGCACCGAGATGAAATATGATGGATATGATATTGTATTTTCACATGTGGGATTTTCCTATAACAGTAAGGAAAGTGTGCTGAAAGATGTTACTTTTACTGCAAAACAGGGCGAAGTCACAGCATTAATCGGACCATCCGGCGGTGGTAAGACCACGGTCTCAAGACTTGCCTCAAGATTCTGGGATATCAATAAGGGAACGATTACGGTAGGCGGCATGGACATTTCAAAGATTGACCCGGAAACACTGATGTCTCTTTATTCCATTGTCTTTCAGGATGTTACACTTTTTAACAATACGATTATGGAAAATATCCGTATTGGACGTTCCGATGCAACAGATGAGGAAGTCATTGCGGCAGCAAAATTGGCACACTGTGATGAATTTGCAGATAAACTGCCGGAGGGCTGGCATACCATGATTGGGGAAAACGGTTCTGAATTATCCGGTGGAGAACGTCAGAGAATTTCTATTGCAAGAGCATTTTTAAAGGATGCGCCGATTATATTCTTAGATGAAGCAACTGCATCCTTGGACGTAGATAATGAAACACTGATTCAGGAGGCACTGTCCCGGCTGATTCAGGATAAGACGGTTATGATTATTGCACATCGTATGCGTACAGTGGCAGATGCAGATAAGATTGTGGTATTAAAAGATGGAGTGGTAGCCGAAGAGGGTGCGCCGGAAGAACTTACAGCAAAGGATGGCGTTTACCGGCATATGGCAAAGACACAGCTTCAGGCAGCAGGCTGGAAATTGTAAAAAGCAGTTGACCTCCCCTCTGTTCCGTCATAAGATAAAAAAGATAGTGAGCATGCTATTGCGGAAACAGATAACGGAGGAAAAAAGAAAATGAGTTTTTCAGAAAGAAAAAACACAAAAGATGGTATGGCAGCAGGTCAGAAAGCCAGCGTAGATAATATTTATTCGCTGGATGGCAAAGTGCCGGTTTTAAATGCAATTCCATTTGGCTTGCAGCATATTTTAGCTATGTTTGTAGCCAATATTGCACCGATTCTGATTGTGGCAGGGGCCTGCGGAATGGATGCAAAGAATACGGCAATGATTATTCAGAGTGCAATGATGATTGCCGGAATCGGAACACTGATTCAGTTATTCCCAATCTGGAGAATCGGTTCGAGACTTCCGATTGTCATGGGAATTTCCTTTACCTTTGTATCCATTGCCTGTGTCATTGGCGGACAGTATGGCTATGGAGCAATCATGGGAGCGGTTCTTGTTGGAGGTATCGTAGAAGGTGTCCTTGGACTTTTATCCAAATACTGGATGAAACTGGTAACACCGATTGTAGCAGCTACCGTTGTAACAGCAATTGGATTTTCCCTGCTTGAAGTAGGCGCAGATTCCTTTGGTGGTGGCAGCAGCAGTGCAGATTTCGGATCTGCAACCAACTGGATACTTGGAACTGTGACACTGGTATGCTGTATCGTATTTAATATTGTAGCAAAATCCTATTTCAAACAGTTATCCGTACTGTTTGGACTGATTGTAGGTTATATTGTGGCATTGTGTATGGGTGTGGTAGATTTTTCAGCACTTTCCGATACAAGCCTTCTGGCACTGCCGCATCTGATGCCATTTAAAATGGAATTTCATGCAGATGCTATTATCGCATTTGTTTTGATATTCTTAGTGTCAGCAACCGAGACAATTGGAGATACCTCGGCACTGGCATCATCCGGCTTAAACCGTGATGTTACCCAGAAGGAGACGGCGGGCTCACTTGCCTGTGATGGATTTGTCAGTGCATTATCTTCGGTATTTGGCTGTATGCCGATTACATCCTTCAGCCAGAATGTAGGTCTGGTTGCCATGACCAAGGTTGTAAACCGTTTTGTCATTGCAACGGGGGCCATAATTATGATTCTGGCAGGAATTTTCCCGGTAATAGGTGCAGTACTTGCCACACTGCCAAGTGCAGTTCTGGGCGGATGTACAATTATGATGTTCGGAACTATCGTAATCAGTGGACTGCAGATGATTGGAAAATGTGGATTTTCCCAGAGAAATATTACCATATCGGCACTGTCCTTAAGTATCGGATTAGGCTTTACCCAGCTGCCGGATTTATTTGCAATCTTCCCAGGAATTATCCGTTCTATCTTTGCAGAAAACTGTGTAGCAGTTGTATTCCTTACTGCCATTATTTTGAATCTTGTATTGCCTAAAAATATGGAAGTAGAACGTCAGGAAAAGTAGCAGAGGAGAGCATATGAATATAGCAGTATATTGCGGTTCATCCGCAGGAAGTAAGGAAGCATATACCATCGGTGCAGTAGCCCTTGGCATGTGGATTGCAGAGAACGGACACACACTGGTATACGGTGGAGCCCGGGGCGGATTGATGGGAACCATAGCCAATTCCGTATTATCCAATGGTGGAAAAGTAATCGGTGTACTGCCACAGGTGGAATCCATCCAAAACCGCAGACACCAGTTTTTGACAGAGTACATAGATACGAAAGATATGGCGGAGCGGAAAGCGAAAATGATAGAGTTAGCAGATGCTTACATCGCACTGCCGGGTGGTCCGGGAACCTTAGACGAGTTATCGGATATCATATCCCTGCAGCGTCTTCACATCAATGAGAATCCATGCATTCTTTATGATATTGATGGCTTCTATCAGCCACTGAAAGCATTTTTCGAAGAAATGCAGAGCTCAGGCTTTGCAGCAAAAGAAGATTTTAACCGGGTGCTGATTTCCAAAGATTTATCGGAAATTGAAGCATTTATTCAGAGCCGTTGAAAGAAGATTCTGGAAAGTCAGGGCAGAGGTCAGCAATATAAAATACAGACAGAAAAGAAAACTTATAGAAAAAAACTCATAGTAAATTCCATGTGGAATCTGCTATGAGTTTTCTTTTATCCTAGCAACTGTTCTACATAATCTTTAATTGCCATATTGTCTTCCGGCATCTGGCAGCCGACGATATACATGCCTTCGTCGTCAGAACTTCGGATAATATGACCTTCCAAAGTAGCCTGATCCGGTAAATCAAAGGAAAGGATATTTAAGAGAATATCAGTCCCTTTGCTATCTGCAAAGAACGGTGCATCGCAAAGGAAAGCAAATCCGTTGGCACTGATATTTTCCATACGTCCCTGGAAGGTTTCTCCGGTGTTCTTAACTGTAATATTACAGAAATTGGAAAGGTCGGCACGAGGATATTTCCGTCGGTTTAAAATATTTGGACTGCCGGTGATTTCTACGACGAAATCAGAGGTTGTTTTATCTACATGGATGGAAGCATTATCCCAGCAGTATAGTACATTTCCAACAGTAATCTGGATGGAACAGGATTCGCTGTTACGAAGAGAAATCTTTTCTTCCAGAGAAAGTATAATCTGGTTGGAATACTGTTTCAGAACTTCACCATGGAAAACAAGGTCGGGGTTTTTCGTCAGGCGGATGGTTGCTTTCATACCAGGATTGATATCCTCAATACCCATGAAGCCGCCGATTCCAAGCTTGCACATCAACGCCTGGATTTCATTTTCTATGCTGTTAATATTGTTAGCACTTTCATCATATTTGCTTACCATACGCTGACTGATATCATCAGAATCATGAATGCAGAGTGTCATGGTATCGACAATTTCAGAAATATACTTCATATTTTCTACTAACTGGCGGTTTGATGTTTCCACTTCTTTGATTGCATTGTCAATGACCTGTATATGCTCACCCATCTGAGATGAGTCAGCGGTAATTTTATTTACGTTTTCACCTGTCAGTGTGACTTTCTCAAGAGTAAGCTGAATAAGTTTTAAGGTCTCTTCAATGGATTTTGTCATCTTGCCGGAGATTTCATCCAAACGCATCAGCGCATCCTGGATCTGTTTGGAAGAAGCCTTGGTTTCAGTGCTCAAGGTACGGATTTCCTCAGCAACAACAGCAAATCCTTTTCCTGCTTCTCCGGCTCTTGCAGCTTCAATGGAAGCATTTAAGGCAAGGAGATTGGTCTGACCGGAGATATTGTCGATGGTTCCGGTTTCGGATTTTACTTTTTCAAATTCAGAGGTAAATTCTGTCAGAACCTGTTCTACTTCATTGGAAAGTCTGGACATGGTTCCTGCAGTTGTAACAAGACTCTCCAAGTCAGCAGAACTGACCTGTGCATGATGAATGGATTCATTGGTAAGAGAAACCATTTCCTGAATCATGGAGCCGACATGTTCTACCTGGGAATTGATGTCAGTTGTCATATCAAGGGAAGAAGTCGTACGGTTCTGTAATTCCTGATTGTTGTTGGTCAGATTGTTCATTCCTTTTAAGACAACGTCAGAACCGTGTTTATTTTCATTAGCCAGTTCCCGGACAACGGTGATACCGTCCATAACGTTATTGCTGGCGGTTTTCACCTTTTCTACGGTATTTACCACACGATGTAAATCATCCTTGATACTGTCTGTCAGTGCACCGTCAGCCTCATTTAAATGGCGGATGGACATGATATAACAGATATAGCACAGAATCAGGCAGGATATCTGCAGCTGATAATTCTTTACGTCAGCAGCAGTGGTGCAGCTTAATACCATATAGCGGTAAATAATACTGATTACTACGCTGATAGTATTTGCAATACCGCACTGCAGCATGAATTTCCGGTCTTTAAAAATAATTAAAAGACTGGTTACCGGCAGAATGTAGGTAAATGCAATTGGGGATGCTGTGGTACATAAAAGATAAGTATAAAAGATACCGTAACCAAGTACCAGTATATAGCGATAGATGTCAGTAGTTTTGCCTTTGATTTTTAGAAATAATTCTCCAATAAAAAATGGAATCCAGCAGAGCAGAACAAAATAGAGATACTGCTTCGATGGATAGAGACCGTTGGACATATCGGCACCATAGTTAGCGGTCAGCAGCAGGGAAAATATAAGCCAGATTCTGCGGGCTTTGATATTGGCCTTGGCTTTAAAAACATTTTCATCATAATTCATAGATATTCTTAATCCTTCTCTTTCGCACAATGATATAATAAGCTGATTTAATTCTAAGCCATTTTTTTGTGGTTTTCAAGGTATTTTATGGAAAACATAGCTTGCTTTTTTGTGGGGAATGTGTATAATGAAAATCGTTGAAAAACGGGGTGCTCGCACAGGCGGGCTGAGAGTAAGCAGAAGCTTTAACCCAGAACCTGATTTGGATAATGCCAACGTAGGGAGATAACGAAACGCAGGTGCGATTACTTAGTGTGCAGGAATCTTTTTTACAGAGGTCCTGCACTTTTGTTTTTGCAGGTAGTGAGGAGAAATCACATATGAATATTACAAGAGAACAGCTTCTTCTTTATGCCGTTACCGACCGTAGCTGGCTTAAGGGAGAGACCTTATATGAGCAGGTAGAAAAAGCATTGAAGGGCGGAGTTACTTTAGTGCAGCTTCGGGAAAAAGAATTATCTGAGCCGGAATTTGAAGCAGAAGGCAGAAGCCTTTTGGAACTCTGCCACCGTTATAGGGTACCATTGATCATCAATGATAATGTGGAACTGGCAGAAAGGATAGGAGCCGATGGCGTGCATGTGGGGCAGTCCGATATGGAGCTGACCCGTGCAAGAAAAATTCTTGGAACAGATAAAATCATCGGAGTGACTGCGAAAACAATAGAACAGGCACAAGCAGCAGAAAAAGCCGGTGCAGATTACTTAGGAAGCGGAGCCGTATTTGGCAGCAGCACCAAGACTGATGCAAAGCCGATGGAACTAACCCTGCTGCAGGAAATCTGTCAGAGCGTCACCATCCCCGTGGTCGCAATTGGCGGCATCAACCATGATAACATCCTGAAATTAAAAGGATGCGAAATTGCAGGAGCAGCAGTTGTAAGTGGAATCTTCGCATGTGAGGACATCGAAGAGGGAACGAAAGAACTGTTGCAAAAAGTGAATATGGTAGTAAAAAATCATGAATAAGATAGGACATAAAAAAGTCTTACTTATATAAAGTGCAGATGATGATTTTTGTGAATAAGGGATTCGGGTTGTTCTGATAATACCATTTCTTTGGCTGTTAGAGGCTATTGGATTTCCCTTATGCAACAGGCAACGCCGGCATCATGGATGTGCCGGCGAGGCGGAATGGAGCAAGGATGCGACTTTTCGCCGTTTGCCGGAAAAAAGATATACTTCCGGGAAATCCTAGAGCCTCTTATAGTCAAAGAAGGTATTTCAGGACAAGCCGAAGCCCGTATCAGAAAATGATTCATCTGAACAATTCAGCGGCAGATTGGGGGCACCACCTTAGGTCGCTATACAAAATTAATGCAAAGGAGACAAATGTATGAACACAGCATTAACAATCGCTGGAAGTGATTCCAGTGGAGGCGCCGGCATCCAGGCAGATATTAAGACGATGACCGCCAATGGCGTATACGCCATGAGTGCGATCACGGCACTTACTGCCCAGAATACAACCGGCGTAACAGACATTATGGAGGTAACTCCAGAATTTTTGGCAGAGGAGCTGGATCGTATTTTTACGGATATATATCCGGATGCAGTGAAGACCGGAATGGTCTCTTCCAGTGCTCTGATAGAGACAATTGCGGACAAACTGACAGCGTACCACGCAAAAAATGTAGTCGTGGATCCTGTTATGGTAGCGACCAGCGGAGCAAAACTCATCAGCGATGACGCTATCGGTACATTGAAAACTAAATTATTGCCTCTGGCAACTGTTATAACCCCAAATATCCCGGAAGCGGAAGTACTTTCCGGTATGGAGATAAAGACAGAAGCAGGTATGGAAAAAGCAGCAGAAATCATTTGTAAAACCTTTGGTTGTGCCGTGCTGTTAAAAGGCGGACATCAGTTAAATGATGCCAATGATTTGCTCTGGCAGAAGGACAAAGAGCCGGTATGGTTCCATGGAAAGAGAATTGACAATCCAAACACCCACGGAACCGGTTGTACTTTATCATCTGCCATAGCATCTAATCTTGCCAAGGGACGCAGCCTGGAAACATCCGTGCAGTACGCAAAGAATTACATATCCGGCGCACTGGCAGCCATGTTGGATCTTGGAAAGGGAAGCGGCCCGATGAATCACGCATTTGCAATAGAAGGAGAATATACCAATGAATGAGAAGAAGACATCTGTATTCAGTAACGGATTAATCTGGTTTGGAGCCGGCGTATCCATTGCTGAAATTTTAACCGGAACATATTTTGCACCGCTTGGATTTGGAAAAGCCATGGCAGCTATCTTATTAGGACACTTAATTGGTGGACTGATGATGTTTGCAGCAGGGATGATTGGTGCAAGAGAACGAAGAAGTGCCATGGAAACCGTAAAAATGAGCTTTGGAGAGAAGGGAAGCCTTCTTTTTGCAGCGTTGAATGTATTGCAGCTGGTAGGATGGACAGCCATAATGATTTATGATGGCGCACTGGCAGCCAATGGTGTCATTCCGGTAGCAAACTGGTTCTGGGCAGCCATTATCGGAGTCCTCATTATCCTTTGGATTCTGATTGGACTTACCAATCTTGGAAAGCTCAATACCGTTGCAATGACCGCATTATTTATCCTGTCACTGGTATTGTTTAAAGTGATTTTTATTGGAAATGGAGCCATTCCGGCAATCGTGGATGATGGAAGCCTTACCTTTGGCGCAGCCGTAGAGCTTGCGGTAGCAATGCCACTTTCCTGGCTGCCATTAATCAGTGATTATACAAGAGAAGCAGAAAAACCATTTGCAGCAACCGCAGTCAGCGTTGTTGTATACAGTCTGGTCAGTATTTTCATGTATGTCATTGGTATGGGTGCAGCACTTATTACCGGTGAATATGATATTGCACAGATTATGTTAAAGACCGGATTTGGTATCGTAGGACTTGTGATTATCATTTTCTCAACAGTAACAACGACTTTCTTGGATGCTTATTCTGCAGGTGTTTCCAGTGTATCCATTTCTGAGAAAATCAATGAGAAATGGGCAGCAATTATTGTAACGGTAATCGGAACTGTTGCAGCAATTGTATATCCAATGGATAACATTACAAATTTCTTATATCTTATCGGTTCTGTCTTTGCTCCGATGATTGCCGTACAGATTGCAGATTACTTTATTTTAAAGAAAGCCAATGCAAAAGACATGGCATTTCAGTGGCGTAATCTTGGTGTCTGGCTTATCGGATTTGTGCTTTACCGTGTGCTGATGCACATTGATACTCCGGTTGGAAATACACTTCCGGATATGGTGGTTACCGTCATTCTCTGCGTGATTGTGGAAAAAGTTGCAGAAGCAGTAAAGAAAAACTAAGAGGTTCCCATCCTCTCGGATGGGAACAGAAGAGAGGACAAAATGAATCACAAATCAAACTTAAAGAAATTAACCGTAACCGCAATTTTTGCAGCAATCGCAGTCGTAGGAAGCCTGTTTTCATTTCCGGTATTCGGCTCAAAATGTGCCCCGGTACAGCATCTTGTAAACGTACTGTGTGCTGTTCTGGTAGGACCTTGGTGGGGACTTGCCCAGGCATTTATTGCATCCTTAATCCGTAACCTTTTAGCATTGGGAAGTCCACTGGCATTTCCGGGAAGTATGTGTGGAGCACTTCTTGGCGGACTCCTTTATAAATATGGAAAGAAACTCCCATTTGCATATATCGGTGAGGTAGTAGGAACCGGAATTATCGGTGGAATGCTTTCTTATCCGGTTGCTTATTTGGTAATGGGAAATACAGCAGCTGCATTATTTACTTTTGTAGTACCATTCTTAATCAGTACCTGTGGCGGAACCATTATTGCAATGATTATTACCATTCCTTTAAAGAAATCAGGAATGTTAGCAAAAATGAAAGACAGTCTGGAGAACTAGAATATGGAATTAGAAGCCGGAAAAATTGCAGAACTGCATCATGAGATAAAAAAGAAACGTCCGGTCATTCACTGTATAACCAATGCGGTGACCGTCAATGACTGTGCCAATATTCTGCTGGCAGCAGGCGCATCTCCGACCATGGCACATCATCCGCTGGAAGTGGAAGAGATAACAGAAGGGGCAGCAGCCTTAGTCTGCAATCTTGGAGCTATTGCGGATTTTGAAGCTATGGAAAAAGCCGGAAAGAAAGCGGATGAAATGGGACATGCCATTGTATTAGACCCGGTAGGAATTTCCGGTTCTACTTACCGGCGGATGCAATGCCAGACTTTGATAAAAGAAATTCACCCGACCTGCATTCGGGGAAATTATTCTGAGATTCGTGCACTGTTAAAGGATTGCAATACCGTAACCGGTGTGGATGCATCAGATAAGTCTATTGATGTGGAAAGCATGAAACAGTATGCGAAAGTACAGAAGACCATACTGATTGCATCCGGTGCAGTGGATGTGATTACGGATGGCGGAGAAGTCTTTGAATGCAGAAGAGGCCATGAAATGATGGCACATATTACCGGAAGCGGTTGTATGTCATCGGTTATGCTGGGTGCATTTCTTGGAACAGAAGCAACCATAGAAGCGGCAGCAGCCTGCTGCAGTTTTATTGGATTGTGCGGCGAGGCAGCCGCAGAAAAAACAAAGGAATGTCAGGGCGGTACCATGACATTCCGAAATGCTTTTATCGATGAAGTTTCGTTGATGACACCGGAGAAAATTTATGACCGGTATCAGGAAAAGTAGTTTTGTATACCGGATGATGCATTAATCATTTGGAGTATTGTGAAACCGGCCTTCCAATTCCTCCGTCTTTACAATATTGATAAAGGCGTGTGGGTCGATGGAACGTATCATAGGAATTAACTGGCGCTTAGCCTCCGTATTAATGACGGAGTAGATAAGCGTCTTTTCTTTTTCTTCATAACAGCCAATGCCCTGAAAGAGGGTGGCATCATGGTTGGTGGTTTCCCGGATCGCATGATAAATTTCATTGGATTTATCAGAAATAATAAATAGAGTCTCTTTCTTGTAACGCTTATAAAGCATCTGAATTACCTGGGTGCTGCAGAACTGGTAAATAATGGAATAAAGTGCAATAGACCAGCCAAAGAGAGCACCTGCAATGGCAAGGATAATGACATTGCCAAGGAGAATATAATTCCATGCATCAATTCCCTTCTGGGAAGAAAGATAAATACTGATAAAATCGGTTCCACCGGTAGTAGTTCCAACGTTTAAGCACAGGCAGATGGCAAATCCGTTTAAAAGACCACCGAACACACTGATTAAAAGAACATCCTGTGTAAATACATAAGCCGGCAGCAGGTCTACGAAAATACTGGATAAGAAAATCGTAAGAATCGAGTACCAGGTAAATTTTTTTCCAAGGAACCGGAAACCGATATAGATTGGGAAAATATTTAAAACCACGTTGAAAAAGGTATATGGAATATCAATATGGAAAAAGGTCAGTCCGATTTTCTGTAAGAGCAGGGACACTCCGGCAAAGCCGCCCGGAAATAATCCGGCAGTTTTCGCAAAACAACGCAGGTTCCATGCATACAGAATCGATGCAAAAAATACGATGAAAACCCGGAAGACCTGATAAAATTTTGGATGTTTGGACTCAATGGAAAGAAACATAATGATTACCTCCTGTCATCAGATTTTTTTATAGGGACTGTGTCCATAACACTTCTCACAGACCCGGAACGGATAACCTACCGGCAGCGTTACGCCGCAGTATTTACAGGTGCGGATATAATCCTTCTTATCTTTGGCAAGAAGCTTCATAATTGTATCTTCTGTCTTTTCCCGTTCCCGGTTTAATCGCTCGCTATCAGAAATTTTTCCCATTCTGGTGGAAAACTGATGGTACAAGTCCAGCATTTTATAAAAAGTTTCGTAACGCATCAGTCCCTTGTCATTACACATAATCAGTGATGGAAAATGAAGGGAGACATCAGCAGTATAGGTTTTACAGTAATAGAGCCACAAATCAACGATATCCCGGTTTTTGATATCAATGGAGCAGGTCAGCATCCGGTAGAGGGTATGTTTATCCTCAAACCCATCGATTTCTTTACGGGCTTTATATGCCTTATCATATAGAAAGAGAATTTCGTCAATGCTGATTTTCTCAAAAGGAGCAGAGGGCTCTACGGATTTCCATATTTTTAAAATGGCATTTAATGGCTCGTCCATATCTAAAAGGACATGTGGGAAACCAAGGCTTACCTTCTTAATAACCGGTTCCGGCTGGTCAAAACGTTTGGCAATATAATTTCTGGCATCCTCGCCCATGGCATTGACATAACCGGTGTCATACATGCCAAACCGTCCGGCACGTCCGGCAATCTGCCGTATCTCCGGAATATTAAGGGGGCGGGTGGAAATGCCGTCATACTTTTCTGTCTGGATAAAAACAATTCTTCGTACCGGAAGATTCAGTCCCATACCGATGGCATCGGTGGAAACCACTACTTTGGTTTCGTGGCTTAAGAAAAGACGAATCTGTCTTCTGCGGATTTCCGGTGGAAGACTGCCGTAGATGACACTGGCACGAATTCCCTCACGTTCTAATCGTCCGGCAATGTCTAAGACAGCACGCTTGGTAAAAGTGATTAGTGCATCACCTTCTGTGACATCATCCGGGAAAACAAATGCCTCTTGTTCACAGACCAGTGCAGTTTTCCGTTCATAGTGGCGAACCTCAAAGGTATCATCGCAAAGGGCTATGAGGTGGGTAACAACTTCCTCGGCAGCAGGACTCATGCAGATATGGATTTCATCTGCTTTTACCCCCAGAATAGCGCGGGTCCAGGAGTGCCCACGGTCACGGTCTGCAATCATCTGTGCTTCATCAATAACGGCAATATCATAGTGCTGTTCCATGTCTAACATTTCAATGGTAGAAGAAGTAATCCGGCTGTTTTCCTCCGGAATGCATTCTTCTCCGGTAAGCATCGTACAGGCAATGCCGGCATCTTTCATTTTCTCATAGATTTCCAGCGCCAGAAGACGCAAAGGACCAAGATAGACTCCGCACGAAGCCTCTTTTAAACGCTCTAATGCGTGATAAGTTTTGCCACAGTTGGTAGGACCAACATGCAGGATAAAATGCCGCTGCATGCCTCTGGTCTGTGGAAATTCTGTTTCCGGTTTCAACGGAACCATCCCGACAATCTGATGACGCATTCCAAATTGTCCATACTGATGGCACAAATCCTTTAAGGTGCGCCGGCAGATTGCAAGGGGCATTTCCTGATATAAAAAGTTTAAGAAACGCTCTGTAATTAATTCCGGTTCCTCGTCCCGCAGGGAACTGATATCAAGACGAACCAGCTCAGCAATAAGATAAGTCTCAAACTGCATAATATAAATGGGATTGGCATCCCGATAAACAAAATAGGCAAGATTACGGAGCTGACGGTGATAATTCTCCAGCTGCGGCTGTTTTATCTTCGGAGAATGGATAGCCAGCAGTTCCTTGGAAAGCCGCTGCATCCGCTTCGGATAAGGACCTGTTTCCGGTATCGTTTTTTTATGCTTCTTTTTTGCAAAGGTTTTATACTGGGCACAATAGAATTGTACCAATTTATCTGTCTGTATCATACGACCTCCATATCTATGCTAAGTATACCATTCTTTGGGTATGGTTGTAAAAGACATATTTTTCATGTGAAATCTCTTCCGCTGCTGGTTTGACTTCGGAGAAAATGGGTGTTACAATCGTTCGGTATGAAATGCTTTATGCAGGCGATGGGGAAAGCTTATAAGATACAATAAATATCATTGGTATTTAGAGATTGACTGGCTTTGACCTAAAATGCCTACAGTTCTTACACATATGTTTTTCTTGATTGTAAACTGTCTTTTGCCTGCTTTGACTGGAATACTGTACTGTCCGCTGGATACGGATGCCACATAAGTCCTGCAAGGGGCACTAGGAATTTCGATTTACAGCCTGCTTTGTCTGGCAACCGGCACAAATTCACATCCATGTTCATCTGTGCCTCGCTGGTACATCCCTGTACCAGCGTTGCCTGTTGCCAGACGAAATTCCAAGTGCCCCTAACAGTCCTTGAAATGCATCCGCATTTCAGCGAACGGTGCAGTATTACTGTCAAACATGAAAAAGACGGTTTTCATAGCAGAAAGAAAAACATATGTAATAGAACTGTGGTATTTTATGGTCAGGTCAGACAAGCTGTGAATACCAAGGATATTTCTTTTAACTTATTGCCTTTCCCCCTCGCCGGAGAAAGAAAGGAGACCGTGATGGAACACACAGTAGAAACTACGAAGAATCCGCTGGCGGAAGAAAAAATCGGGAAACTGATTGCCCGCTTTGCAATACCGGCAATCATCAGCATGCTGGTAAGTTCCCTTTATAATATAGTAGATCAGATATTTATCGGACAGGGCGTTGGCATGCTTGGAAATGCCGCAACAAATATTGCATTTCCGGTATCCATTATCTGCACGGCAACGGCATTGTTACTTGGAATCGGAAGTGCATCCAATTATAATCTGGAGACCGGAAAAGGAAATGTAGAAGAAGCAAATAAGATTGCAGGAACAGGACTGGGTCTTCTGTTTATCTGTGGAGTGATAATTGCAGCAATCGTATTGCTTTTTTTAAATCCGCTGCTGTATTTATTTGGTGTAACACCGGATGTGCTGCCATATGCACAGGATTATACATTTATTACAGCTTTTGGAATCCCGTTTCTGGTATCTACAACCGGTGGAACGCATCTGATTCGTGCGGACAGAAGCCCGACCTATTCCATGACCTGCATGCTTGTGGGCGCAATTATCAACACGATTTTAGATCCGTTATTTATTTTTACATTTAACTGGGGAATCAAAGGAGCCGCATGGGCGACTGTAATCGGACAGTTTGTATCAGGTCTGCTTGTTATTATATATTTTGTAAAATTCCGAAAAATGGAACTTTGGTTTTCCATGCTTCGTCCAAGGGTGAAATATATGAAAGCGATTGCAGCATTGGGAATGGCTTCCTGCATCAACCAGATAGCCATGGCAATCGTGCAGATTACCATGAATAATACGTTGCGTCATTACGGAGAAATGTCTGTATATGGAACAGATATCCCCCTTGCCTGCGTTGGAATTATCTCAAAAGTAAATATGGTATTTATGGCAATCTGTATTGGAATTTCCCAGGGCTGCCAGCCAATCTGGGGCTTTAATTATGGAGCGGGAAGTTTTGGGAGAGTAAGAAAAACATTTTGGCGTGCCTTTGAGATATCCGTGCTGGTGGGTGTTGTATTTTTCATTGTGTTTCAGATATTTCCACATCAGCTGGTGGCGGTATTTGGTGATGGAAGTACAGAATATTTCCAGTTCGCAGAGCGGTATTTCAGAATTTTTATGTTTATGACATTTATCAATGGAATCCAGCCAATGTCTTCTGGTTTCTTTACATCCATTGGAAAAGCCAGACTTGGTATTGTTGTATCACTGACCAGGCAGGTGCTGTTTTTACTGCCGCTGATTCTTATTTTCCCTTTGTTTATGGGAATCGACGGAGTAATGTATGCAGGACCAATCGCAGATGCAGCTGCAGCTGTCGTTGCCATTTTCTATGCACTGCGTGAATTAAATATCATGAAAAATTTAGAAAAGAAAGCAGTATAAAAAATATCAATATAAAAAACGTCAAAAAGAATCCCATGGAAAACAGAAATATTCTCCATGGGATTTTTGCTATTTCCGGACATATGCAGGAATTTGCCGGTGGCAGGTCCTACAGGTTATGAAATAGCGGTATAAAACGGCAAAAGGCAGGTCTTTGGGATTAGAAGCTGTGACCGCCGCCACCGCCTCCACCGCCGCCGCCACTGCTGCTGCCACCGCCGCCACCGCCACCGCTGCCGCTGCTGCCACCGCTGCCGCTGCTGGAAGGCGGACTGTAGACACGGGATTGCCGGATAAAGCGGACATTTGGATTGACAATATTGCACTGTGTAAATACCTTTCCTAAAAGATCTGTTTTCGATGGTCTCTTCGCACGGGAGAAGGAACGTACCAGAAAATAGTTTAACAACAAAGCAATGATAACTGCTAAAAAGGCATTACTGATATATTTCATCGGCTGCGCAATTTTTCGCCCTTCGAGCAATGTATTAATCTGACCAAAAGCGGTAAATGCACAGGTGTAATAATCACCATCAGAGGCATATTTGTATACATTATCGGTGATAGTGTTGGCATAACTTTTCGTAATGGTTTCATAAATGGTTCCGTTGCTGTGAATCCAGATGTTCCGATTGTCCATATCAATGAGAAATACGGTTGCACTGGTGGAACCGAAGGTGTCGCGGTAATAGCTTCGGGTATAATCCTCAGTAGAATAGTAAGGATTGTAATCGATGGATTTAAAAGCAACACTTCCGTAAGTGGTAATCGGAGCCATCTCTTTTCCAAGGGTGGTTTCTTCCTCGTCTGTTAAAAGGTTGGCATCGTCCTCAACGATAACCTGATAACCGGTGCTTTTGTTGGTATAGGTCTTGGTTTCGGCTTTGCAGGTAATACTTCCGTTAAGTAAGAGGAAGAAACATGCAAGCAGGCAGCCAAGAATTATTTTTGCAGAAAAAGAGCTGTATTTCTTCTTATATATATCAGGCACGGTCATCACCTCCCTGTCGGTTAAACTGCGGCAGTTTCCGCATGGTAAGCATATTGTATTCCTTTAAAATGCTAAGAAGCGTAAAAATAATACCGGCAAAAGATACAATTGCACCACCATAGTAATAAAGGTCGGAAACCGGATGCAGGAAAGTAATCATTCCAGCAGTAACAATGGAAATTAAAGCTCCTAGGAATCCCGGAATTTTTCCACGGGTGGTTGTTTCGCTGAACTGGGAAAATCCAAACAGCGAAGTCAGAACCCCACCGCCGATAACAATAAGCATGACAATTTTAGAAAATGAAAAACCGCCGGAACTAAAGATTCCCATTAGAACCTGAATTGCAAATACACCTAAAAACAGATAAGGAATTATGTTTTCGAATTTAGATTTCATGCTTTTATGGGGCTTTAAGTTTACTTTTACTTTGGCTTCTTTCTTGAGATTTCCCTGTTTGGACTGATATCCCCTGTCATTCTCATAGGTTTCCTGACTATGGATTTCGCTCAGCTCCACAAAATAAATAATGGAGGCAAAAAGTGCCAGTGCCGCAGAAAGTATCAGGGTTGAAGCAGGCCGTATGGTAAAGAAAAGATTTAAAAGCAGAAAAACCGGGATAGCCAGTAGAAAGGAACCGAGTAAAAATTTACGGCTATCTACCGGGATATCAGCAGCAACCTTTCCGGTCTGTCCATTGACCGTAGCGTAGGCAACGCGGTCTTTGTTACGGTAGGATAAGAACCATACCGGAAGCATGGCGCTGGCAGCTTCCTTGCATTCCGTATTTAATGCATAACTCATATAATGCTCTGTTTCCGGATAAATAAAATTAAATTCCTGGAAGGCAGGTATTTTTTTGACTTTGGAATAAGTCTGTTCATTGGCAATGGCTTTTGCGTCCTTCAGATAAATATCGCTGTCCACATCGGCAGTATCAGCATAGAAACCACACAGAATGGACGGAGTAAAACTTTTCATGCCGCGCACATCAAAGGGAGCAATATTCTCGCTGATAACATCCGAAAAAGAAGAAGACGCATCATAAGAGAGCCCTTTATAATAGGCATCCGTCTGGCAGAGCAGATTATAGTGGTCGGTTACAATATAGTTGCCTTCCCGGTGGCTTTTTTCAGCCGGCAGCTGTACCGTACCTTCGTGGGTAATGTTATATACCCAGTAAGGCATATAAATCCCACGGAAATTGTCTACATTGCGAGGGTCTTTCAGTTCCTTAGGGGCAAAAATGGCATGGCGCATCATTTTGCCATAAGCCTTCTTGCAGTCCTCCTTGGTAATCTGGAAAGGAACAATGTAGTCCGGACGTTTTTCCCTGGCAATCCGGCTGTCAAGAATCGTAGAAGCACCACAGAAACTGCAGAATCCGGTTGCAGCATTCTCAGTACTTAAGATTTCACCGCCGCATTGCGGACAGGTGAAAATGTTGACATCATAAGTAGATGTCTCCACAGCATCGTGATCCTTCTGATAGCTGTAAGGATTCAGCTGTGTGTGACAGTAGTCACAGAAAAGTGATTGTGTTGGAATATCAAACCTCAGATTTCCTCCACAATTGGGACATTCATACATATCATTCTCCTCTTTTGATTTAATATACTCAGGTATTGACCGCACAAGGATACGTTGTCCCCGGAAAACTTCTGGTATCGAAGACCTTTGTTTTAGATATAAAATACCGAATTTCTAATGTGTGTGTTTCACTTTTGGTTATAAAAACTATCTTTCCAATGTTTGACAAAATCGCTGTACGGTTCGTCGAAATGCAGATGCCTTATAACGACTGCTAGGGGCACTTGGAATTTCGCCTGAAAACCGGCAACACTGGCACAGGGATGTGCCAGAGAGGTGCATATGAGCACGGATGTGAATTTGCACCGGTTGCCGGATAAAGTGATATATTGTCCGAAATTTCCGGTGCCCCTTGCAGCCGTTAGGTGGCATCTACAATCGACGGACAGTGCAGCGATTCCGTCAAAGCAACGGAAAGACAGTTTACCATCAAGCGAAACACACACATAAGAAATGCAGGTATTTCATATTATAAAAACAAAAGGTTCTTCGATACCAAAGTTTTCCAGTATCAACTTATCTCGTTGACAATGACCTAATGTAATATACTAATATGGTAATGGAAATATAACAGAAAGTAAATACATTTTACTTCCTATTTTCAGAAAATTGAGTTATAATATATATAACTAGAAGTAATACGAGAGAGTTGTCATACGACCGTAGAGGAGGGGTGCTCATGAGACAGGAATTTACTTATAACCAGATTGCACACCTGAATGCAGCGTTACATGAACAACGCCTGCCATACCGTATTAGCTTTCATGATGCGGAGACAGCCGTTGTAGAACCGTTAGGATTTTGTGCATGTGATGGTAAAGAGGGTATGCTCAAAGCGGCAATTGAAGCATTTTTTGAAAAAGAGGGAATGACCGTAACATTCTCTGACCATTGCGAAATTATTTCACCGGGATGCCGGACCGTTTCTATGGCAGCCTGCCAGTAGAAACAGGTGAGACCGGAAAGGTGAGCAGATTAGAAGGAAGAAGCCGGAATTCAAAAATCTTTGAGATGGGAACAGATTTTTGAAAATGCTTTCTCTTTTAAGTCCTCATCAGAACAGAACATTTGAATCGCTATATCCACTGCTTTCGGAGAGAGAGTAGTGGATTTTTTGAGCCATGAAATATCAGCGGCAGACTCTGTCCCTGTAAGAAAATGATTTACAATTTCATTTAACCGGTGGAAGAATTCCATCAGGGAATGATAATCATGAATCATATCTAAAAGGTTGTGCCCATAAAGTTCCTGTTCAAAGGAACAGGTAGAAATTACCTGCATGCAAAGGTGCAGTTCACCGGTAATATCAGAAGCTTCCATCAGAATGTCCGGGCGTTTCGCATAGCTTTCCATGAAAATGGACTGGGCTTTCTGGTAGTCGCCATTCGCAAAACATTTTGCCAGAGATTCCCGGAGCATTCTTGTTTCATGCTTTTCACCGGACATCCCCACCATACATTCATAGGTGGAGAGATTCTGCTTCGCAATGTAGACGGTCAGCAGAAACTCCGACAGGAATCCAAACAACCGCTTACAGTAATTATCATAGCTGCTGATATCGACCCGGCACTCCACTTCAAAGAGAATGTCAAACAGCCATTCACAGTAGGCATCAAATCGTTCTTTTGAAGTAATGAAAATATTTCCAAAATAAGTATGTACATCATGAACCATATGGTGAAAAACAGGCACATAGTCCGGGTATTTTTCAGAAATGACCTGCTCAGTAATCAGCAGATCCTTCTGGTGATGGTTCTGGCTGAAACCATTAAAATACGAAGTATTTAAAGTCAGAAGCTTTGGTGTGATCATGTCATGATTCTGAAGCAGCCGCATCAGCTCTTTTTCCGTGAAAATAAGCCCCTGTCTATTTATGAGATAGCGGCGGTAATGACAGATGCCGATATAATCGCAGGCATGGTAATTTTTCCAGAGCCAGTAAATGCCGGTCAGCTCGCAGAAACTTTTGTTTTTCCGGGAAATATTATCTCCGGTATCATCTGCAAGATAGCCCAATTCCGGAGAAATTGCATGTCCGACCTGCAGAGGAACATACAAGGAATCGGTGGGAGCTTCAAATTGTTTGTGGGTCATAACGAATATTTTAATGGACATAATACACCTCGCAAAAACATGCTTTTCCCTTACTGTATACGCAATCGCATTCCTTGACAAGAGCAAATCAGGGAACCAATCAACATTTTTGACATAAACTAATACGAAAGTAAGAAAGAATGGGAAGAGGTCAGCGTGAACTGCAGCAATTCAATCGAACATACCGTGGAAGCGGGGGATACATTATACAAACTTTCCCGGCAGTATAAGACGACGGTATCCTCTATTATTTTAAGCAATCCAAGGATAAATCCTTACAATTTACAGATTGGAATGAAGATAGAAATATGCCCGGGCAGAGAATACACAAGACCGGAAATGCCGGGAAATACAGGAGATTCCGGGATTCCCAATAACAATGGAAAAGGAAATTTAAAAGAACTGATGAGGATGGCATGGCTGAATCATACCTACCTGCTCCGGATGCTTTTGGTCAGCATGGCAGCGGATTTGCCGGATCAGCAGGAACTGGTTACTGCATTAATTGACAATGCAGAGGAAATAGCAGACCTTTTCGGCAGATATTATCCGGAAAATACGGTGAACAGCCTCAGAGATTTACTGGTGCGCCAGGTAGAGCTTACCGGTGGACTGATCACCCAGAAAAAAGAAGGAAGAGCGAAGGATACGGAGGAGCAGGTACGACGGTTAAACGAAAATGCAGACCGCATCGCAGAGCTTTTGGCATCTGCAACACCGGAATATGAAGAAAGTGTATTAAAAGAAATGTTCCGTATGCACGTAGACCTGACCGGACAGGAAATCAATGAGCGGCTTGCCGGCAATTATGAAAAAGATTTACAGACATTCTGGAATATCCAGCGGCAGATTATTGCCATGGCGGATTATTTTGCCAACGGACTGGAAACAGAGGCAAAGGAATCCGGGCTTCGTTAAAGAAAAGGCATTAAAAAGTATTGTTTCTTATGGTTTCACAGCAGAAGCGGCTGTGTTATAATAGAAAAAAAGGACAAAAATAACCGAGGCTGTCCGAATGCAACTGCGGACAGCCACAACATAAAAGTACAGAACAAAAACAATAGTAAATAGAAGGAGACAGCAAAAAATGACACCAGAATTTTTAAACAGCACATTAGAGCATTTATATGAGAGAACCAAAGAAGGAAAGCAGCACTGGAATGTTGAGATGAAGACTAGCGAATATAAAGAGGAATCCGAAAAGCCGGTTGTAGAAGCCGACGGAAAGCAGTGGGTAGTAGATGAGTGTTATACAGCCTATTCCTGCGAAGAGCATGGAAATGAATTTGTAATGATTACTTATGAAAATATTGAGACTTGTGGAGAAGAAGTGCGGAGCACCAACATGGTATTCCTGCCGGATCCGAATGTCCGCTATTTTGATTTGGACCGGCTGGCCCAGTATGCAATTCTTCCAAGCCAGAAATTGATGGAGACCATTCATCAGTTATTTACTCTTCTGCTTTCTCTTCAGAAGAAAGAAAGTGCCCAGGTAGAGTGGAAAATCAGCGAATAGGAAATGGCATCGCAGACAGATTGTAATTACATATGTTTCTTGTAGTTGTTTTAACAATTTAAATAAAACTGAAAATTCAGATAATTTACACAATATATGTAATATAATAAAGCAAATACGAAAAATAATTAAGAAAATTCTAAAAATAGTGTTGACAAATGAACTATAGTTAGATATAATCAAATCATCAAAAGAAACAAATGAACGGAAACAAAGTAAGGAGGAGATTCCACCAGAAAGAGAAGGAACAAACTCATAATAATGTAAGAGGAGGTCGATACCACCAGGATATTAAATCAGAATCGGACAAGCGTTTAGATGAAGAGAAACGCAATAGTAAGAAAGGAAGGTACGGTCCAATGCAGAGCTGACAGATATTATGAAACCTAACATAATAAATAATAAAATCAGATTCAGTTCATGGATTCAGAATCGGAAGGAAAACCTGAGGTAAATACAAAAGAAAAGTGGATGGAGAATCAGAATGGCAACGTAAAGATATGGTTCCAGTCCAACAGGACTCAGAAGCGAACGGATTCAGGAGGAAGGGTTCAGGGATTGAAGACGAAATATACGAAATGAGGTAAAAGTCCAATGGACGAAATAGTATGAAAGGGCATCATCTTAAGAGAATTTAGATGATGCCCTTTTTCACTTTACAGGGAATTGCTTTCCTGTAAAGTGAAAAACGCTCCACGAGGATGCGCACTGCAGCGTACAAGGTAGATGTCGCAAGCGACCGCCGCAGGCGCGGGAATGTGCCAAGGCACATTCTTTGTTCTGTTATGATTCTTTTTTCTGCACTTCAAGGGCTGCTAAGCATGCCTGGGCAAGCTGGTCACCACAGGAAGTGGATTTGAATCCACAGGTGATGCCCTTTAATTTTTCTTCTACTTCTTCTACCGTTAATCCTTCTACCAAAGAAGAGATAGCCTTTAAGTTGCCGTTACATCCGTTGGTAAAGGTAACATGTTTTAAAACATTTCCCTCTAAATCCAAATCAATCTGGGTGGAACAGGTTCCTTTGGTTTTGTATGTGTAATGCATAAGAAACTCCTTTCTATACCTGGACTTGTTGCCAGGCGATTGCAAAATGAAAAATAGTGTATGACATATTTTTTATGAGGTGAAAGGCTCCTCTTCTTTTCAGATATGAAATATTGTAACTCTAAGCACTTTATTTTTCTTTCTGTTATATCGACTGCCTTTCCAATGTTTGACAATGATTCCAGAATTGTCCGCCGGAGTGCGGATACCTTGGCAAAGCTGCTAGGGGCACTTGGAATTTCACTGGCAACCGGCAACACTGGCACAGGGATGTGCCAGTGAGGTGTATCTGAACATGGATGTGAATATACACCGGTTGCCGGACGTAATCATGAGTTTATCGAAATTCCTAGTGCCCCTTGCGGTTTTGACGTCGCATCCGCAACCGGCGGACAGTTCTGGAATCCTATGTCAAAGCAACCGGAAAGACAGTCTGCAATCAAGAAAAATAAAGTGCTAAGAGTTACGAGATATTTCATATCCATTAAAAAGAAGTGAAGTCTTTCACCTATAAAAATATCTTATTCTGTTTTTTCATTTTGCAATCGCCTGTTCAATCTTTGCCTATTATAGCATCTGTTTGTAAAAAGTCCACTGATTTAACAAAAAGTTTATAAAACGTTCATTGGATTAGATATTGTGAAGAAAGGCAGATAGTGGTACAATATTTCATAGTTGCGTAAGCAAAATTATGGATAGGAGCATTATATGAAAGCAATAGAAAAAATCTTTGGAACACATAGCGAAAGAGAATTAAAAAGAATTTATCCGCTTATAGATAAGATAGAGTCTTATCGGCCTGCCATGCAGGAACTGACTGATGAGCAGTTAAAGGATAAGACAAAAGAGTTCAAAAAGAGACTTGCTGATGGTGAGACACTGGACGATCTGCTTCCAGAAGCATATGCAACCGTTCGTGAGGCGGCAAAGAGAGTGCTTGGAATGGAACATTACCGTGTTCAGCTGATTGGTGGTATTATCCTGCATCAGGGACGTAT
This sequence comes from Roseburia sp. CLA-AA-H209, assembly GCF_020687575.1. Classification (NCBI taxonomy): domain Bacteria; kingdom Bacillati; phylum Bacillota; class Clostridia; order Lachnospirales; family Lachnospiraceae; genus Roseburia; species Roseburia sp. CLA-AA-H209. Next base: position 142,343 of record NZ_JAJEQU010000003.1, read on the forward strand.
CGCTGAGATGAAGACCGGTGAAGGAAAAACATTGGTATCTACCCTGCCGGCATACTTAAATGCATTGGAAGGAAAGGGCGTACATGTTGTAACTGTCAACGAATATCTGGCAAAACGTGATGCTGAGTGGATGGGACAGGTTCATGAATTCTTAGGACTGACTGTTGGCGTTGTGTTTAACGGCATGGACACTAAGGAACGTCAGGATGCATATAACTGTGACATTACTTATATTACCAATAATGAATTGGGATTCGATTACCTGCGCGATAACATGGTGATTTACAAGGAACAGTTAGTACAGCGTGGGCTTCATTTTGCAATTATCGATGAGGTCGATTCTGTGTTGATTGACGAGGCAAGAACACCACTTATTATTTCAGGACAGAGTGGCAAATCCACCAGCATTTATGAGGCATGCGATATTCTGGCAAGACAGATGAAACGTGGTGAAGATCAGAAGGAATACACCAAGATGGATGCTATCATGGGAGTGGAAATCGAAGAAGATGGAGACTTCGTGGTAAATGAGAAGGATAAAGTAGTCAATCTGACATTAGAAGGTGTAAAGAAGGTAGAACAGTTTTTCCACATTGATAACCTTGCAGATCCGGATAATCTTGAGATTCAGCATAATATCATTTTAGCACTGCGTGCACACAATCTGATGTTCCGTGATCAGGATTATGTGGTAAAAGATGATCAGGTACTAATCGTAGATGAATTTACCGGACGTATTATGCCGGGCCGGCGTTATTCTGATGGATTACATCAGGCAATTGAAGCAAAAGAGCATGTAAAAGTAAAACGTGAGAGCAAGACCCTTGCCAATATTACATTCCAGAACTTCTTCAATAAGTATGATAAGAAAGCAGGTATGACCGGTACCGCTTTGACAGAGGAAAAAGAGTTCCGTGACATCTATGGAATGGACGTTATCGAGATTCCTACCAACAGACCGGTTATCCGTGTGGATAAAGAGGATGCTGTTTATAAGACCAAGAAAGAAAAATTTCATGCTGTTGTGGATGAAGTAGAAGAAGCATACAAGAAGGGACAGCCGGTTCTGGTTGGTACCATCAATATCGATACTTCTGAGTTGGTAAGCTCCATGTTGAATAAGCGTGGTATACCACACAAAGTCTTGAATGCAAAATTCCATGAGTTAGAGGCTGAAATTGTAGCACAGGCCGGTGTACATGGTGCGGTTACTATCGCAACCAACATGGCTGGTCGTGGTACTGATATTAAGCTGGATGATGAAGCAAAGGAAGCCGGCGGTCTGAAAATCATCGGTACTGAGCGTCATGAATCCAGACGTATTGATAACCAGCTGCGAGGACGTTCCGGTCGTCAGGGAGACCCGGGAGAATCCCAGTTCTTCATTTCACTGGAAGATGATTTGATGCGTCTGTTTGGTTCTGAGAAGTTGCTTGGCATGTTTAATGCTTTGGGTGTGCCGGAAGGTGAGCAGATTCAGCATAAGATGCTGACCAGTGCAATTGAAAAGGCACAGAAGAAGATTGAGGGAAATAACTTTGGAATTCGTAAGAATCTGTTGGAGTATGATCAGGTTATGAATGACCAGAGAGAGATTATATATGCAGAGCGTCTCCGTGTATTGAATGGCGAGAGTATGCGTGATGTTATCTATAAGATGATTACCGACAGAGTGGAAAATACAGTAGATACCTGTATTTCACCGGATTTACCAGCGGAAGAATGGGATATTAATGAACTGAACCAGTTGCTGATTCCAATTATTCCACTTCAGCAGGTGACACCGGAACAGGCAAAAGAATATAAGGATCAGAAGAAATTAAAACATGCTTTAAAAGAACAGGCTGTAAAACTCTACGAGGAGAAGGAAGCAGAGTTCCCAGAGCCGGAGGCTGTCCGTGAATTAGAGCGCGTTATCTTACTGAAAGTCATTGACCGTAAGTGGATGGATCATATTGATGATATGGATCAGTTACGTCAGGGTATCGGTTTACAGGCTTATGGCCAGAGAGACCCGCTGGTAGAGTATAAGATGAGCGGTTATGACATGTTCGAAGAGATGATTAACAGTATTCAGGAAGATACCGTACGTCTGTTATTCCATGTCAGAGTAGAGCAGAAGGTAGAAAGAGAGCAGGTTGCAAAAGTAACCGGAACCAATAAGGATGAAACAGCACAGGGCGTGCCGAAGAAACGTGCGGCAGCAAAGGTTTACCCGAATGATCCGTGCCCATGCGGAAGTGGTAAGAAATACAAACAGTGCTGCGGAAGAAAAGCTTAAGAATAAAAATACAAAAGTTAAATCTACTTATAATAATTAAATTACATTATAACAGCAAATATGGCAAAAGGAGGAAAATAGATGCATTGCACAAGAAAAGTAACAGAAGATATCATCTGGATTGGTGGAAGTGACAGAAGACTTGCTTTATTTGAAAACATATTCCCAATTCCAAGAGGGGTATCCTATAATTCCTATCTTTTAAAGGATGAAAAAACAGTATTGTTAGATACCGTAGACCGTTCCATTGCAGGACAGTTTTTAGAAAATCTGGCATTTGCACTGGATGGAAGAAATCTGGATTACATGATTGTAAACCATATGGAACCGGATCACTGTGCTTTAATCGAAGAAATCGTAAGACAATATCCGGAAGTAAAGGTTGTGGGAAATGCCAAGACCTTTGGCATGATACAGCAGTTCTATACCTTTGATATTGCAGAACGTTCCGTTACTGTGAAAGAAGGCGAGACATTAAATACCGGAAAACATACCCTTCACTTTGTGATGGCACCGATGGTACACTGGCCGGAAGTAATGGTAACATATGATGAAACGGACAAAGTATTATTTTCAGCAGATGCATTCGGAACCTTCGGAGCATTGAACGGAAATATTTTTAATGATGAAATTGATTTCGACCGCGACTGGCTGGATGACGCAAGACGTTATTATACCAATATTGTTGGAAAATACGGTGGACCGGTTCAGACAACCTTGAAGAAGGCAGCAGGACTTGATATTTCCATTATCTGTCCACTGCATGGCCCAATCTGGCGCTCCAATCTTGGTTACATTCTGGATAAATACAATACATGGAGCAGCTATGAGCCGGAAGAGAAGGCAGTTATGATTGCTTATGCGTCCATGTATGGAAATACAGAAAATCTTGCAAATATACTCGCAGCAAAACTGGCAGAAGCAGGCATTCACAATATTGCAGTATATGATGTATCCAATACACATGTTTCCACTTTGATTTCAGAAGCATTCCGCTGCAGTCATATTGTACTGGCAGCACCAACCTATAATGGAAATGTATATCCGGTTATGGAGAATTTCTTAAATGACATGAAAGCACTTGCAGTTCAGAAGCGTACCGTTGCGATTCTGGATAATGGTACCTGGGCAGCAACAGCTGGAAAACAGATGGCAGATAAGATCACAGAAATGAAAGATATGAAGATTATTGAACCAAAGGTAAGTATTAAATCTTCATTAAAGAACGAACAGCTGGAACAGCTGGATGAGCTGGTGGCAGAGATTAAGAAAGATTTCTAAAGCACTGGCAGTTATCAGAAGAGAAAATGAAATAAAATAAAAACGAACAGAGTAAAAATGAGTACAGAACAAACATTCGATTTTGTTCTGTACTTTTTTGCTATGGGGTGCTATAATGAGCGGAGAAACGTGGTAATACTAAAGGAAGAGTAAATGAACAGAGGAGAAATTGAGTGGATCATTTTAAATTAGTTTCCAAATATCAACCCACCGGTGACCAGCCGCAGGCAATTGAGAAGCTGGTGAAGGGATTTAAAGAGGGCAATCAGTTTGAAACACTACTGGGTGTAACCGGTTCCGGTAAGACATTTACCATGGCAAATGTCATTGCCCAGATGAATAAACCGACATTGATTATTTCACATAATAAGACACTGGCGGCGCAGCTCTATGGAGAATTCAAGGAATTTTTCCCCGAAAATGCAGTAGAGTACTTTGTATCCTATTACGATTACTACCAGCCGGAGGCATATGTGCCATCCACGGATACTTATATCGCAAAGGATTCTTCTGTGAATGATGAGATTGATAAACTGCGTCTGTCTGCTACAGCAGCATTGACGGAACGGCGGGATGTTATTGTCGTTTCCAGTGTATCCTGTATCTATGGACTGGGTGAACCAGAGAACTTCCAGAAGATGATGGTATCTCTGCGGCCGGGCATGGAACGGGATCGTGATGATGTTATCCGGCAGTTGATTGATATACAATATACAAGAAATGATATGGATTTCCAGCGAGGCACCTTCCGGGTAAGGGGAGACGTTTTGGAAATCTTTCCGGCAGACCGTGGAGAGACTGCTATCCGGGTAGAATTCTTTGGCGATGAAATAGACCGGATTACAGAAATCGATGTATTGACCGGCGAGATTAAGAATAGTCTTAATCATATCAGTATTTTTCCGGCATCACATTATGTAGTGCCAAGAGAGAAAATCCTGCGTGCATGCGATACCATTGAAGCAGAGCTGGAAGAGCGTGTGAAATACTTTAAGGGGGAAGATAAGCTCTTAGAGGCACAGCGGATTGCCGAGCGGACGAATTTTGATATTGAAATGTTAAAAGAGACAGGCTTCTGTAGTGGAATTGAAAACTATTCCAGACACTTATCCGGACAGCCGGCAGGTTCGAGACCGTTAACACTGATTGATTATTTCCCGGATGACTTCCTGATTATGGTAGATGAGTCCCATATTACGATTCCGCAGATTCGTGGAATGTATGCGGGAGACCAGTCCAGAAAGACAACACTTGTGGATTATGGCTTCCGTCTGCCTTCGGCAAAAGACAACCGGCCAATGAATTTCGAAGAGTTTGAAAGCCAGATAGACCAGATGCTGTTTGTATCTGCAACGCCAAATGATTATGAAGAAGAACATGAACTTTTGCGGGTAGAGCAGATTATCAGACCGACAGGACTTTTAGACCCTGATGTGGAAGTGCGTCCGGTAGAAGGCCAGATTGACGATTTGATTGGAGAGGTCAATAAAGAGACTGCGGCAGGACATAAGGTGCTGGTAACGACACTGACCAAGAAAATGGCAGAGGATTTGACAGAATATATGCGTGAAGTGGGTATTCGTGTGAAATACCTGCATTCGGATATTGATACTTTGGAAAGGGCAGAGATTATCCGGGATTTGCGGCTGGATGTATTTGATGTGCTGGTGGGAATTAACCTTTTGCGGGAAGGACTTGATATACCGGAAATTACATTAGTGGCAATTATTGATGCGGACAAGGAAGGTTTCTTGCGTTCCGAGACTTCGCTGATTCAGACTATCGGACGAGCGGCAAGAAACAGTGAAGGTCATGTTATCATGTATGCAGATAAGATTACAGACTCCATGCGGGTTGCGATTGATGAGACAAAGCGCCGCCGTGAGATTCAGCAGAAATACAATGAAGAGCATGGCATTACGCCGACTACCATTCAGAAATCTGTCCGTGAGTTAATCAGTATTTCCAAGAAGGTAGCCAAGAATGAAATGGAATTCAAGAAAGATCCGGAATCCATGGATAAGAAGGAATTGGAGAAGCTGATTGCAGATATTCAGAAGAAGATGAACCATGCTGCTGCAGAGTTGAACTTTGAGGCTGCGGCAGAATATCGTGATAAGTTAATTGAGTTAAAGAAGATGCTTCGCGATTTGTAAGTAGAGAAAGAGGAAGAAAAAGTGGCAAAGAAAGAGAGAAAATATATCAGGATTCGTGGTGCAAGCGAACATAATTTGAAGCATATTGATGTGGATATACCAAGAGATGAATTTGTGGTACTGACAGGACTCAGCGGCTCCGGTAAATCCTCGCTGGCATTTGATACGATTTATGCAGAGGGACAGCGGCGTTATATGGAGAGTCTGTCATCTTATGCAAGGCAGTTCTTAGGACAGATGGAGAAACCGAATGTAGAGAAAATAGAAGGTTTGTCTCCGGCAATTTCCATTGACCAGAAATCCACAAACCGTAACCCGAGATCTACTGTAGGAACGGTAACGGAGATTTATGATTATTTCCGTCTGCTCTATGCGCGGATTGGAATTCCGCACTGTCCGAACTGCGGCAAGGAGATTAAGAAACAGACCGTAGACCAGATGGTAGACCAGATTATGAAGCTGCCGGAGCGTACCAGGATACAGCTTTTAGCACCGGTAGTCCGTGGAAGAAAGGGTGAACACCAGAAGCTCTTTGAACAGGCAAAGCGAAGCGGCTATGTGAGAGTACAGGTGGACGGAAATACCTATGAACTGACGGAAGAGATAAAGCTGGATAAGAACAAGAAACATAATATCGAAATCGTAGTGGATCGTCTGGTGGTAAAGGAAGGGATTGAAAAGCGTCTGACGGATTCTATTGAAAATGTGTTAGAACTTTCAAACGGACTTCTGATGGTGGATATCATTGATGGAGAGACCATGCAGTTTTCCCAGAGCTTTTCCTGTCCGGATTGTGGAATCAGTATTGATGAAATCGAACCGAGAAGCTTTTCCTTTAACAATCCGTTTGGAGCCTGCCCGGAATGTTTTGGACTGGGTTACAAGATGGAATTTGATGAAGAACTGATGATACCGGATAAGAGATTGAGCCTTGCAGAGGGCGCAATTCAGGTGATGGGCTGGCAGTCCTCTACCGATAAGAAGAGCTTTACTTATGCAATCCTTAAGGCACTTTCTGAGGAATATGGCTTCAGTCTTGATACACCATATAAGGAATTGCCGGCAGAAGTCCGGAATATGCTGATTCATGGAACCAATGGAAGGCCTGTAAAGGTATATTATAAAGGTCAGCGTGGAGAAGGTGTATATGACATTGCCTTTGAAGGACTGATTAAAAATGTGGAACGCCGCTATCGTGAGACCGGCTCTGATACCATGAAACAGCAGTATGAGGAGTTTATGCGGATTACACCGTGTAAATGCTGTGGCGGACAGAGGTTGAAGAAGGAGTCACTGGCAGTAACGGTTTCCGGTAAAAATATATATGAGATAACAGCAATGTCCATCCGTAATCTGGATGCCTATTTAAAAGAAATGGAACTGACGGAACAACAGCATCTGATTGGTGACCAGGTCTTAAAGGAAATCCGGGCGCGTGTAGGCTTTTTGATGGATGTGGGACTGGATTATCTGTCACTGTCCCGCGCAACCGGAAGCTTATCCGGTGGAGAAGCACAGCGAATCAGACTTGCAACCCAGATTGGTTCCGGACTTGTAGGCGTGGCTTATATTCTGGACGAGCCTAGTATCGGTCTGCATCAGCGGGATAATGATAAACTTTTGAATTCTTTAAAGGGGTTAAAAGACCTTGGAAATACACTGATTGTAGTAGAACATGATGAAGATACTATGCGTGCAGCGGATTATATTGTGGATATCGGACCGGGAGCCGGTGAACATGGCGGAGAAGTCATTGCTACCGGAACAGCAGAAGAGATTATGAAAAATAAGAACTCTATCACCGGTGCTTATTTAAGCGGAAGAATCAAGATTCCGGTACCGAAAGAAAGACGGAAACCAACCGGATTCATTACTGTAAAGGGTGCAAGAGAGAATAACCTGAAGAATATTGATGTGAAGATTCCACTGGGTATTATGACCTGCATTACCGGAGTGTCCGGCTCCGGAAAGAGTTCACTGACTAATGAAATCCTCTATAAACGTCTGGCAAGGGATTTAAACCGGGCAAGGTGTATTCCGGGTGCCCATGATGATATTGAAGGTCTGGAACAGTTAGATAAGGTAATTGATATTGACCAGTCTCCAATCGGAAGAACACCCCGTTCCAATCCGGCTACTTATACCGGTGTATTTGATATGATAAGAGATTTGTTTGCATCCACTCCGGATGCCAAGGCAAGAGGATACCAGAAGGGAAGATTCAGCTTTAATGTGAAGGGTGGCCGGTGTGAAGCCTGCTCCGGCGATGGTATTCTTAAGATAGAAATGCATTTCCTGCCAGATGTATATGTTCCGTGTGAAGTGTGTCAGGGCAAACGATATAACCGTGAAACACTGGAAGTAAAATATAAGGGCAAGAGTATCTATGATGTGCTGAATATGACAGTGGAAGAGGCACTGGAATTCTTTCAGAATGTGCCTTCTATTGCAAGAAAGATACAGACCCTTTATGATGTGGGCTTATCTTATATCCGTCTGGGCCAGCCATCTACTGAACTGTCTGGTGGAGAAGCACAGAGAATTAAGCTTGCAACAGAATTGAGCAAACGCAGTACAGGAAAGACTATTTATATTCTGGATGAGCCGACAACAGGACTTCATTTTGCAGATGTCCATAAATTAATTGAAATTCTGAGGAGATTGTCTGATGGTGGCAATACAGTAGTTGTAATTGAACATAATCTGGATGTAATCAAGACGGCAGATTATATTATTGATATGGGGCCGGAAGGCGGAGACGGTGGCGGAACTGTGGTTGCCCAGGGAACGCCGGAAGAGATTGCCAAAGTACCGGAATCCTATACCGGACAATATGTAAAGAAATATCTGGAATAGTAATACCGGATAAGCATAAGACAATGAAAAATGGCATCTGCAAGAAACTGTCAGTGGCGGGTTCGGCAGGTGCTATTTTCTATAGGCACATTCTTTGTTCCTGTTATGTGCACAAAAAAACTGCTGAAACATTCAGCAGTTACTATCTTGGGGAGTACCCTCCGGACATCCCGAGGGACATCCGAAGGGCTGAGTTATGAAAAATTATATTAGCTTAATAGCTAGTACATAAATGATACTATAGAAGACCTGTGACTATTATGTGAACAAAAAGTTAAGACAATTAGAAAGCAAAAGAAAGTTAAGAAGATGTTGCAATTTCATTAAAAATAAGTAAAAACAGAAAAAAAACCTTTGAAAAATGCCATTTATTGTATATAATGTGATTATATATGTAAGAATATGATTGAATGCGTAGTCTGCCTTTTTTTGTAGATTACTCCACATATAATGAAACAGATGAAAGGGGAAACATTGACATGGTTTCAACAGATATTGGAATTGATTTAGGAACAGCCAGCATATTGGTTTATATTAAAGGAAAAGGCGTAGTTTTAAAAGAGCCGTCCGTAGTAGCGTTTGACAGAGATACAAACAAGATTAAAGCGATTGGTGAAGAAGCAAGGCTGATGCTTGGTAGAACACCGGGCAACATTGTAGCAGTAAGACCACTCCGCCAGGGTGTTATTTCTGATTATACCGTAACAGAGAAGATGATTAAGTACTTTATTCAGAAGGCACTGGGAAAGAAAACATTCCGTAAGCCAAGAATCAGTGTCTGTGTACCAAGTGGTGTAACAGAGGTTGAGAAGAAGGCGGTAGAGGATGCAACTTATCAGGCAGGAGCAAGAGAAGTTGCAATTATTGAAGAACCAATTGCAGCAGCAATTGGAGCAGGTATCGATATTGCAAGACCTTGTGGAAATATGATTGTAGATATCGGAGGAGGAACCGCAGATATTGCAGTAATTTCACTGGGCGGTTCGGTAGTAAGTACATCAATTAAAATTGCCGGAGATGATTTTGATGAGGCAATTGTCCGTTATATGAGAAAGAAACATAATCTTCTGATCGGAGAAAGAACTGCAGAAGATATTAAGATTAAGATTGGAACCTGTTTCCCACTGGCACAGCCGGAAACGATGGATGTCCGTGGACGTAATCTGGTAACAGGACTTCCTAAGACAGTAACTGTTTCTTCTGAAGAGACGGAGGAAGCATTAAGAGAACCAACTTTACAGATTGTAGAAGCGGTACACAGTGTTCTGGAAAAAACACCACCAGAGCTGGCAGCAGATGTTGCAGACAGAGGAATTGTGCTGACAGGTGGCGGTTCATTACTTAGAGGACTGGAAGAGCTGATTGAAGATAAGACAGGAATTAATACAATGACAGCAGAAGAACCAATGACCTGTGTAGCAATTGGTACAGGTAAATTCGTAGAATTCTTAGCTGGTAAGAGAGACGACGATTAAGATTTCGGGAGGACTGTAGATGGTAAAAGGATTATATACCGCATGGACCGGAATGTTAGACGAACAGAACCGTCTGGATATTCTGACAAATAATCTGGCAAATGCCGACACAACCGGATATAAGAAGGAAGGTACCACAAATCATACATTTGCTGATACACTGGCAATTAAGATTAAGGATACTTCTGATTATGGGCAGCCGCGGGTACTGGGAAATATCAGTATGGGGGTGCATATTGGCGAAGTATATACCGATTTCAGCCAGGGCAGCTTTAAAGTGACAGACAGAAGTACCGATATGGCATTGGATGGAAATGGTTTTTTTACGGTATCATTTACCAATAAGAATGGTGAAACATCTATGAAGCTTACCCGGGATGGAGCATTTACACTGACCAGAGAAGGCTATCTGGTGACCAAAGACGGTGATTATGTGCTGAACCAGAATGGAGCTTCCACTGGCAATCCTGGTGCAGAGAATTATATCCGGATTAATCCGAATCTGGATTTTGAAGTGCTTTCCGATGGAAGTATTATGCAGAATAATCAGGTGGTTGCAAGACTTGGTGTAGTAGATGTAGATAATTATGACTATATCAGCAAGTATGGTGAGAATCTCTATGATGTAGTAAATGGCGGACAGCTTGTGGCATCGAATGCGAGAGTAGAGCAGGGTGCATTGGAAGCTTCCAACATTAATGTAGTATCCGAAATGGTAGATATGATTACAATCACCAGAGCTTACGAGGCTGGACAGAAGATTATCCAGACGATGGATTCAACACTGGACAAAGCCGTAAATAATGTAGGTAAAGTATAAAAAGAACTAAAGAAAAGAGAAAAAGAAGCCGATATAAATAAGTAGGAAACAGGTACGTTTCATAAAAGACTGGCCACGGATGGTGCAAGAGAGATAAGGAGCGCAGGGCTTATGATGAGAGCATTGTGGACTGCTGCATCAGGAATGATTGCACAGCAGACAAATATTGATTCGATTTCTAATAACTTATCGAATGTAAATACAACAGGTTACAAATCCGAACAGGCAGAATTTAAATCGCTGCTGTATCAGACACTGCAGTCTAAGACAACTTCTGCAAATGGTGATGAAAAGCCGGTTCCGGTTCAGGTAGGACTGGGAACCAGAGTAGCCTCTATTACATCTGATTTTACCAATGGAGCATTAATTGCCAATTCCAGCAATACGGCATTTGCGTTGGAAGGAAAAGGATTTTTCACAGTGCGTGGAGAAGATGGACAGACATACTATACCAGAAATGGTAAATTTGGCTGGGCAATCGGAACTAATGGAACGACACTTTGCAATGAAGCCGGCCTTCCGGTATTAGATAGTAATGGAAATGAAATTGTTCTGCCGGATGGTGTGACGGCATCATCTATCGAAGTATCAAATGATGGAAAGTTCTATTATAAAGATGCGGCAGGCAATACCATAGATATGAACAGACAGATTGGCGTATATCAGTTTACCAATCCGGCTGGACTGGAAAAGGATTCCGGAAGTCTTTTGGTTGCAACAGCAGCATCCGGTAATCCGATGAATGAGCTGACTACTCCGGGACTGACCAGAAGCAAGGTATGCCAGAATTATCTGGAAGCATCCAATGTCCAGGTAGCAGACGAGATGGTTAATATGATTATTGCACAGCGTGCATATGAATTAAACTCTAAGGCGATTCAGGCAGCAGATGAGATGCTTGGACAGGCAAATTCATTAAGAAGATAGTTCTAAAGGCAGGGTAAAATATGAGTATATCGATGGATAATATTTCGACATTACTGAATACAACTGCATCACAGGCAAGTAACAGTTCCAATGGACTGGAGAAGACATTGAATTCAGATTTATCAGGTGCAACGGATGATGAACTGATGGATGTCTGCAAGGAATTTGAAGCTTATTTTTTGGAACAGGTTTATAAGGAAATGAAGAAAACCATTCCGGAGAACGAAGACCAGGATGCCAGTATGAGCCAGATGACGGATTATTTTGAAGACGAGATGATTCAGAAGCTGGCAAGCCAGTCAGTAGAACAGAGTGGCGGAAGTAACAGTCTGGCGCAGCAGCTGTATGAGCAGATGAAGCGTAATTATAATATGGAATAGAATTTAGAAAAGACGATAAAAGGGGCTGTCATTATATGACAGCCTTCTCTTACTTTACAGGAAATTGCTTTCCTGTAAAGTAAAAAACGCTCCGCGAGGATGCACACTGCGGCGTATAAGGCAGATGTCGCAAGCGACCGCCGCAGGCGCAAGAATGTGCCAAGGCACATTCTGTGTTCGATTGGAAAGGAAAGACGATGGAGACGATAACCGGTTATGTAGATCATATCATATATCGAAATGCTGACAATGGCTATACGGTACTGGTGCTGGTTTGCGAAGAAGAAGAGATTACCTGCGTGGGAATCTTTTCGGGAATCAGTGAGGGAGAGAATATCGAAGTGACCGGTGAATATACGGCACATCCGACCTATGGAAAGCAGTTTAAAGCTGAAAGCTATGTGGAGAAAGAACCAACCGATGAACTGTCCATTGAGCGTTATCTTGGCTCCGGAGCAATTAAAGGGATTGGTGCGGCACTTGCAGCAAGAATTGTAAGAAGATTTAAAGGCGATACCTTCCGGATTATCGAAGAAGAACCGGAGCGGTTAGCGGAAGTGAAAGGAATCAGTGAACGGAAAGCAATGGAAATATCAGACCAGGTCTCTGAAAAACGAGATCTGCGTCAGGCAATGGTATTTTTGCAGCAGTATGGCATTACACTGAATCTTGCGGTGAAAATCTATAAAGAATACGGACAGGAAGTATACGGCATCATTCAGGAGAATCCATATCGTCTGGCGGATGATATCAGTGGTGTGGGATTTCGGATTGCAGATGAAATTGCTAAGAAAGTCGGTATTCATACAGATTCTGATTTTCGAATCCGAAGCGGTATATTGTATACACTTTTGCAGGCATCCGGAGAGGGACATACCTTTCTGCCGGAGGAAGAACTGACAAAGCGTGCAGGAGAGCTTCTGGGTGTAACAGAAGAAGCAATCGAAAAGCAGTATATGGATTTGTCAATAGAGCGGAAAATCATTATGAAACAGGAGTGCGAACAGGTTCAGATTTATGGTGCACCACTCTATTATACGGAAGTAAATACAGCCATGATGCTTAAGAATCTGGATATTGCCTATGATGTGTCAGATGCAGAGATTATCCAGCGAATCCATAAGATTGAGAAGCAGACCGGCATGGAACTGGATGAACACCAGAAAGAGGCTGTTTCGGAGGCAGTAAGAAACGGACTTTTGGTAATCACCGGTGGACCCGGAACTGGTAAGACGACGACAATTAACAGTATTATCAAATATTTTGAACTGGAAGGCCTGGACATTTTCCTGGCAGCACCTACCGGAAGAGCTGCAAAGCGAATGAGCGAAATGACCGGATATGAAGCTAAAACCATACACCGGATGCTGGAATTAAACGGTGGAATGGAAGGAGCGGTAGGATTCGAACGAAATGAAAGTAATCCACTGGAAACGGATGTTGTAATTATCGATGAGATGTCTATGGTGGATATCAGCCTGATGCAGTCCCTTCTGAAGGCAATGGTAGCCGGAACAAGACTGATTCTGGTAGGAGACGTAAACCAGCTTCCGAGCGTAGGACCGGGAAGCGTATTAAAGGATATTATCGACAGCGGACAGTTCCATGTGGTACAGCTTACCAAGATTTTCCGACAGGCATCCCAGAGTGATATCATTGTCAATGCCCATAAAATCAACCGGGGAGAAGAAGTAGTGTTAGATAACAAGAGCATGGATTTCTTTTTCCTGAAACGATATGATGCAGATGTGATTATCAATGTGGTACTGCAGCTGATTATGCAGAAACTGCCTAAATTTGTAAATGCACAGCCTTATGATATACAGGTGCTGACTCCGATGAAAAAAGGAAATCTGGGCGTAGAACGATTGAATGCCATCCTGCAGCGATACTTAAATCCTCCCGCTCCGGATAAGAAAGAAAAAGAGTATGGCGATAAAGTGTTCCGCGAAGGGGACAAGGTCATGCAGATAAAAAATAATTATCAGCTGGAGTGGGAGGTCTTGAGTAAATATGGATTTGCCATTGACCGTGGAACCGGTGTGTTTAATGGGGATACGGGAATTATCCGTGAAATCAATGATTATAAAGAGACAATGACCGTGGTCTATGATGAAGACAAGGTGGTAGAGTACTCCTTTAAAATATTAGAGGAACTGGAACTGGCATATGCCATTACAATACATAAATCCCAGGGTAGTGAATATCCGGCAGTTGTAATTCCGCTTCTTGGGGGACCGAGAATGCTAATGAACAGGAACCTTTTGTATACAGCGGTAACCCGTGCAAGAAAGTGTGTAACACTTGTGGGAAATGAAATGTGCTTCTATGAGATGGAACAGAATATTACAGAACAGACCAGATACAGCGGTCTGCGGGCAAGACTGGAAGAAAATGTGTAGAGGTGGTTGACTGTACAGACATGTAGAACCTTCCTCCGACCGCTTCTTACGGGTGCCTGGAAAGAAAAACCAGCCGAAATGCTGTATTTTGCAGAATTCCGGCTGGTTTTTGCGTGTCTGACAACTTGCAAAGCAAATCATTTGTCAATTTTCGTTTAAAAACCGGCAGATACCAATTACTTGGATAATAAAGCTTTGTCATTGGCAAATTCTTCGCCACTGATTTCTTCAAATTTCTCTAATAAATCTTCTACGGTAAGATTCTTTTTCTCTTCTCCGGAAATATCTAAGATAACCTGACCTTCATTCATCATAATCAGACGGTTGCCATGAACAATTGCATCACGCATGTTGTGTGTTACCATCAGAGTGGTAAGGTTCTGCTCTGCAACTATTTTATCCGAAAGAGTAAGAACCTTTGCAGCAGTCTTTGGATCCAAAGCAGCGGTGTGCTCATCTAAGAGAAGCAGTTTTGGACGGTTTAAAGTAGCCATAAGAAGAGTCAGTGCCTGACGCTGACCACCGGAAAGCAGTCCGACTTTAGAGGTAAGACGGTTCTCAAGTCCTAAATCCAGCTCTTTTAACAATTCTTTGTAATGTGCTCTTTCTGCCTTGGTAATACCGCTTCCAAGACCTCTGCTTTTGCCACGACGGGCAGCGAGGGCAAGATTCTCATCGATTCCCATGGTAGCAGCAGTTCCCATCATAGGATCCTGGAATACGCGTCCTAAGAAACTGGCACGTCTGTGCTCGGACATTCTTGTAACATCTACGTCATCAATAGAAATGGAACCTTCATCTACAAGAAAGACTCCTGCAATGGCATTTAATAAAGTGGATTTTCCGGCACCATTTCCACCGATGACAGTAACGAAATCACCTTCGTTTAAAGTAAGGGTAGTGCCGTTAAGAGCGGTTTTTTCGTTAATGGTTCCCGGATTAAATGTTTTGTAAATATGATCAACTTTAAGCATTGGTTTTGGCTCCTTTCTTTACTGGTTTTGTAAAATATTTCTTCTTCCAGTAAGGAACTGCAAGGAAGAAAGCAACCACAAGCGCAGATAACAGCTTTAAGTAGTTAGTATCAAGACCAAGCCAGATAACAATCTGAAGTACAGCGTAGTAAATAACAGCACCGATAGCGACAGATAAAAGCTTCAACGCAAAGTTGTGGAAAATCTTTTCGAACAATACAGTACCGATAATAACGGCAGCAAGACCGATTACGATAGCACCACGTCCTGCATTGACATCAGCAAATCCCTGATACTGTGAGTAAAGAGCACTGGCAAGACCAACAAGACCGTTGGAAATCATTAAACCGATTACGGTATTGAAATTTGTGTTGATACCCTGGGCACGGCTCATATTCGGGTTGCATCCGGTAGCACGGATAGAACAGCCTCTTGCAGTTCCGAAGAACCAGTACAGGATAGCTATAATGGCGATGACAAAGATAGCAACGATAAATATGGTGTTTTTATAAAAAGCCACATTTTTTACATATCGTAAAGATACAATTAAATCGTATTTGTCAGCGCTGATTGCCTGGTTGGATTTGCCGCCAAGAATCTTTAAGTTAATGGAGTATAATCCAAGCTGGGTTAAAATACCTGCAAGGATTACCGGGATTCCCATTTTTGTATGGAAGATTCCGGTAATTAATCCTGCCAGCATACCGGATATGGTAGCGGCAAGGATTGCTACCCAGATATTCTGTCCAGAAGCAATCAGAGTAACACAGACAGCACCGCCAAGACTCATGGTTCCATCCACGGTTAAGTCTGCCACATCCTGTATTTTAAAAGTGATGTATACACCGATTGCCATAATACCCCAGATTAATCCCTGGGCTACAGCACCGGGCATAGCGTTTAATAAATCAGCAATTTGCAATTCCACAATAAGTTCCTCCGGTTTCTAAATAAATAATTCAAAAGTAAAAATTACTCAGACATGTCTAAAGCTTTGTAATCGTCTGGGACAGTGATGCCAAGCTTCTCACAGATGTCAGGGTTGTACTGTTTGGTAACTGCTGGAGCAAATTCAACTTCCATAGTGGATGGGTCTGCACCATTTACTAAGATTTCGTATGCCATTTTACCTGTCTGATATCCAAGGTCATAGTAGCTGATGGATAAGGTAGCAACACCACATCCTTTGCAGATACCGGCTTCACCTGCAATAATTGGAACACCGGCTTCCCCTGCAATGTTATTGATAACTTCTGTATTGGAAGCTGCAGTGTTGTCGGTAGGAACGTAAAGAACATCGTTATCATTTACAGCACTCTGGACAACACTTGCAATATCGTTGGAATCAACGAAAGAATATGCAGTACAGGTGTAATTTAATTTTTCTAATTCTTCTTTGATAACATCAATCTGATACTGTGAGTTTGCTTCTGCGGAGCAGTAAAGCAGTCCGACATTTTTAGCATCCGGGAATAATTCATTTAACATAGCTGCCTGCTCGGACAGAGGAGCTAAGTCAGAAGTTCCAGAAATGTTACGTCCTGTTGTGCCTGACCAGTCAGAAATGTCAAGAGCGGTTGCGTAATCTGTTACGGAAGTTCCAAGAATAGGAATATCTGTAGTTGCAGCAGCTGCAGACTGAAGAGGAGCAGTTGCATTTGCAAGAATCAGGTCTTCGTTTTTGGAAACGAAGGAGTTGACGATAGTTGCACATGTGGCAGAATCACCCTGGGCGTTCTGCTCGTCAAAAACAACGTCATCACCTAATTTCTCGGTAAGATAGTCTTTGAATCCTTTTGTTGCAGCATCTAATGCCTCATGCTGTACGAGCTGACAGATGCCAACGGTGTACTTTGCGTTGGATGAACTTTTCTCTGTAGCGTTGGATGAACTTTTCTCTGTAGCGTCAGCGTTTTGGGTATCTCCTGCTTTAGAGCCACAGGCGGTCATGCTGAGTGCAAGAACTGCTGCAACTGAAAGAGAGAGAAATTTCTTCATTTTTTTCATAATAATTTCCTCCTGAAATATGTAATATTTTTTTGATTTAACGCGTTCGTGCGTCTGTGCGTTTATGCATTAAAGCGTTAATTCGAATAGACTAATTATAATAAGTAGAGAAAAATAAGTCAATAAATTAAATCCTATTTTTATCAGGAAAAATTAAGAGAATGTTAATGTTTTTGCAAAAGGGACTGTGCTAATATGTGCAAAGAGAGTTTTGGAAAGGAAATAATGAATATACTTGATATTATATTCCCAAGAAGATGCCCACTGTGTGATGAGGTGATACCGCCGGATGGAAAAATCTGCCCGGAGTGCATCGGAAAGGCAGAACTGGTGCAGGAACCGGTCTGTAAACGGTGCGGAAAACCCATTGGGAATGCCAGGAAGGAATATTGTGGTGACTGTGACCGGAAAAAACATTTTTTTGATTCGGGAAAGGCAGTATTTGTCTATCAGGGGGCAGTGCAACACTCGCTGTATCGTTTTAAATATGCCAATCGGCGTGAATATGCAGCTTTTTATGGAAAAATGGCATGTATACAGTATGCCCGGTGGATTTCAAGACTGGGGATAGATGCAATCATACCGGTTCCGCTGCATCGGAAACGCAGGAGGGAGAGAGGGTATAATCAGGCAGAACTCTTTGCAAAGGAAATAGGAAAACGTACCGGAATTCCGGTAGAAACGAAATTGCTATATCGGTGTATAAATACCAGACCCCAGAAGGAACTTAATGACCAGGAGCGCAAGAAAAATCTGAAAAAGGCTTTTACAATCGCACAAAATATAGTACAATTAAGAAAAGTTCTGCTTGTAGATGACATTTACACAACTGGAAGTACCGTGGATGCAGCAGCAGAATGTTTGAAGGTATCAGGAATACAAGAGGTTTATGTACTTTGCATTAGCATTGGCAGGGGGCATTAGGAGGAGAAAGAATGGACGTAAGAAACTGCAAAGGATGCGGAAGATTATTTAATTATTATGGGGGCGTACCGTTATGTAAAGCCTGCAAAGATAAACTGGAAGAGAAGTTCCAGGAGGTAAAAGAATATTTGCGGCAGAACCCGAATACTCCGATACAGGTTGTATCGGAAGATAATAATGTTTCTGTAAAACAGATTAAACAGTGGGTGCGTGAAGAAAGACTTGTCTTTTCAGAAGATTCACCACTTGGTCTGGAATGTGAAGGCTGTGGAACAATTATCAAAACAGGGCGTTTCTGTGAGAAATGCAAACGTAAAATGGAAACGGACTTCCAGAGTGTAATAAAGAAAAAACCGGTGGAGCCTCAGTTGGATAAGAGACCGAAGGAAAGAGATAAGATGAGATATCTGTAACTGTAGATTAAGAACTGCCGCAGTGACTGGTGGCAGTTTTTTCTTTTCAGAAGATAATATCTATGTTATACTAAAGAGAGTTTGTTTAGGAGCAGAGTATGATTAGTAAAGAACGCGTCAGACATATGACAAAGCTGTCAGAATTCGAAAATGAAGAAAGTAAAGCCTGCCAGAAAGCAACACAGTATTTTAGAAGAGATTATGTTGCCATGGAGTTGATAAAAAGCTTTTTTGCCGGAACCATTGCGTTCGGACTTCTTTTTGTGCTGTGGCTTTTTTACGACATGGAGAATCTGGTAAAGAAAATTAATGATATGAATATGATTGGATTTGGCATCCGGATTGTAATGGTGTATCTGGTATTTCTGGCTGCTTATCTTATGATTACTTATATTATTTATAATCGTAGATATACAAAGGGGAGAAAACAGGTAAAGGAGTATTATAACAGACTGAAGAGAGTGAGCAGTCTGTATCGTGAGGAAGAAAATATATCTAATACGGATGACTGGGAGGTTTAGGATGACGGGTTTACTCGAACTGAAGGAGCGGTTAATCCGCTTTTTTGGAAAAAATGAAATATATGTGGTGCCGGTACTTAAGTTTATTCTGGCAACAGTGGTATTTCTGCTGATCAATCAAAATATTGGCTATATGACCAGACTGGCCGGACTTCCGGTAACACTGGTACTGGCACTGTTATGTGCGGTTCTTCCGGTCAATGCTATCCTGTTGTTTGCGTTCATTCTGATTGCTGCACATTTATTTGCACTGTCTATGGATGTATGCGTGGTAGGACTGATTCTTATGCTGGTTATCGCACTGCTGTATTTACGGTTTTCACCAAAAGATGGTTATTATGCAGTGCTGACACCGATAACATTTGCATTACATACCCCATATATCATGCCGATTTCGGCAGGACTGTTACGTACACCGGCATCTGCTGCATCTATTGTGAGCGGAACTGTGATGTTTTATTTCCTGAAGGGAATAAAGGAAAATGAGGCAGTATTAAGTGCAGTGGAAGAGGACAGCAATGCGGCTTCTAAGATGGTGGTAGCAATCAACCAGCTGCTGGGAAATAAGGAAATGTATCTGGTGCTGGCAACTTTTATTGTGATTTTACTGGTGGTTTATGTAGTGCGCCGCCTGTCTATAGATCATGCATGGACAGTGGCATCACTGGCGGGTATTCTGATTGGACTTACTGTGCTGACCAGCGGTTTTGTAATGCTGGGCATCAAGGGACGAATCGTCTGGATTATTGTAGGAGGCGTAATTTCTACGGTGATTGCATTGATACAGCAGTTCCTGTTCTTTAACCTGGATTATAGCAGGACAGAACGGGTACAGTTTGAGGATGATGAATATTACTATTATGTAAAAGCGGTACCGAAGATTTATGTTACAACCAAGGAGAAAAAGGTAAAACGTATCGCAGCCAAGGATGAGGAAAAAGAACGTATTTCCCGCAAAGCATTGGCAGAGGAAATGGATATAGACGAAGATTTGCTGAAATAAGACAGAGAGGAAGTGGAACAGGTGCAGTCATTTTTGACAGTGTTGGAAAATTTTAAAGAAAATTATCTGGCGTGGGTAAGCGTTTTGAACATTACGGTATCAAAGACTGATATTGTAGAAATGCTTATTATTGCATTCCTGTTTTATCACGTCCTGAAATGGATTAAGGATACACGGGCATGGATGCTGTTAAAAGGAATTCTTGTGATTTTAGCGTTTGTACTTGTGGCAGCAATCTTCCAGATGAATACAATTCTCTGGATAGCAGAGAAGACGATTAATGTAGCAATTATTGCAATCGTTGTTATCTTCCAGCCGGAGCTCCGGAAAGCACTGGAAGAATTGGGACGAAAAAAATTTATTTCATCCCTCTTTTCTTTTGATTTTGGAAAAAACGGAGTGGAACGTTTCAATGACCATACGATTGGAGAACTGGTAAAGGCAAGCTATGAGATGGGTAAGGTGAAGACCGGAGCCCTGATTGTAGTGGAAAATGAAATTATGCTGACAGAATACGAAAGAACTGGTATTGCGCTGGATTCCCTGGTATCAAGCCAGCTTCTGATTAATATATTTGAAAAGAACACTCCGTTACATGACGGAGCTATTATTGTACGTGGGGACAGGGTTGTCTCTGCAACCTGTTATCTGCCACTGTCTGACAGCCTGGAACTGAGCAAGGATCTGGGAACCAGACATCGTGCAGCAGTTGGAATTAGTGAAGTGAGTGATTCTCTTACAATTGTGGTATCAGAGGAAACCGGAAAGGTTTCTATTGCGATGGGTGGACAGCTGTACCGTAATGTGGATGCGGAGTTTCTGCGCAGCAAACTGAAATTTCTCCAGAGCAGCAATATCGAACCAAAGCGCTTCCAATTACTGAAGAGGAGGTTACGCAATGTTAAAAAAGCTGACAAAACTGGTGACGAATAATTTTGGACTGAAGGTTGCAACATTATTCTTCTCTGTTGTGCTGTGGCTTGTTGTTGTCAACATTGATGATCCGACACAGGCGAAGAACTTTACCGCGTCTATTACGATAACCAATTCGGATTATATGACACAGCAGGGCAAATACTTTGAAGCAAAGGACAGTAATCTGCAGGTAACCTTTAAGGTTTCTACTGTGCGTTCTGTTATGAAGAACTTGAGCAATACTGACTTCCGGGCAGTAGCAGATATGGAAAATGTTGAGCAGGTAGACGGTGTATACCGGGTACCGATTGAGATAACTGCAACACGATATGCGTCTGCGGTGAACTTCCAGGGCAAAACACAGTATATGGAAGTAAATGTAGAAGATCTGATGCTGTCACAGTTTTCTATTAAGGCAAAAACGGTAGGAGATGCAGCTGAGAATTATGCGGTGGGAGATGTGCGGGTATCTCCGAACATCTTAAAAGTAACCGGACCGGAATCGGTGGTGAATCAGATTGATCATGTAGAAGCAACCATTGATGTAACAGGTGCATCCGCAGACTTGACGGATAGTGTAGTCCCGGTTGTATATAATGCAAACGGTGAGGCGGTAGACACCTCAAAGCTGAATTTTAATATTGATAAAGTGACAATTTCGGCTACGATACTTAATATCCGTAACCTTTCAGTAGAAATTGAACCGAGTGGAACGGTTGCAGATGGATTTGTATGCACCGGAGTGACGATTAATCCGAATAAGATAGCGATAAAGGGAACACCGGAAGCACTGAACGCAGCCGGAAGTATTGTGATTCCGTCAGACCTGCTGGATATCAGCGATGCAACTGGCAATGTAGTGAAGACAATTAACATTTCTTCTTATCTGCCGGATGATGTAGAGGTGGTCGATGCTGACAATCTGAATGTTGAAGTAACCGCAGTGGTGGAGCAGATTGTATCAGAATCTTATAGCATACCGGTTGAAAACATTGCAATTCAGAATCTGAAAGAGGGTTATGAAGCAGTCTTCGCAGAGAGTACAGTTACAATAACCTTAAAGGGACTGCGGAATGATCTGGATAAACTTATGGCAGACAGCATTAAGGGAAATGTAAATGCAGCAGGACTGGCAGAAGGTAATCATACCGTAACAGTTACCCTGGAGCTGGATGACAGCTTATATTCCGTAAATGGAACACAGTCTGCAGTGATAACCATAACAAAGAAATCAGAAGATACATCAGATACCACGAATACCGGAAATGACAATGGAACCCATACGGGTTCGAATGGTGGTACAGAAACGGGAACGGGCAGTACCAATGGAAATAATACGAATAATGGAAATTCGGAGGAAGATTAGAAAATGAGCAGAATGTTTGGAACAGATGGTGTAAGAGGTGTTGCAGGAGCGGAGCTGACCATTGAACTGGCAACAAAGCTTGGGCAGGCAGGTGCCTATGTGCTGACGAAAGAGCAGGAACATCAGCCGACATTAATTGTAGGATGTGATACAAGAATTTCAGGTGGAATGCTTGCCAATGCACTGATGGCAGGAATCTGTTCTGTAGGAGCCAATGCAATCTATGTAGGGGTAATGCCGACACCGGCGATTGCCTATCTGACCAGAAAACATAAAGTAGATGCAGGCGTTGTGATTTCCGCATCCCATAATCCGATGGAGTTTAACGGAATCAAATTCTTTAATGGAGACGGATATAAGCTTTCTGATGCGTTGGAGGATGAAATCGAAGAGCTGATCCACAATAATATGAAAGATGTTGTACTGCCGATTGGATCCGGTGTGGGAAGAATTGACTATCGTTTTGATTTGCGTGATGAATATGTGAAATTTATGAAGAAATGTGTGCCGGTTGATTTGACCGGTATGAAGATTGTGATAGACTGTGCAGAGGGTGCATCCTACTATACATCGGTTAAGACATTAAAAGACCTGGGTGCAAATCTGGTTGCTATCCATACGAAGCCCGATGGAACCAATATCAATGCCAACTGCGGTTCCACCCATATGGAAGAACTTCAGGCAAGGGTTGTTTATGAAAAAGCAGACGTTGGCCTTGCATTTGATGGCGATGCTGACCGTATGCTTGCGGTAGATGAAAAAGGTAACCTGGTGGATGGCGACCAGCTTATGGCAATCTGTGGATGCCATATGAAGAAAAAAGGAACTTTAAAGAAAAATACCATTGTAGTAACCGTTATGACCAATCTTGGCTTCAGTCTGATGGGAGAGCGGGAAGGCATCCATGTAGAGAAAACCAAGGTCGGAGACAGATATGTCCTTGAAAATATGCTGGAGAATGGCTATAATATCGGGGGTGAGCAGTCCGGACATATTATATTTTTAGATGATAATACAACCGGTGACGGACTTCTTTCCGGACTTCATTTATTACAGGTAATGAAGGAAACCGGCAGGAAATTGTCTGAGCTGACAGAGGTGATGGAAGTATTGCCGCAGGCACTTGTGAATGCCAAAGTGCCGAATCACAAGAAAGAAAAATTCATGGAATATACTGAGATTGCAGAGGCAATCAAGGCATTGGAAGAAAAATTCAATGGGGAAGGAAGGGTGCTGATTCGTCCATCCGGAACCGAGCCGCTGGTAAGAGTTATGATTGAGGGAAAGAACCAGAGCGAGATTGAAGAAGAAGCACAGAAGCTGGCTGAATTAATTACCAACACAATGCTGTGATCAGGAGGGGAATAGAAATGGTAAGTCAGAAAGTTAAAATAAAGAATCCAACAGGATTACATTTGCGTCCGGCAGGAATACTCTGCAAGGAAGCAATGCAGTATAAATCGTTAGTAACATTTCATTATCGCGGAAATACCGCTAATGCCAAAAGTGTTTTAAGCGTACTGGGTGCGTGCATCAAATTTGGAGATGAAATCGAATTTGTCTGCGAAGGTGATGATGAGGACGAAGCATTAAAGGCAATGGTAGAAGCCGTAGAAAGTGGATTAGGAGAATAAAAGATGAAAAAAATACTGGTAACTGGATGTAATGGACAGTTAGGAAGAGCAATTCGCAAGGAATATGCAGCAAGTGATGTGGAATTTATCAATACAGATGTAGTAGAGGGAGAAGGTGTTGTATCTCTTGATATTACTGATGTAGATGCAGTACTGAAGCTGGTACGTGCAGAGAAACCGGATGTTATCATCAACTGCGCCGCACATACCAATGTAGACAAGTGTGAGGAACAGTGGGATCTTGCATATAAGATTAATGCAATCGGACCAAGAAACTTAAGTATTGCAGCAACCGAAGCAGATGCAAAAATGATTCATGTATCTACGGATTATGTTTTTGAAGGAAATGGGACAAGACCATACACAGAGTTTGATGCACCAAATCCGGTAAGTGCTTATGGAAAGACCAAGTTAGAGGGTGAAAACTTTGTAAAGGAATTTGCAAAGAAACATTTTATCTTAAGAACAGCATGGCTTTATGGGGATGGAAAGAACTTTGTCAAGACAATGCTGGCATTGGCAGAGAACCATGATGAATTAAATGTAGTCTGTGACCAGGTGGGAACACCTACCAGCGCAGTGGAATTAGCAAAAATGATTCATTATCTGGAAGGCACAGAGAATTATGGAACCTTCCATGCAACCTGTGAAGGAGATACCAACTGGGCAGATTTCGCAGAGGCAATCTTCAAAAGAGCAGGAAAGAATGTAAAAGTAAATCATGTAACCAGTAAGCAGTACAAAGAGATGAATCCGGCATCCGCTAACAGACCGGCATACTCTATCTTGGAGGATTATATGATTAAGCTTACCAGTGACTTTGTAATGGCAGACTGGCAGGATGCACTGGATGTCTATATGAAAGAACTGTTGGGATAATAGGTGAAAAAATGGAACCATTAGTAAGCGTATGTATTCCGGCATATAATAATGCGGAATACATTAAAGATACGATTGATTCAATTCTAAATCAGACATATCAGAATATAGAGCTTGTAATTGTGGATGATAATTCAAAAGATAATACTTATGAACTGATTCAGAAAATCGGGGATGAGAGGATTAAGCTTTATCATAATGATAAGAATCTTGGAATGTCAGGAAACTGGAACCGCTGTCTTTCCTTATGCACCGGTAAATATGCAAAGCTTGTCTGTGCAGATGATATTTTATCACCGGATGCATTGAAGCGGGAAGTAGATGCTTTAGAGGCAAATCCTACAGCAGTGATTGCAGAAAGTGATACCAAGCTGATTGATTTAAATGGAAAAGGAAAAGGCTTTTATAAACGCTATAAGAAGAGCGGACTGGTAGATGGAAAAGAAATCTGCCGGAAGGGCTTCTTTTCACAGGATTATTTCGGAGCACCACAGGCAAATACTTTCCGGAGAGATGTGGCAGAGAAAATCGGAGGATTTGATACAGATTATACCTATATCTTAGACTATGATTTCTTTGTTTCCCTGGCATGTGAAGGCGATGTTTATATCATACACGAACCACTGAATTTCTTCCGTGTGCGAAAAGGTTCAAATACTGGAGAAGTTATGGGGGGCAACAAGGAAAAAACAAAAGTATATGTAGAGGAACATCTGCATTTACTGGAGAAAAACAAAGAACGCTTGAAACTGACACCGAAAGATATCAGACGCAGTGTTATGATTCGCAAGTTCCGCTGTTTTGCGGCATCTGTATATCTGAAACTGTTTGTGCATAAATAAGCGAAAGGGGACTAAAATGGATAAAATTGCAGTATTGATTCCCTGCTATAACGAGAGTAAAACAATCGTAAAGGTAGTAGAGGATTTTAAACGGGTAATTCCGGAAGCTGTTATTTATGTATATGATAATAATTCCAATGATGGAACGGACGAGCTCGCAAGAAGTGCCGGTGCGGTCGTACGTTATGAATATCAGCAGGGAAAAGGAAATGTTATTCGAAGAATGTTCCGTGAAATTGATGCGGAATGTTATATCATGACAGATGGAGATGATACCTATCCGGCAGAATCAGCACCGGAGATGATAAAACAGGTGCTAGAGCATGGAGCAGACATGGTAGTAGGAGACAGACTTTCTTCTACTTATTTCCAGGAAAATACCAGACCATTCCACAATTTTGGTAATTCCCTGGTGCGTAAATCTATCAATCTTTTCTTCCACACGGATATTAAAGATATTATGACAGGTTATCGTGCGTTCAGTTATCAGTTTGTAAAATCATTCCCGGTATTATCCAAGGGATTTGAAATTGAAACAGAAATGAGCATTCATGCAGCAGATAAGAATATGCAGGTAGACAATGTGATTATTGAGTACCGTGACAGACCGGAGGGAAGTGTATCTAAGCTGAATACCTATTCAGATGGATTTAAGGTACTGCGTACCATTGCAAGACTGTACCGGACCTATAAGCCAATGTCATTCTTTGGCATTATTGCATTTATACTGGCTGCTCTTGGAGTTGGTTTCCTGATACCGGTATTGGTAGTATATGCAAAGACCGGAATGGTGCCGAACTTCCCGACTTTATTTGCTTGTTGTTTTACGATATTGGCAGCAACCCAGGCATTCTTCTCGGGACTTATCCTGCAGACCATTGGACAGAAGAATCGGCAGGATTTTGAAATGGAACTGCAGGCAATCGAAGAGAGAAAGAAAAAACTGGATAAAGAATAGAACTGTTAAATTATGTACAAAAATGTGCACAAACTTCTAAAAAGTTGACAAACAAATGAGGACTGTGCCATAATAAAACGATTTTTAAATCAGGAGGAGAATAAGATGAGAACTTATTTAGTAACTGGAGGAGCCGGATTTATTGGTTCAAACTACATTCACTACATGTTTCGTAAATACGACAATGAGATTCGTATTATCAATGTAGACGCATTAACTTATGCAGGAAACTTGGAAAATTTAAAAGACATCGAGAACAGAGACAACTATACATTTGTAAAAGCAGATATTACAGACAAAGAAGCAATCCGCAAAGTGTTTGCAGAAAATGACATTGACCGCGTGGTACATTTCGCGGCAGAGAGTCATGTTGACCGTAGTATCAAAAACCCTGAAGTATTCGTTCATACCAATGTAATGGGTACTGCAGTTATGTTAAACTGTGCAAAAGAAGCATGGGAACTTCCGGATGGAAGCTTCAAGGAAGGTAAGAAATTCCTTCACGTATCCACGGACGAAGTATATGGTTCCCTTCCGGATGATGGGAAGAGCTTCTTCTATGAGACAACACCATATCAGCCACACAGCCCATACTCTGCAAGTAAGGCATCTTCTGATATGTTAGTAAAATCTTATATTGATACTTATCATTTCCCGGCAAATATTACCAATACATCCAATAACTACGGACCTTACCAGTTCCCGGAGAAACTGATTCCGTTAATCATCAACAATGCTTTACACGGAAAGAAACTTCCGGTATATGGTGATGGAATGAACATCCGTGACTGGTTATATGTAGATGACCATGCAAAGGGAATCGATATGGTTCAGGAGCAGGGACGTCTTGGACAGACTTATAACATCGGTGGACACAATGAGAAGCGTAATATCGAAATCATCAACATCATTATTGAAACTTTACAGGAGATTCTTCCGGATGATGATCCAAGAAAAGCAAATGTAAGCAAAGATTTAATCACTTACGTAGAAGACCGTAAAGGACATGACAGACGTTATGCAATCGCTCCGGACAAAATCAAAGCTGAGATTGGCTGGGAGCCGGAGACCATGTTCAAAGATGGTATCAAGAAGACAATTGCATGGTATCTTGAGCATGAAGACTGGATGAACAATGTAACCAGTGGTGACTACCAGAAATATTATGCAGATATGTATAAAGATAAATAAATAGAAGTATAGAAAGAGAAGCGGATAGGAAAATACAAGACCTGTCCGCTTTTTTTTGTGCGTTTTCGCCAGTATTTCCACGGGTACTACAGAAATTATTAAGGAAAATATAGATGAAAAATACGATGTAATATGTTATAATTAAATGATTTATTAGGTGAAAGAATGCGTTGGAGAACGTAAACAATATGATTAAGGAGGATTTTTCCATGAAAGGTATTATTTTAGCCGGAGGATCCGGAACAAGACTTTATCCATTGACAAAGGCAGTATCGAAACAGATTATGCCGGTATATGACAAACCAATGATTTATTATCCATTATCTACACTGATGTTAGCAGGAATCCGTGAGGTGCTGGTTATCTCTACACCAAGAGATCTTCCGGTATTTGAGGAGTTATTAGGGGATGGAAGCCAGCTTGGAATGTCTTTCTCTTATGCAGTACAGGAACAGCCGAGAGGACTTGCAGATGCATTTATCATCGGTGAGAAATTCATTGGAAATGATGCAGTAGCATTGGTATTAGGCGATAATATTTTCTATGGACAGAGCTTCTCTAAAGTGCTTCGCAGTGCAGCAGAGCGTACAGAGAGCCAGCCAGGAGCAACCATTTTCGGATATTATGTAAAAGATCCAAGAGAATACGGTGTAGTAGAATTTGATGAGAATGGTAAAGCATTGTCAATTGAAGAAAAACCGGCTCAGCCAAAATCCAATTATGCAGTTCCGGGACTCTATTTCTATGACAATGATGTAGTAGAGATTGCCAAGAATGTAAAACCATCTGCAAGAGGAGAAATTGAAATTACAAGTGTTAATAATGAATATCTGAACCGTGGAACCCTTCAGGTTGAGACCTTAGGAAGAGGATTTGCATGGTTAGATACCGGAAACCATGACATGCTTCTTGATGCAGCAGACTTCGTAGCAGCATTCCAGAAACGTCAGGGATTATATATTTCCTGTATCGAAGAGATTGCATACAAGAGAGGATTCATCGATAAAGCACAGTTAGAGAAGCTGGCGCAGCCATTACTTAAGACTGCATATGGTCAGTATCTGATAGACGTTGCTAACGGATTATAAAATAGAGTTGGGTATTATTGTAGAAAAGCGAGGAAGAGAAAAATGGGAAAAATCAAAGTAACAAACGACTGTAATGGAATCAAAGGATTAAAAGTAATTGAACCTGCAGTATTCGGAGATGCAAGAGGATATTTCATGGAGACCTATAACTATAATGATTTCAAGGAAGCAGGAATTGACTGTGAATTCGTACAGGACAACCAGTCTGCATCCAAGAAAGGTGTGCTCCGTGGACTTCATTTCCAGTTAAACTATCCACAGGACAAGCTGGTGCGTGTAGTAAACGGTGAAGTATTTGACGTCGCAGTTGACTTAAGAGAAGGTTCTGAAACCTTTGGAAAATGGTTTGGAGTTACTTTGTCTGCTGAGAATAAGAAACAGTTCTTCATTCCAAAGGATTTTGCACACGGATTTATCGTATTAAGTGATTATGCAGAATTCTGCTATAAAGTTACTGATTTCTATCATCCAAACGATGAGGGCGGACTTCTGTGGAATGACCCGGATATCGGAGTAGAATGGCCGATGCCGGAAGGAATGACAGAGGCAGACTTGATTTTATCCGACAAAGATAAAGTATGGCATGGCATCAAGGCATATGCAGAGAATAAGAATAACTGCAGGAAAGACTGATAGGCAGTTGAAGTAACATAAGGAGTAAATGATATGTCTAAGAAGAGACTCGCAGCCAGCCTGCTGGTGGTACTGTTTGGTATATTGGCGAACATCCTGGTTTTCAGATATGAACCGGCTTTAAGTGAGAAGAAGGTTACGGTAAAGGTAACACTTACATCCGATGAAGAAAATTATATGGAGATGTTCTATCTGACAGACGGACAGAAAATGCCGGATGATTTCAAGGCAGAACAAAGCAGCGGAGTGAATTATAAAAAAGCTGGAACAGAGAAAACGTTAGAATATACCGTGCCGGCAGATGCTTCATATCTTCGCTTTGATTTGGGAAGCGGAGCATCCGAGACAACTATTTCCGGCATAACCGTTGAAAGTAATGGAAAAACTGCGGTAATAGATCAGAATGTTTTTTCAGAAACAGTGCGTCTGCAGGAAGTAAAACAGAATAATGTTTCAGACGGTATTAACCTGACAGCAGAAAAAGAGGATCCTTACCTGGTATGGAATACAGAGAACTGGGGAATTGCGAAGCTGGTAAAGGACAGCCTGTGGCTTCGGTATCTTCTGGTTAAAATCCTTGCGTGTGTTGTATTAGATATCATTCTTATTGTTACATTAAAAGCAGGTAAAAAGCTGATTGTTCTTCCGAAAGAAGTGTATCAGAACAGAAAGCTGCTCTGGAATTTGTCAAAGAATGATTTTAAAACTAAATTTGCAGGTTCCTACCTTGGTATTATCTGGGCATTTATACAGCCGATTGTAACGGTAGTGGTATACTGGTTCGTATTTGAAAAGGGATTAAAGGCTGGCGGAATCAACACCAGAGCCGGAATTGATGTTCCGTTTGTACTCTGGCTGGTTGCAGGTCTGGTGCCTTGGTTCTTCTTCCAGGATGCATTAAATGGTGGAACCAATGCACTGATTGAATACAGCTATCTGGTTAAGAAGGTTGTATTTAAGATAAGTATTCTCCCAATTGTGAAAGTAGTATCTGCACTGTTTGTACATGTATTCTTCGTAGTATTTACGCTGGTGCTGTATAGTGCATATCACTATTATCCGGATTTATATACATTGCAGATTGTGTATTATACCTTTGCCATGTTTATTATGGTATTGGGAATCGTGTATGCAACCTGTGCGATTGTAATCTTTTTCCGTGATTTAACACAGGTGATTAACATTGTTCTGCAGGTTGGGATGTGGATGACACCGATTATGTGGAACATTGATACCATGGAATTATCTCCAGTGCTGATTACCATATTCAAACTGAATCCGATGTACTATATTGTGGCAGGATACCGGGATGCGTTGATTAATAAGGCGTGGTTCTGGGAAAATGCACCACTGACTTTATACTTCTGGCTTCTGACAGCGGTATTATTCGGTATCGGAACCATGATATTTAAGCGGTTGAAGATTCATTTTGCAGATGTATTATAGGAAGGCATAGGATATGAGCGAAGTAGCAATTAGAGTAGATGATGTAAGCAAATTATATAAGCTTTATGATAAACCTTCAGACAGACTGAAGGAATCGTTAGGCTTGACACGAAAGAAATTATATAAGGAACATTATGCACTGCATAATGTTTCTTTTGATGTAAAAAGAGGAGAAACCGTTGGCATAATCGGAACCAACGGTTCCGGAAAATCTACGATTCTTAAGATTATTACCGGAGTCTTGAATCCATCCGGTGGTCATGTAGAGATTGATGGAAGAATTTCTGCACTGTTGGAGCTGGGCGCAGGCTTCAATATGGAATATACCGGAATTGAGAATATCTACCTTAATGGAACCATGATTGGTTTTTCCAGGGAAGAGATTGATGCAAAGATGCAGGATATTCTTGATTTTGCAGATATCGGTGACTTTGTGCATCAGCCGGTCAAGACATATTCCAGTGGTATGTTTGTGCGGCTGGCATTTGCGGTAGCAATTAATATTGACCCGGAAATACTGATTGTCGATGAGGCGTTGTCGGTAGGAGACGTATTCTTTCAGGCGAAATGCTACAAGAAATTTGAAGATTTTAAGAAAATGGGAAAAACCATTCTTTTTGTCAGCCATGATCTGGGCAGTATCAGCAAATACTGTGACCGTGTTGTACTTTTAAACAGAGGAAAGAAGCTGGCAGAGGGTACACCAAAAGAAATGGTAAGCATGTATAAGCGAATCATGGTCAATCAGGATAAGGCGGAGGAAATCGCAGCACACCAGATGGACATGAGCTCCTTGGAAGAAGATGATGAAAAGGAAATCAAAGAGGCTGCCTGCGAAGGACAGTGGAAGAAGCATTACAATCTGAATCCGGATGTGGATGAATATGGCAATGGTGCCGCTGAAATTGAAGACTTTGCCATAATAGATGAGAATGGTAATTATACCAATGCAATTGTAAAAGGAACACGATTCCGGCTGAAATCCAAAGTAAAATTTAAACAGGATATTCATGATCCGATATTTACCTATACCTTTAAAAATATACAGGGTGTGGCAATAACCGGAACCAATACCATGTATGAGAAGAAGGATGTTCCATTGGCAAAAGAAGGGGAGACTTATGTTGCAACCTTTGAGCAGGATATGTTCTTGCAGGGAGGGGAATACTTATTGTCCATGAGCTGTACCGGATATCGTGACGGTGAGTTCCAGGTATACCACAGATTATATGATGTATGCAATGTGACGGTGGTTTCAGATAAGAATACCGTAGGTTTTTATGATATGAATTCTGTTACGACAGTGGAGAAGATAGAAGAGTAAGAGAAAGTTGTAGGGTCAGGATTTGAATATAGTAGAAAAGGCAGAAAAAAATAATACTGAAAACCAGAAAATGGAAGAACTGCTCAAAATAGTGCAGCAATATACTGAGGATGATTTTCAGAAAATTATATCTGAAAAGAAGGACTTCTTTTTTCTATATCATCTTTCGCCTATGCGAAGAAATATTCTGGAATGGTATCCTTTTAAGAAAGATGCAAAAGTATTAGAAATAGATGCAGAATGCGGGGCTGTTACAGGATGTATTGCTGATAAAGTATTACAGGTGACAAGTCTTGAAAACAATGATTTGCAAAGACAGATAAATGAATGCAGAAATAGTAAAAAAGAAAATCTCAGAGTGTTTACAGGAACATATGACAAAATGGAAAATGAGTTAGAGAGAGATTATGATTATATTGTAATGGTCGGCTCATTTGCGAAAGCACCTGATTATTTTGCTGATGAAAAACCATATCATACATTTATAAAAAGTGCATTTAATCATCTGAAAGACGGTGGAGAAATACTAATAGCGTGTGATAATCGTATAGGAATGAAGTATTGGTCAGGTTGTCAGGAAGAATTATATTCTGATTATTTTAGTGGAATACAGGACTATATAGGTTTTGATAACCATAAGATGAGAAACTTTTCAAAAAAAGAAATAGAGAATATATTACAGGAAATAAGCAATCTGGAATATAAATTTTATTATCCATATCCGGATTATAAGTTTCCGATGGCAATATATTCTGATGAATATCTGCCTAAGAAGGCGGAATTAAGTATGAATATAAGAAATTTTGACAGAAGCCGTCTGCTTTTATTTGATGAGACAAAAGCATTCGATGGAATTATTGGTGCCGGACTTTTCCCGGAGTTTTCCAATTCTTTTTTGCTTAGGATAAAAAAAGGAGACTAAAAGAGAATGGATAAAATTCTTTTTGTTAAATATTCTAATGATAGAGCCAATCAATTCGCCATTTGTACAGAGATTTTTGCAAATGGGGATAAGAAGCTTTTAAAAAAAAGAGCGACAACGGAGAGCGCAAGAGAACATATAAAAAATATAGCATCATATTATGCACCTTTAAAAAGACAATTTGAAGGAGCCCTTAATGTTGCCGGATGCCAAAAAGAGTATGATGAAATAAACTTTGAGATGGTAGAGGGGAATGGATTAGATAAAATTATTGACTCATATTTTGAAAAAAATGAGATGGACAAAGTTTTTCAAATCATATCAGAGTTTGCTCAAAAAATATATGGATTAAAAGATAAGGATGTATTTACAATTACACCCTCTTTTGAAAAAGTTTTTGGTATGGTGCATTTTGAAGAAACACAGTATGCTTTAAAAATAACAGATATTGATATGCTGTTTGATAATATTATCGTAAAGGATAATAACTGGACAGTTATTGATTATGAGTGGAGCTTTCAATTTCCTATACCGGTAAAATTTGTTGTATATCGTACATTGGCTTATTGGTATGCCCGTCTGGAAAATAGAAGAAATATGGAACAGGATTTTTTGATGGAAATGGTTGGAATAACTACACAAGAACAGATTCAATTTGCAAAAATGGAAAAGAAATTTCAACAGTATATCATGGATGATAATATTCCATTACGCGATATGCCGAAAATGATGAACCATAAAACTGTAGATTTAAATCACATCCTTTCCGCAGTTGAACTTGAAGAAACTATGCAGGTATTCTATGGAAAGGATAGAAATTTTAAAGAAGAAAATTCTTACTTTAAAAAAGTGCAGGAATTAGAAGATGGAAACTTGAAGGTGAAAGTAGAAATTCCAGAGGGAATGCAGCAACTCCGACTAGATCCGGTTGAGGAGCCATGTATCATTAGCATAGAACATATTTATAATGCACAGGGCGAAGAAAAAGAAAAGATAGAAACAAATGGTGTTGAACTCTCCAATAAGATTTTTTTCTTTGAAACGAGTGATCCGCAGATTTTATTGCAGGCAAGAGAAGAAGATAGATGCTTAAACATCGTTTATAGAAAAATAAATTTAAATGCTTTTTCAAAAGATATCGTTCATAATATAGATTTTATCATTAGGAATGAGAGAGAAAAGAATCGACTGGGACAAGCTGCATTACAATTAGAAGTAGAAGAAAGAAAGAACAAAGAAGCTTTATTGAAGAACCAAATAGAGATAAATAATGAACTGTCAAAAAACAATGAGAATTTAAAACTTGAAAAGGAAAATTTAAATTCCCAGATAGAACAATATAAAGAAATGTATGAAGCAATCATAAATTCAAGGTCATGGAAAATAACAAAACCTATCCGTGATATGGCAGATAAAATGAAAAGGGTTAAGAAAAAATGATAAGAGAACATGTTGCAATTGAAGAAAAAGAATATATTTATAGTATTGATAAAATTTGTTGCTATGTCAATGATGATAATAGGGCATATTTACAAATTGTAGGTTGGGCATTTCTTAAAAGTGGCAAAAACAAAAATTTGCAGGTTTATATAAATAATAAGCAAACTGAAATGTATATGAAATATATAGACAGAGCAGATGTCCAAAAAATGTATAAAGACTATAATATTAACTTAAATTCCGGCTTTGTAATAGATGTGGAATTTGAGGTGGAGAATCAGAACGAGTGCAATATTGGTATTGGATATGAAAGTGGACAAATATTGTTTGAGGCAAACTTAAAGGAATATATGGAATTCGAGGTAGAGCCTGAAATCAAGTATTATATCGAGCAAACCGTATATAATAATGAAATTATATCTATTGATGGCTGGGGATTTACCACATCAGTTATTGATATGCAGAAAATAGACAGTGTACCAGTAGAGTTGAGCGTTATAAATGAAGATGGTCAGCAGGAAACGTTTATGTTGAAAAGAAAGTATCGGGCTGATGTAAATGAAAATTTTGGGTTAGAGAAAAGTAAAAAAGAATTTGGATTTGAGGTAAAGTGGAAAAATACGCAAAAAAATAAAGGCATTTATACTGTTGTTTTAAAAGGCGGAAAAACTTCTGAAAAATTTATTGTGGAATGCAATAAATTAGTAGATCAGGCCAGGGAAGAAAACAGAAAATATGAAAATTTTTTCGATATGTTAAAGAATAGAGATGAAGAATTGTTCATAGATGATTGGCATTATCTGGTAAACTTTGGATGGAAGAAGTATTGTGACAGAATAAAAAAGCGGTTTCAGGATACAGAAGAGGTTTATAATGTCTGGAGAAAAAAATATATCCCGAATGCCAGAAAATTGAAAAAGCAGAGGGCAGAAAAGCTGGATTATGAACCATGTATCAGTATTATAGTGCCTACATATAAAACACCGGAAAAATTCTTGAAAGAGATGATTGATTCCGTAAGAAATCAGAGCTATGAAAACTGGGAATTGTGCATTGGAGATGGCAGCGTTACAGAGGATACCGTTAAAAATGTTGTTGAAAGTTATCAGAAAAAGGATAAGCGGATAAAGATGCTTTGCCTTTCAGAAAATCTCGGAATAGCAGGAAATACCAATGCGGCGTTGTCTATCGCAACGGGAGATTATATAGCATTACTGGATCATGATGATATACTGGCACCAGATGCACTTTATGAAGTCGTAAAATGGATGAATGAGCATTATAAAGATGAAACAGATGTCATTTATACCGATGAAGATAAAGTTTCTTTTGATTTAAAGGATTATTTTGAACCTCATTTCAAATCAGATTATAATTTGGATTTGATTCGGAGTAATAACTATATCTGCCATTTATTTGTGGCTGGAAAAAGTATTGTGGACCAGGTGGGTGGTTTCCGAAAAGAATATGACGGTTCACAGGATTATGATTTTATATTGCGTTGTATAGAACAAAGCAAGCATGTAGAACATGTTCCGAAAGTATTGTATCATTGGCGTTGTCATCCGGGCTCAACAGCAGCAAATCAGGAAAGCAAAATGTATTGTTATGAAGCTGGAAAAAGAGCAATAGAAGATCACTTAAAACGCATGGGAGAGGATGACTGTCAGGTTGTAATGACAGAGCACCTGGGATTTTATCATGTGATATATCCAATACGTGAACAGAAGAAGGTATCAATTATTATACCGAATAAAGACCAGAAAGAAATACTGGAGCGTTGCATAGAGTCGGTTATACAGAAAACAGATTACAAAAACTATGAGATTATTATTGTAGAGAATAATAGTACAACAAATGAAATATTTGAATATTATAAAACAATAGAGCAGCGTGAAAACATCCGGGTTGTAATATGGAAGGACAAGTTTAATTATTCTGCAATAAATAATTTTGGAGTAAGGTATGCGAATGGAGAGTACCTTCTGTTTTTGAATAATGATATAGAAGTAATCAGGGAAAACTGGTTGAGTGAAATGCTTGCAAATGTTCAACGTAAAGAAGTTGGAATCGTAGGAGCAAAATTGCTTTATCCGGACAATATGGTGCAGCATGCAGGTGTTATTATTGGCATGGGTGGAATTGCCGGACATCCATTATCCAGACATCCGGCAGATGATTGTGGTTATTTTGCAAGAGGAATTATCCAGCAGAATCTGAATGCGGTAACGGCAGCATGTATGCTCACGAAAAAAGAAGTTTATGAGAAAGTGAATGGATTTGAAGAAAAGCTGGCAGTGGCTTTTAATGATATCGATTTATGCCTGAAAGTAAGAAAAGCGGGCTATTTAATAGTATATGATCCAGAAGCGTTATTGTATCACCATGAGTCTATTTCCAGAGGAAAGGAAGATACTTTGGAAAAACGTAATCGTTTTGAGGGCGAAGTAGATTATATGGCGAAAAAATGGAAAGATGTTTTAGAAAAAGGTGACGAGTATTACAATCCTAATTTAAGCTTGTTATCCGGAAATTTTGAACTGAAGAAAGAATCGGAGATGCAATGAAGAGAAAAGTAAAGAAAAGAGTGCAAAGGTTATTAACATTAGTGCTGGCAGCATGTTTCATGATGGCACAACCGACAGAAGCTACGCAGGTAGTAAATGGAGTCAATTCTACCATAAATACATATTATGACGGTGGATACAGTATTATGGGACCGACAACGGTTACCATTGGACAGATGATTAATTATTATCAGGCAAATCAGGCTTATCCGGCATTTTACGCCAATACGGATGCACCAAATATTTATGTATTCTGCATGATGTATATGGAAGAATGTAATGCCGAGGGCGTCCGTGCCGAGGTGGCATTCGCGCAGGCAATGAAGGAAACAGGATTTCTCCGTTACAGAGGAGATGTCCATATTGAGCAGTTTAACTTTGCAGGACTTGGTGCTACCGGTAATGGCAATCCGGGTAACAGCTTTCCAACCGTTCGTATGGGAATCCGTGCCCAGGTGCAGCATTTAAAAGCATATGCGACATCAGAACCATTGAATCAGGAAGTCGTAGACCCGCGTTACAGCCTTGTAAATAAAGGCAGTGCACCATATGTAGAATGGCTTGGCAAACATGAGAATCCAACGGGAATCGGCTGGGCAACTGCATGGGGCTACGGAAACAGTATTGTCAATGATTATATTGCAAGAATGCGGAATTATTCTACCTATTCCACCTGGTATCAGGGAGTGAACTATGAAGCAGTATACAATCCGGATTATTATATGTTACATAATCCGGATGTGGCAGCAGCCTGTGGCGGAAGTTCCGACAGTCTGCTTTCCCATTTTCTGAATTATGGAATGAAGGAAGGACGGCAGGGAATTGTATATTTTGATGTAAATTCTTATAAACGCCGGTACAAGGATCTTCGAATGGCTTTTGGGAATGACCTCAAATCATATTATCTTCATTATGTATATTATGGACAGAGTGAACACAGAATTGCATCCGGACCGGTTGACAACTTTGATGCGGTAACGGTTTATAATGGAGTGGATTATTCTCCTGTCTATGATTATAATTATTATGTAAATAAGTATCCGGATATCCGGGCAGCCTTTGGAGATGATGATATGGCAGTTCTTGCTCACTTTGTAAATTATGGAATGGGCGAAGGACGGCGGGGTAATGAGGCATTTGATATAAATTCTTATCGGAATGCGTATTCTGACCTTAGGGCAGCTTTTGGAATGGATTTAAAACAGTATTATCTGCATTATCTATATGCCGGTAAATCGGAAAAACGTGTAACCAGTGGCGTAACAGAACTGGTTAATCCGTTGACTGTATATAATGGGGTAGATTATTCTTCTGTATACGATTATAATTATTATATCAATCTTTATCCGGATATAAGAGCAGCCTTTGGAAATGATGACAGAGCAGTCCTTGCACATTTTGTAAACTGTGGAATGGCAGAGGGAAGAAGAGGAAATGCAACCTTTGATGTAGCTGCTTATCGTAATAAGTATGCGGATTTGCAGCAGGCATTCGGAAATGACTGGAAGGGGTATTATGAGCATTATGTGCAGTATGGAAGATTAGAGGGCAGATAAGAAAGTGATGTAGATGAAATGGGCAATACGAAGAGTAGAAAACGAGCAGTAATTCTTATTTTAATAAGTGCATTATGCTTAAGTGGATGTGGAAAAGAAGTGCATGAAACTGCATTTACAGACAGTGTTGCACCGGAAGATTATGGCTTGGAAATGGAGACAGTTCCTATTTCCGTAGATGGAGTAAAGGGAAGTTACACCTTCCTTTATATGACGGATGACCAGGCAATCTTTGAAAACAGAGATGATCTGGGCTGGTTTGGAAATACCGAAACCCGTGCATTTCGGGATGATGCAGGTATTCCATCAGGAGAAAATATAGAGCATTGGATACAGTATGCCAATGACAGCAAGGTCGATGCATTTCTTACCGGCGGAGATATGATTGATTATGGCTCTACAGAAAACATACAGACCGTTCAGAAAAAAATGTCAGAGCTTACGATGCCATACTTATATACCTACGGAAATCATGATTCCTATATTCCGTGGGAGAATACCTTTGTGGATACGGATGAAACATTCCTTAAAGTATTTAAAGATAACAACTGCGAGTTTCAGAGCCTTGATATGGGAGAGTTCTATGTTGCATCTATCCGGGATTATCAGGTAGATGGATTTGCACAGATTTCAGCAGAAGCTCTAGAGGGATTTCAAAGCTTATATAAAAAGGGAAAACCGATTATTTTAATCTGTCATGTTCCAATTTATACAGCCGGGGCAGAAGATTTGAGGAAGACACTTCAAAATGAGTATGGAGAACTGGTTGTGCAGTATGATGCCGGTGATTTTGGAACAGTAAATAAATCACTTCTGTTGGGAGAAGATTGTGGCTATGAATTAACGCCGGAAACAGAAGAATTTTTAAATCTGCTGACAGCAGATGACAGTCCGGTGGTAGCAGTTCTGGCGGGACATCTGCATTCCGGTTGGAGTGGCAATCTGACAGACCATATTTATGAATATGTGGGCAAACCTGCTTTCTTAAATCAGGGAGCATTAGTTAAGGTACAAGGAAGTGAGTAGAAAGGATTGGGATAGATTTATGGAATGGATGATACAATGGACAGATAAAAAGAAAGAGAAAGTTGCAGTTGGTCTGGCGGTTCTGCTCTGCTTTATTGTACATCTCCTTACAAGCACACAGTTTACTGGCTGGTTCTCAGGTGATGTATATGGGTATCTTTCCCATGCAGCAACGTTCACTGGAAGAAACTGGTCAGGCGTATTGAGAAATGCAAGTTCTTTTTATTCATGGGGATATAGTGCCTTGCTGGCAATTCCGATGGCATTTAGCAGCAATATAATAACAGTCTATCGGGTGGCAATGCTTTTCAATGTGCTGATAAGCTGTGGAGTACTGCTTTTGTGTTATAGTATTGCAAAAATGTTGGCGCAGGATGTAAATAAGTACCTGTTACTCTTATGTGCAACAGCAGTATCACTTTATACCAGTTATATTTTCCAGGGAGCAGTTATGCTATCGGAGATGTGGCTTTATTTCTTTGTGCTATTAAGTATTTATTTTGTGCTTAAATATTTAAAAACATATGCTATACGGTGGGGAATCTGCGCAGGGTTGGCAGTTGGATACACTTATATTATTCATAACCGTTCATTGGCAGTTGTGATTGCTTATGCAATAGTTGTGCTGGCACGGAGTATCCGGCAGAAAGATTGGAAGAGCTTGCTGATTCTTCTGTTGCCGCTGGCATTTATGCTTGCACTGAATCAGGGAGTATTGCAGTACCTGAATGTGCATGAGAAACAAGGACGTTCTTATACATATAATACATATGCAAGTCAAGCACAAAATGTTGGAAGCAAAGTTAATTTTTATTTTTTGATTTCCGGAATACAATGTATATTGGGAGAAATTTGGTATGCAATAATAGGGTCATTTGGCATTGTTTTGATTGGAATTTGCAGTGGAATAAAAACGTACATTAAAGAAAAAAAAGAAAAGAATGATTTGAAATATTTCTATGTATTTGTTGGACTGGCATTGGTCGGAACAGAGATGGTTTCAGTTTTAGATTTGGCATTAGCAAAGGTACCGCTTGATACATTGAGATATGATGTTTACATATATGGAAGATACTGGGAAACAGTATTTGCTTTCTTTTTGCTGCTAGGAATGATAGAATGTTGTAGAGGCATTGAAAGAAAAACCTGGATAGCGATTATTTCAGGTAGCGTTGTATTGTCTGTTTTTGTAGAATATATGACGAGGATATATCAGAATAATGCATTTAATTATTGGGCAATCCCAGCAGTGTTATTGCCATATTTCTCGACACAGAATCGCTTTACAGTAATGCAAAGCAGTATTGTTGGAATTACGTTTATGATATTTATTGCAGTCATATATTATAATTATAAAAAAATGGGAAAAATCGCTTTGATAGGCATATGGACTGGTATGTGTGTATTTAGTGGATATAATGCAAATTATCATGTAGCGGAATTGTATAAGGATACACCAAATGTCATTAATATGCCGCTTTATGAGACTCAGTTTCAAGTAGCGTGTGATTATTTGAGTGAGAATGGAATAGAAGAGTTTGCTGTGTGTGCAACAGATGGTTATCGTGCAGTTGCTTTCCAGATAAAATTTATGGAAGCAAAAGTTACTGGAATCACGGAAGGTGAGCTGGATGAAATAGAAAGTGGAAAGACATATGTTGTGGATAAAATGGCATGGGCAGAACCAATGGAAGGTACCGTGTTATATGAAAATGAAAATTATTACATTATAAGAAAAAAATAAAGTGAGGAACTAAAAGATGAAACTGATTATACAGATTCCCTGTTATAATGAAGCAGAGACACTTGAGGTAGCATTAAATGATTTACCAAAACATATTGATGGAATTGATAAAATAGAGTATCTGATTATCAATGATGGAAGTAAAGACAACACCGTTGAAGTAGCAAGAAATTGGGGCGTGCATTATATTGTGAGCTTTAAGAGAAATAAAGGACTTGCAAAGGGGTTTATGGCAGGTCTTAACGAATGCCTGAAACATGGAGCAGACATAATAGTGAATACGGATGCGGATAATCAGTATTGCGGTGAAGATATAGAGAAACTCGTAAGACCTATTATTGATAAAAAAGCAGATATAGTCATAGGGGAAAGACCTATTGATCAGACAAAACATTTTTCGCCGCTTAAAAAGAAATTACAGCATTTTGGAAGCTGGGTTGTGCGTAAGGCTTCTAATTCAGATATACCAGATGCACCATCTGGATTCAGGGCATATAGCAGAGAA
Source organism: Roseburia sp. CLA-AA-H209 (assembly GCF_020687575.1). Lineage (NCBI taxonomy): Bacteria > Bacillati > Bacillota > Clostridia > Lachnospirales > Lachnospiraceae > Roseburia > Roseburia sp. CLA-AA-H209. The sequence goes on from NZ_JAJEQU010000003.1 coordinate 184,799, forward strand.
GCAGCGCTTAAGATGAATGTAGTGAATGAATATACATATACACTGGAAACAATTGTACAGGCTGGGCGTGGTAAGATTGCCATGACATCAGTGCCGATACGTACGAATGCTGAACTGAGACCGTCAAGACTGTTCAGCAGTATGTTTGGTTATATAAAGAAATCCATGCTTACAATAATCAGAGCTTATATGATGTATAAACCATTGATGGCATTTACTACACTTTCTACAATTCCTATTTTAGGTGGAATTATATTGGGAATCAGATATATTGTTAGATTAGTGAACGGTGTAGGAGGAGGAAATGTACAATCGTTGATTTTATGTGCTATGCTTATCATTATAGGGGTACAAACTTTTGTAATGGGTATGCTTGCTGATGTAATATCTGCAAATAGAAAAATAATGCAGGATGTACAATATAAGGTAAGAAAAATGTACTATTCTTCTGATGCATGCATGGATAATACATTTGATGAGGCAAAAGATGAGGCTCCATTATCATAAAGAAAATTTTATTTATGCATAGGATTATGTATTTAATCTAAGAAAGTAGGAAGGAAAAATAAAATGAAAATAGTAATGGTTGGCCCTGTGTATCCTTATAAAGGCGGGATAGCACACTACATGGGAATGATGTGCAAGACTTTTGCGAAAAAGCATGAAGTGATTGCATTATCATATAAGATGCAATATCCTAAATTTATGTATAAAAAAGAACAAAAGGATTATGAAAGCGATACATTTAAAGTTGACGGCACGAACTATTGTATAAATACAGCAAACCCTTTTAACTGGGTTCATGTTGCAAAAAAGATAAATAAGTTATCTCCGGACTTAGTGGTTTTTCAGTGGTGGCATCCGTATTTTGCACCTTGTTATCAAATAATATGTAGCTTATTAAAGACAAAGGAAATTTTATTTGTGTGTCATAATGTTTTTCCACATGAAAGATTTCCTATGGATAGACTGCTAACTCAAGCTACTCTGAAGAAGGGAAAGTATTATATTGTTCATTCCAAGTTAGATGAAGTGGACTTACTTTCGGTAAAAAAAGATGCACGTTATAAAAAGGCTGTAATACCCACATATAATGTTTTTAATAAGAGTCAACTGGAAAAAGATGATGCAAGAAAAATATTAAATGTTGCTCAAAATGAATTTGTGTTATTATTTTTTGGATTGATTAGAGAATATAAGGGATTGAAGTACTTATTAAAAGCATTGAGTATTATAAAAAATAAAATACCTAATGTTAAGTTATATATTGTAGGTGATTTTGGAGGAGAAAAGGATCATTATTTAAAAATAATAAAAGATTTAAACATAGAGAATTATATATTAATAGAAGATGCATATGTCTCGGATGATGATGTAGAAAAGTACTTTACAGCAACAGACATGGTTATTCTACCATATGAATCTGCAACACAAAGCGGAATTGTTCAAATTGCATATGAGTTTTTAAAACCTGTAGTTGTTACAAATGTAGGGGGATTGCCAGAAGTTGTTGCGGATGGAAAGACAGGCTATGTTGTTCCGCCATTTAATGCAGAAGAACTTGGACAGGCGATAGTTAAATTTTATGAATGCAATGATAAACGGCATTTTGAAAAGGAAATAGAAAACGAAGCGTACAAATTTAGCTGGGATAGAATGAACGAAATATTAGATGAAATCGTAGAAGGAGGCAATTAATGGTTATATCACAAACTCCGTTTAGAATGTCATTTTTTGGCGGGGGAACGGATATGGAAAATTACTTTAGAAAGTATGGAGGGGCAGTTTTGTCAACAACATTCGATAAATATTGTTACGTTACCGTTAGACACCTGCCGAGATTTTTTGATTATAAAACCCATTTAACATATTCTAGAATGGAATATGTAAATACATATGATGAAATTCAACATCCTGCAATTAGAAATGCAATGAAAATGTTGGATATGCATGAATTACGATTGACATATGAAGCTGATTTACCAGCACAGTCAGGACTGGGTACAAGTAGTTCATTTGCGGTGGGAATGTTAAATGCCTTTTATGCATTAAAAGGAAAATATGTAGATAAGAAAAAATTGGCAGATGAAGCAATTTACTTAGAAAGAGAATTATGTGCGGAAGCTGGCGGCTGGCAGGATCAGATAGCGGCAGCATTTGGAGGCTTTAATAGAATAGATTTTAATGAGGATGGATATAAAGTAAGTCCGGTTATTATTTCACCAGAGCGAAAAAGTATGTTGAATTATAATTTAGTTATGTTTTTTACTGGATTTACGAGATTTTCATCTGATATACAAAAAGCGAATAATGCAGGAGAGTCGAATGAAAATAAAATAAAAAAGTTAAAAGAAATGTATTCTTTAGTAGATGAAGCTGAAAAGATTTTGGTGGAAAAGAATAGCGATTTAGATGAATTTGGTAGACTGCTTGATTACACATGGAAACTCAAAAGAACTACCGGGGAAAAGGTTAGTACAGAAAGCATTGATGCATTATATAAGAAAGGAATCGAAGCAGGTGCATTAGGAGGGAAACTACTTGGCGCTGGTGGAGGAGGTTTTTTGATTTTTTATGTTAAGCCAGAAAATAAACAGAATTTAATTAATGCAATGAGTGGTTTATTGCATGTTCCGTTCGAATTTGAAAATGGTGGCTCGAGAATTATACAGTATACAGCAGAAGATTATGAGGGATAAAAAGTGAACATAGGAATAGTTGGGAGCACAGGATATATCGCACAATTCTTAATTGAACATTTTGAGACTTGTAGCAATATTGCCAAGGTGGTAAAATTTGATAAAAGCGATTTAGCTGATATATATTTAGATTTACAAGATTGCGAAAAATTTAATTTTGATTTATTGGATGGATTATCATACCTTATTTTTACAGCAGCAATTTCTGGACCGGATATGTGTGCAAAGGAATATGAAATGTGCTGGAATATAAATGTGATTGGAACAACAAAATTTATAAGTGAAGCAATAAAAAGAAATATAAGAGTACTATTTTTCTCAAGTGATGCAGTATTTGGAGATATTGATGGATTCATCTATAATGAAAAAAGTGAAACAATGGCAAAGACTCCATATGGTAGAATGAAAAAAGCGGTTGAAGATGAATTTAAACAATCAGCTTATTTTAAGGCTATTAGATTATCGTATGTAGCTTCGAGCAAGGATAGATTTGTATCGTATTGTATGTCCTGTATGGAGAAGGGAGAGATAGCAGATGTTTATCATCCTTTTTACAGAAATTGTATTGTGGTATCTGATGTTGTCAAAGTTGTAGAGTGGATGATTAATAACTGGGAGGAATTTACGGATTTTGTGTTGAATGTTGCTGGAAATGAGCTGATAAGCAGAGTGAGAATTGCAGATGAAATCAATAGAATTAAAAAAGGTAAGCTAAAATACACAATATCTGTACCAGATGAAAGTTTTTATCAAAATAGGCCAAGCATAACTCAGATGGAAAGTTTATATCTATATGATATGAATATATTAAAAAGAGAAAGTTTTACAACAAAAATACAAAGAGAAATGGAGAATGAATAAAAATGAAAAAGAAGGCGTTAATAACAGGAATTACAGGAATGGTAGGTTCACATTTGGCAGATTTTCTATTAGAAAATACGGATTGGGATGTTTATGGTGTCTGCAGATGGAGAAGTCCATTAGACAATGTTAGTCATTTGTTAGAAAGAGTAAATGAGAAAAATAGAGTATTTTTTGAATATGCCGACTTGAATGATCAGGTGTCATTAATTACTGTAGTAAATAGGATAAAGCCTGACTATGTGTTCCATTTGGCTGCACAGAGTTATCCATTAACCAGTTTTACAGCACCAATTGATACACTTAATACTAATATTCTGGGAACTGCCAGACTGTTAGAATCAATACATTTGGCAATGGAAGAAGATCCTTCATATAAGCCGATTATTCATGTATGTGCATCATCAGAAGTGTTCGGAAAAATTCCAAAAGAAAAAAAACCAGAAGCAGGAATTAATGAGGAATGTCCATTTCATCCAGCTTCGCCATATGCAATATCAAAAGTTGGAACAGATTTGTTGGGAAGATATTATGCAGAGGCTTATGGGATGACGGTTATGACTACTCGCATGTTTACACATACAGGACCACGAAGGGGCGATGTATTTCATGAGTCCACATTTGCAAAGCAGATTGCTATGATTGAGGCTGGATTAATAGAACCAAAAGTTATGGTAGGTAATTTGCAATCACTTAGGACGTATGCTGATGTCAGAGATGCTGTAAGGGCTTACTATATGTTAGTTACTGTCAATCCTATTGCTGGAGAATATTACAATATAGGTGGATCATATACATGTGAAGTTGGTGACACATTGAATACTTTGATTTCGTACTCGACAATGAAGGATAAAATAGAAGTTGTTACTGATCCGGAAAGATTAAGACCGATAGATGCAGATTTACAGGTGCCAGATTGTAGAAAATTTAAAGAGCATACTGGATGGGAACCTCAAATTCCATTTGAACAGACAATGCATGATTTGTTAAATTATTGGAGAAAAAGAATAAGCAATGGAGAAAATTTTTTGACAAGATAATATGTATTATTAATGGAGATCATAATCTTGAAGAATTTTTTGATAGTACTGAATTATAACGATGCTGAGACAACGTTGGAATTTGTAGAAATGGCAAAAATGTGTAATGCAATTGATAAAATTGTTGTTGTAGATAACTGCTCGACAGATTATTCATTGTCTAAATTGACCTGTTTGAAATCAGATAAAATAGATGTTATACAGACTGATAAAAATGGTGGATATGCATATGGAAACAATTTTGGATGCAGATATGCTGAAAAAAATTATAATCCCAAGTTGTTCTTTATATCAAACCCAGATGTTCGGTTTGAGAATCCTGTATTGCAAGAAATGGATAAGCTATCTAATAACCACAAAGATATAGGGGTTGTTGCACCGATAGTAAATCAAGGATATAATATTTGGAATTTACCAAAGTTTTGGGGACTGATAGAATCTATTTTTTTGATTTGGTTCAACTTAGACAAAAGAAAGATAAAAAGAAAAATGCTAAGTAGTAAAAATCATTTTGAAACAGTTGGTGTAGTTGAGGGTTCTTTTTTTGCAATTTCGCGTGAGGCATATGATAAGATTGATGGATTCGATGAAAAAACATTTCTTTATTGCGAAGAAAATATTTTGGCAAGACGGCTTCTGCGGAACGGTTATAAAGAGGCTGTTCTGCCAAAATGCAGGTATGACCATTTTCATTCGGTATCAATAAAAAAACATTACGGTGGAAAGGTAAAGGCGTTTAAAAATTTTCATAAAAGTATGCTTATATATTTGCAAGACTATTTGGATGGAGGCATTGTTGAACGAATAATATTTGAGATATGTTTTGGCCTGGGATACATTGAAAGATATATGTATGATATATATATGAAAGTTAGAAAGTAAGTTACGGAGGTTAGTGTAAGTATGAAAAAAGTCTTATGGGTTTCGCTAATGGTTCCATATGATTCGGTATCACATGCAAGCGGTAAAACACAAAATTGGTACTTAAAACAGATGGCAAAAGAAAAAAACATTAACTTAAGGTTAGCTACTTTCTGCAAACCAGATGAGATAGGTAAAATAGATTTGGATTTGTATGGAATAAATTATAATATGTATGTCAGACCTAGAGGTGGAATTGTTAATGAATTAAAAAGAGGATTGGCATGGATATCGAAACTGGAAATTTGCAATAAATATGCGGGATTGACAACAATTGATTATAGAATAGGAATGCGAAGAATGCTCCGGGAATTGGAGGACGAAAATTATGAACCGGATATAATAATAATGCAGTGGACAGAAATATTATTCTTTTTGCCGATTTTAAAAAAAATATGGGCAAACGCAAAATTTGTTGCTATAGAAGAAGATGTTTCGTATCTGGGAATGCAACGGAAACGTGATTTCTATAAAAATGTGTTTCAAAAGGCATTTTTTGCATGCAAAGCTAGACGAGTAAAAAAATTAGAAATACGGTATTTAAATCAATGCAATCTTGTTGTTTTTAATAATGAAAAAGATTATAAATTATCTTGTGGCGATGGATATGTGGGAAAGAGCATAATATGGTCTGTTTTTTATCAAAATTTGTCTGACAGAAAATTATGCAATAACGGTAGTAATGAAGTGGTTTTTTATGGAGCAATGGCACGGGAGGAAAATTGGAAAAGCTGTGTATGGTTTATAAAGAATGTTTTGCCTGAAATTGAAGACAAGGAAATTAAATTTGTTGTTATTGGAAGCGGACCTAAAGCTAAACTATTATCATATGCTAGTGACCGGGTCATAATCAAAGGATTTGTTGAGGATGTAGGTAAAGAACTAGCGCAATCTATGTGCCTGGTGGCACCATTGGTTATGGGAGCTGGAATAAAGGTGAAAATATTAGAAGCAATGAGTTTGGGACTTCCAGTATTGACTAATGATATTGGTATAGAGGGAATTCCAATGATTGATCAAGTTGACTATTACCATTGTGAAAAACCTCAAGATTATATAGATACTATTAATAGAATATGCAAAAAAAGAGAAGATGCAAGTTACATTGGGTGCAATGCAAAACAGAAAATAATTAGTAAATTTAATTATGATAATGATGCAAAAAAATTCATAGAACAAATCTTAGGTTTGTAGGAGAGAGGATGAAGATAATAAATGGCTTAAAAGTTAAAGAAAAAAAATATAGTGGAGTTTTAATGATATTAATTCTGAGCTTTTTATTACATTTAATTCCGATTTTTATTGTTAAGACTCCAACATCAGGACCAGATGAGGTGATTTCTTTAGCATCAGCCGCAAAACTGGCAGGATATGACTGGAGCTATTTAGTTACAAAATTTGGCACAAAATATGGATGCGGCAGCGCCTGGTATTTAGCACCATTATTTTATTTTATAACAAATGGGAAAATTATATATAATCTTGCAAGAACTGTATTGGCTTTCATACTGGCGTTACAGTCGGTCGTTTGTTGGTTAATCTTGAAAAAAATTTTTGAATATGATAATGAACTTGAAATAGCTGTGGTTTCATTAGCGGGTTCTTTTTTTTCAAATGCTACTGCTGATATTTTCTGTAACGAAGCCATATTAACACTTAGCACATGGTTATTTATTTATTTTATCCTAAAAATTTATAAATATGGAAGCAATTTAAAATATTCTCTTATATTGATAGGCGTATTTTCATATTGTTGTATCTGCCATGCAAGGACATTGATTTATTTACCTTCAATCTTGGTGGTTGTATTTTTTTTGTCTTTAAAAAAGAAGAAAAGTTTTCTTGATTATCGAGCAATTATTATTGGTAGTGCTTTTCTGCTTATTGCATGGAAAATTAACCGATATGTTGGAATGCAACTGTATAGAAATGAACAAGCTCTTAATGAATTGGCTTCGGCAGCAATCGGTCAGAGTGGTAATGCGGGATTAGTAAAAAATTTTATTCTGACGATTAAAACGTTTGGAATACGAGATACTTTAAAAGGAATATTAACCGTATCCGCTACTAATGCATATGCAATCTTAATTTTTACTGGTTTTGGTTTTGCAGCTTCGATTGTGTGTTTTTTCTTTTTCTTGAAAAAAAGAAAAAGAAAAAACACAGAGGAAATGGCGAATGTTGTTAGTATGTTTTGCATGATCGGGCTGGGCGTTAGTATTTTGGCAATGGGAGTTATAAATTGCTGGCATGGAATAAATTTAATGCAAGGTGATGTTTACAATGATGGAAGATTTTTTTTCTATTTAAGGTATTATATTAATTTTTTACCGCCAATGGTTATATCATTATATGTATACATGAAAGAAGATGACACAAAAAAATTACTTACAAAAGCTATATTGCTTGCATTAATTTTATATTTATTATTTAGAGTGGTATTTTTAAGAACTTTTGATATAAATGGAATAGAAGAATTTGATGTTGGAAAATTGTTTGAAGCATTTTCAATGGGTAAAGTGATTTCTTATTCTTTAGCATTTAAGATAAGCTTGCTGATAAGTATTATTTTGATAATGGTTTGTAAAAAATCGAACAGTATTTATATTTATTTTACATTAATAGTCAGCATGCTTTTTTATCAACAGCTGTATCAGTGTATATTTTTCAGGGGAAATATTTCTGAAACAACACAAGAATATACTGACAAATTTGTGGCATATAGCGAAAATGAAACATTAAGAACATATTTGGATAATTTCGGCAAGATTTATGTACATTCAAATAAAGTATATAAATTAGAATACTATATACAATTAATTATTCCGGAAATACAAGTTAAGCGATATGAAGAGAACTATGAGGATGATAATGAAGTAAAAATAGTATTTTCTAACGAAGATTTAACTACTTTTTTGGATAAAAAGTTATATTGCGTTAAATTAGATACAAATGAATATCTTTATACAGATACATATAAGGTATATAAAGATATAAATATGATAATAGCACAGATAGAGGAAGGATAAATGAATATAGGAATTTTAACATATGCAGGTGGATTGAATTATGGTGCACAGGCACAACTGTATGCAATGACAAATTATTTGAAGGAAAAAGGACACAATATTACAGTATTAATGTTTAAACCCAAATATTATTTTGTAAAAAATATAAAAATTGCATTGAGGGTAGAACCAAATTGGCAGAGGCATCCAAAGCATATTATGCAATCAATAAAAAGAATGAAAGCATTTAATAATTGGATAAAAAATATTCCTAATCAAATAGAGGTGAAAAACGGAAAAGAAGTAGATGGTTTGGATTTAGATTTAGTGATAGCAGGAAGCGATGAGATTTTAAATTGCAAACATCCTTTTTATGATGACATATATATAGGAAAAGATATAGATAAAACTGCATTGATTTATTATGCTCCAAGTACAGGAGCTTTATCAGTTGATTATGTGTTATCAGATGAACAGATAATGTGGTTTCAAAAATTTAAAAATTATTCCGCTAGAGATGTAGTTACAAAAAAATTTATTGAAAATAATGAACATCAAGAAGTTACGGTTGTATTGGATCCTACATTTTTATGGGAATTTAATGAAATTACATGTAAAACAAAGCTAGGGGAAAAAAGTATTGTATTATATTCATTTGATTCAATCGCTGATTATGCAGACGAAATAATTGATTATGCAAATAAACATGAATATGAAATTGTTTCTCTTGCAAGAGAATATAGATGGGCAAATATTAATTTGCCAGCAGCAACCGAGCAAGAGTGGATAACGTGTTTTCGTAATTGTGAAGTTGTTATTACGGATTCGTACCATGGCTTAGTTTTTGCTTTGAAAAATAAAAAGAAAGTTGTTTTAATATCGAGAGAAGACAAATTAAATAAGAATAATGGATTACTGGAATTTTTAGGAATACAAATGAGTTATTATAAAAAAGGTAGTATTGATAGATATTTACACACTGAGACTCTTGATTATTCAATAATAAATGAAAACATAAAAAAAAGAAAAATTGAATCTGAAAAGTATTTAAGTGAGGCATTGGAAAATATATGAATATAATATTAAAGATAATAATAGCTGTTTTGTTAATATATCTATTAAACATTTTGTTTTTATCGGTTTATTGCAGAATAGAACGAAAAATAGATGGCATGGTAAAACAAAAAACTAAAAATTCTAATCAAAAAACAGAAGAAATAAAAAATAGCAAGTCTTCTTTGAAAGAAAGAAAACTTGTGAATGCATTAAAAACTTTTTATAAAAATGCGGATCATTATTTTTATGGATGGATGCGGTATTGTCAGATGCGCATGAGTAAATATCCGAGTAATAGAATTAGAAAGATATTATATAAAAGAGTTTTTTGCATGGATATAGACAAAAAAACTGTTATAAGTGCAGGATGTGAGATTCGTTCTCCGTGGAATGTGCACATGGGAAATTGCATCATTGCGGGCAACTGCATAATTGATGGAAGATCAGGAATTATAATAGAAGACAATGTTGTTTTAGGCATGAATGTACATATTTGGACGCAAGAGCATGATGTCAATAGCCCAAGCTTTGCAGTTACACCTGAACATAGAGGTGAAGTTGTAATTGGTGAACGGGCGTGGGTGTGTTCGGATTCTACCATATTGCCAGGGGTAAAAATAGGAGAAGGAGCTGTAATAGCAGCAAAGGCATTAGTCTGTAAAAACTGTGAACCATATGGCATATACGGAGGAGTACCGGCAAAAAAAATATCTGATAGGACAAGAAATTTGACATATGTTTTGTCAGGAAAACCGCATTGGCATTTTAATTAAGCATAATCATAAGGAAGGTGTATTTTGGAAGAAGCATTTACTTTTAATTATATAAAAAAAATAGAATGCACTGGATGTGAAGCATGTGCGAATATATGCCCTGTTGGAGCTATGGAGATGCGAAAAGATGAAAGTGGTTTTTTCTATCCATATACAAATTATAAGAAATGTATTGCATGTGGAAAATGTACTAGTGTATGCCATAGGGCAAAAGATAAGCAGGAGAATAACATAGATGAAATTGAAACTTATGCAGGATATTCAAAAAAGAAACAGATAGTATATAGTAGTTCTTCAGGTGGGTTATTTAGAATTTTTGCAGATGAATTCATGAAAATGTATCCCAATGGAAAGGTATGTGCCGTTATTTGGGATGAAGATTTTAAGGGAGTTCATCATGAATTGGGAGGAGAAGAACTTCTAGAAAGGATGCAACGCTCGAAGTATGTGCAAAGCAGGAAGAACCTGATATATAAAAGAATAAAAGAATGTTTAGAAAGAGAGACTCCTGTATTATTTGTGGGTTGTCCTTGTGAAGTTGCAGCTTTATCAACATTTTTGGGAAAAGAATATGACATTTTGTATAAGATTGATCTTGTGTGTCAGGGACCAACAGCACCTTCAGTTCTAGAAAACTATATAGAAAATTTAGAAAAAAAATACAAGTCTTCTGTAAAATCTATTAATTTAAGATTGCCGGCGGGGATAAATTGGATACCACAATGGAGCGATATTAGATTTGATAATAAGAAGAGATATGTCAGGGCATTTTATGAAACTGATTTGGGGATAGCAGTCCATTATATGCAAAGAGAATCTTGTTTTTCTTGTTATGTACGAGGAAAAAATAGATTTTCGGACATTACGTTAGGAGATTATCATGGCGTATCACCACAAGAACCATACTATAATGCTAAAGGAACATCAATATTATGCATAAATACAGCTAAGGGGAAGGCATTGCTAAAACTTGTTAAAGAGCAGGTTTATCTAGAAAAAGTAGAATATTCAAAGGTTGAAAAATACAATAAGCGTTTGACTGAACCAAGGGTAAGAGATGAAGCAGATAAAATCTTCTTGATTACGTATAAGAAAGAAGGATTAAAAAGAGCAATTCAGAAAACCTTGTCATGGAAGAAAAAGGTAAAATATTACTTACCAACGGTATTGGCAAATAAAATTAATGGCTATAAAGGTTGTGGAAAAAATGAAGAATAAACAGATAGTATATGGAACAGTCATTAACTATGCTACAGTTTTTGTGCAAATGATCAGTACAGTTGTTGTAACGCCTTATTTGATAAAAATGTTTGGCGATAATGATTATGGAATATATAAAATTATAGTGTCGTTAGCGGCATATTTGATTATTTTAAATTTTGGCGTAGGAAACACATTGATACGTTTTTTGTCAGAATTGAGAGCGAAGGGTGAAGATAAAGGAGATGCAGCAAAAGCATTAGTTTCATTTTCAACAGCATTGAATTTTGTGGCGGGATTATTTGCTGTTTTAGTTGGATGTCTGATATTCCGTTTTATCCCTAATTTTTTTTCCAGCAGCTTATCAACGAGAGATTTGCAGCTCGCTAGAAATATTTTTATTATATTGTTAATTAGTGCTGTTTTTTCAATTCTAACAGATATATATATGTCTTATCTGTTTGTATATGAGAAATATGCATATGTAAAAACAGTGGATTTGTTGAAATATCTGTTGAGGGTAGCATTGATATTTTCGCTGATAAACAAAGGAAAGTCGGCTACACTTATAGCGTATATAGATTTGTATGTATCAATATTTACATTTGGTGCAAACTTTTTATATGCGATTTGTAAAGGGAAAATGAAAATTGGCTTTTGCAATATAAATAAAAATATGCCTATTTCTCCTAAAAAATTCTTTTCATATTCACTATTGTTTTTTTTAAATCTTATTATTGAACAGCTGATATGGAATACCGATTCGATAATAATTGGTATGCGCTTAAATGCATCAATGGTTTCTATTTTTTCATCAGGAGCCATTATTTCAGCAGCTTTTAACAGTATGACACAAATTATTAGTACAATGATATTTCCAAAGATAGTTATGAAATTTAGTGAGAACAACCCGAAAGAAAAATCTACAGAAGTGATGATAAAGATAAGCCGGTTACAAGCATTTATTGCGTTCTATATACTGGGTGGATATTTAGTGGTAGGGAAGTTTTTTGTAACAGATATCTGGCTTGATTCTAGGTATGAATTGGCATGGACTACTAGCATGATAGTGATGGTAGGAACATTATTTAGCTCATTAATGGGAAGCGGACACTTGATTTTAAGAGCTATAAATAAACAGACATATTTTTTGGTGTGTGAGTTTGTGATATTTTTGGCTAATGTTGTGGCAACATATGTATTAGTTAAACCATTAGGAATAAAAGGTGCAGCCTATTCTACAACAGCAGCGTATGTTATAGGAATGTGTGTGTTTATAGTCCCATATCTCAAGAAAACGATTGGCTTGGATGTAAAAAGATATTTCCAAAATATTGTGCCAATTGTTGCTTCAATGGTATGTATGAGCATAGTATTATATGTTATTTCTAATAGAATTGGTATTACAAATAAGTTTGAAATGATTATATGGGGAATAATTTATACAGTGTTATATATAGCACTTGCTTATATGGTAAGTTCTGATGAGGAAAAAAAGGCATTAAAATCCATATAGATGAAGGAAGTAAATAAATGATAGTTTTAGGAATATTATGTTTGATAATAATGGTATTCATTTTATTGAATTATAGATATAAGAATTCGTTTTATTATCAAAATTTAGTTGAATTTGAGAATCGTCCTGTGAGAAAAATATATTGGTCCGACAAAATCAAAATGGTTAATTTGGGAAGTGTACATGCCAGATTTGCATTTCAGTACTTTAAAAATGAGGGAGTTAGTCTGGCCCGTGCACCACAATCTTTATATTATGATATTCAGTTACTGGAAAATTATTCGAAGCATATTCCACGAGATACAATTGTGGTTGCTTTTTTTCCTATTGGTTTATTTGCTTTAAAAAATTATACATCATTGAATCAAATTGCAAAGTATTATTATGAACTGCCCAAAGATAGAATAGAAAAATATTCGCTTCTCAAGTATATAATTGCGGTAAAATATCCAATTTTGTATGCAGGGAAAAAAGCAATATATAGTATTGTAAATAGAAAAATTGACTCAGAATGGTCATATCAAAAATGTGTTGTATCTGAAGAAAGATTGAAAAAAATAGCACAGGAACATTGTGATGTCTGGAAGAAACAGTTTCAATTAGAGAATTTGACAGATGCAGATACAACTCATTTAATACCATGCTTTGAATATAATCGAAAGTTATTAGAAAGATTGGTGGATAAATGTAAAGCACAGGGATGGAAACTTGTTTTTGTGACTGGCCCTATGGCACGGCAGATGAACGAAATGTTTTCTGAAAAATTTTTACAAAATTTTTACTATTCGAATTTTCAGGATATAGCAGAAAAAAATAATGTTTTACATTTAGATTATAGACTGGATGATACATTTCAAGATGATAATAATTTGTTTTGGAATGGAGTTGATTGGTTATCTGAGACTGGAAGACGAGTTTTTATGGAAAAATTAGAGAATGATTTATATAAAAATGGATATTGGGAAGGAGACCAGCCATGAATAAAATTAGCCGTACTTTAAAAAAAATGTTTGGTAAAAAGGTTTATGTAGATATTTCAACAACTCAAAGTGGAAATTTGCTAAGAGATAAATGTGTGGTTATTACTGGTGGTTCTGAAGGGATTGGAGCAGCTATTGCCCGCAAGTGTATTAGTCAAGGGGCAAGAGTTTTGATAACAGGGAGAGATGAGGTAAAATTACATAACTTTGCAGATGCAGTGGATAGAGATAAAGTCAGCGTTTTGAATTGGGATATATCCGATTGCACAGTTATAGAAGAAAAATTCAAACAAGTACTTAATGAATTGGGACAAGTTGATATTTGGATTAATAATGCCGGAATATATAGGGATGTTAATTACAGTTCATGCAGGTTACGGGATTGGGATGAGATAATGTCGACCAATATCAGAGGACCATATTTCGCTACAAACAGAGTGGCTAATTATTTTATAGAAGAAAAAATCAAAGGAGTTATATTAAATATTTCGTCTGAGACAGGAAAAGTAGCAGGCACAAATCCATATGGTTTTTCGAAAAATATAATTATGCAATATACAGAGGGGCTTGCAGTAGAATTAGGGAAATATGGAATTCGTTCGAATGCAATTGCCCCAGGTGGAGTTGCTACAAAGATTGCGGGAAGGACAACAGGTGACGAATTATCATTTCCTGCATTAGGTGGAAGATTAATTACATGTGAAGAAATTGCGGAGTTAGCATTGTTTTTAGTAGCACCTTTAAGTTCATGCATTAATGGACAAGTGATTTATGCTAACGAAGGTAATACTATTGTTATACCAAGTGGAAATATTTATTAGGAGAAAAGAATAAATGTTAGCAATCATAATGGCAGGTGGTAGAGGAACTCGTATTTCAGCTATTGCCCAAGATATACCAAAACCAATGATTCCAATATGTGGAGTGCCGGTATTGGAGAGAGAAATAGTCTGTCTTAGAAATCAGGGATTTACAGATATTATCCTTACTGTGAGTCATATGGGAGAAGTAATTATGGATTACTTCAAGGATGGAAGTCAGCTGGGAGTGCATATTAGTTATTACTTTGAAAAAGAGCCGCTGGGCAATGCTGGGGCATTATTCCGGTTGAGACAGGAAATAGAAGAATCTGGAGATGATTCGTTTTTACTATTAAATGCAGATGCTATATTTGACGTTGATTTTAATAGAATGGTAACATTTCACAGAGAAAAGAAGGCTGAAGTGACTTTATTTACTCATCCGAATGCACATCCTTATGATAGTGGACTTATTATTGTTAATCGCAACGAACAGGTGGACAAATGGTTGGCAAAAGAGGATAAGAGACCTAGGTGGTATCAGAATAGAGTGAATGCGGGCTTACATGTTATTGCGAATAGGGCTATAGATGAATATTTGAAATTACTGGCAGATGATGAGAAGATGGTTGCCTCAGATGCAGGAGTGCATAGTGATAAGATGGCAATCGTACCCATTGGAAAAGTTGACCTTGATCGTCAGATTTTGAAACCATTATCTGGAACAGGAAAGATGTATGTATACGATAGCCCGGAATATGTAAAAGATATGGGGACACCAGAAAGGTATTATGGTGTATGCAAAGATTATGAAAAAGGAATTGTTCAGGCAAAAAATTTGTCAAATAAGCAGAAGGCTATTTTTTTGGATCGGGATGGTACGATAAATAAATATGTAGGATTTTTGAGAAATATTGATGAATTTGAATTGTTACCAGGCGTGATAGAAGCAATCAAAAAAATTAATGCATCAGGTTATCTGGCTATTGTAGTGACTAATCAACCGGTAATTGCACGAGGCGAAGTGTCTTATGGAGAACTGGAAGAGATTCATAATAAGATGGAAACACTTTTAGGAGAGAAAGGTGCATATATAGATGCAATTTACTATTGCCCACATCATCCAGACAAGGGATATGATGGTGAAATACCAGAGTTGAAGTTTGAATGTGATTGCAGAAAACCAAAACCTGGGATGTTGTGGAAGGCAGCAACTGATTTTAATGTTGATTTGTCAAAATCATGGATGATTGGTGATGGAGAAAATGATGTATTGGCTGGAAAAAATGCTAGGTGTAAGACTGGATATATAAAACGTGAAAATAAGCTGATAGAAGCTGATATAACAGGTGAATCTTTGCTTGAGGTAATTACGAAAATTCTTAATTAGAATTTTATGAAGGAGAAATATGAGACATTTAGAAAAAAAATTAGGGAAACATATTGATTTGTTGATACAGCGATATCCTGTTTTAGAGTTGTGCAGGCAGGATATAATAGATGGTTATTTAGTTATGGAGGAGGCTTATGAAAATAACCATAAGCTTTTGATTGCAGGCAATGGTGGCTCGGCTGCTGATTCAGAACATATTGCGGGAGAGCTTATGAAACGTTTTAAAACTCCGCGAAAAGTATCAGCAGAATTTGCCAAGAAACTTTGTGAGGTGGATTCAGAGAGAGGACCATCTTTAGCTGAAAATCTGGAATGTGGTCTGATGGCTATTCCACTTGTTGCACATGAAGCACTTACTACTGCGTATATTAATGATGTGGATGGACTTGGTGTATTTGCACAGCAATTATTCGGATATGGAAGAGAAGGGGATGTTTTTCTTGGAATTTCTACATCAGGGAATAGTAAAAATATTATAAGTGCAACTGTTGTTGCAAGAGCATTGGGAATTAAGATTGTTGGACTTACGGGGGCAAAAGGTGGAGAACTTGCAAGTGTTTCGGATGTGGTAGTAAAAGTTCCAGAGACAGAAACCTATATGATTCAAGAACTGCATTTGCCAGTATACCATTGTTGGTGCTTGATGTTGGAGGAACATTTTTTTGGATAGTTATGTTCGTTATAAAAAAGGGTTCAAGTACGAAATAAAAAAGTAAGTTTGTAAGGAAGGAAATATGATATGAGGGAAAAAGTTGTGAATAGTGCAGACTATATTATAAAAATATTGTCTGTTCTTGTATCAGTATACTTTGTCAGTTCATTAGTATATAGAAATATATATATATGTGTTTCATTGGACCTGTTAATGTATCTAATGTCAGCTATTGTAATTGTGGATTATGTAATGTATGCATTTGATACATATAAAATAAATTATGCAGAAAATAAAATAATAAGAGGATGTATATGGACGATAACAGCTTGCGTATGTAATGTGAAAATATTGATAATATTATTTGTTGTTTCATTGCTATTTTGGCTTTATATATCCAATGAAAAAAGAAGAAAATTTGATTTTTCGTTTACATTTATGGTGGCATGTTTTGGCATGGAAATCATTAGCGTTATTGATATAATGTATGATTGCGAATATAGACATGGCGCAAAAATGCTGAATAGCTCGCTGGCAGTAGATATTTTGACAGTAATATCAGTATTGATGTATATATATTCAGACAAGATATTTACATGGATGGCAAAATTACCGGCAATTGAAAGAATGACAAATTATAATAGTGTGAATTTTAATGAGGAAACACTTTGGCAGAAGAGGATGACATATGTTGGAGTAATACTTATTGGGTTATTATTGGGATTACATACGTATAATTCTTTTGTCATTAATAAAGATATTTCGAGAATATTTATATTATCATTGATGATGATACTACAAATTGTAATTGTGTATTTTTTATATGACAAGGTATGCAGTGACCTAGGCAGAACAGTCAATCTGTTTATAGCAGTAATTACGGTTTGCTTGCCATATATTAATTGTAAAAATTACAGCTTGAAAATGTCTCTTATATATTGTTCAGCGTTTGCAATTTGGTATTGCTGTTTCAAGTTTATAAAGAATAAGAAATGGAGTTGGATAATTGCTACAGTTTTGGCGATTTGTGCGGTTGCTTTTTTGGTTGTAAATGGTTATTATATTATCCCTTTCATAAATGTTGGCATCGGGATTCTTTTGGGAAAGATATTTAAAAAGAAGGAATGTTATTTAATTATTTTATGCATTATATTGATAATATGTGGTCAGGTGTTGTTTGATTATAAATATATAACACCAATGAAAGAATATGATGAAGTAATTAATACTTGCTATGATATCAATGAAAAAGTGGATGTTGACATGTTTTATGTGGGAGAAGATTCTCATATGATAAAGATGTTAAAAGATGGAGATATAACATTTAATTCAACAACCTGCGATAATATAACGGAAAGTGGAGTGATTATATTTGATGCCGCTATTCCAGAAAAATATATTATACATAAATATGTTGTGTTAGAAGACAATCAATTTATTGTTTGTTTTAACGATGAAAGTTTAGCGGAAAATTATCAAAATATGGGAGGAAAATATTCGAAGAAAGAATGTGATGCTCAATTGAATATAGACTATAAGCAGAAAACACACATGGCAGAAGTAACAGTCTCAAATGTAACGGAAGGGTATCATGACCTATCTGTGGCAGTCTGGAAAGGTAATGAGGAGCCAATATGGTATAATTTTGTGGATCATGGAGATGGACAGTTTCAAGTTAATGTAAAGTTGAAAAAATATAAGGAAAATGAAAGGATTAATTTTCATATATATGGGACATTTGAACAGGAAGACCCAAATATTATAATAGGAAGTGATTATTTAATCCCAGCGATTGAACAATAATCAGAAGTATAACAATAACAACAGAGAGGATAAGATAATGGTCTTGGCAGTAATACCGGCTCGTGGCGGCTCAAAAGGAATACCACGGAAAAATGTCCGTTTGATGAATGGAAAACCACTTATTTATTATGCAATTCATAATGCAAAGAATTGTTCAAGTATTGATGATGTTGTAGTTTCATCTGATGATGAAGAGATTTTGAAAATAGCTTCTTCTTATGGCGTAGAGACCATGACCAGAGACAGTGAACTGGCAAAGGATGCCGTGACATTAGACCCGGTTATCTATGATGCAGTCTGCACTATGGAAAAGAAGAAAGGGATTCAGTATGATGTGGTAATTACCTTACAGGTAACATCACCGTTACTTTCTTCTGATACCTTGGATAAGGCTTTGGAAAGCTTTTTGGCTTCTTCCGATGATACTTATATCAGTGTGGTAAATAAGCCGCATTTATCCTGGACGAAGAAAGATGGCTGTTATGTACCGAATTATGAGAAACGTCTGAACCGTCAGCAGTTACCGCCGAACTATCTTGAGACAGGTGCATTTCTGATTACAAGAAGAGAATGTATGGAGGTAAACAGCCGCATTGGAAAGAAGGTTTCTGTCTATGAGATGCCGGAGCGTGAGGCAGTAGATATTGATGCTGCTTCCGACTGGGTATTGTGTGAGTATGAACTGAAAAAGAAACGGATTATTCTTCGGGCAGATGGATACAAAGAGCTTGGAATGGGACACATTTATCACTGCCTGACACTGGCATATAATCTGACCGGACAGGAGATTCTCTTTGTGACAAAAGAGCAGCATGAACCGGGACTGAAGAAACTGCAGGAAGCAAATATGCCGGTACATACCATTAAGAGTGACGAAGAATTCATGGAATTCGTGCAGGAATGGAAGCCGGACGTAGTAGTAAATGACTGCCTTAATACAGAAGCAGATTACATCAAAGAATTAAAGAAATATGTGAAACGTGTCGTAACCATAGAAGATCTCGGCGAGGGAGCCGATTATGCAGATGTAGTGATTAATGCTCTGTATGAAGATCATACCAGAGGAGATAATTATTACTGGGGATCCAATTATGTATGTCTTCGGGATGAATTTTTCTGTGCCACACCATCCGTATTTCATGAACAGGTGCAGAATATAGTGGTTATCTTCGGTGGAACAGACCCTTCGAACTTTACCAAGAGAATCTATGAGATGGCAAAGCGGATTCATAAGGATTATCCTGAGATTAAATTCCATTTTGCACTGGGCGTAGGGTATGACCAGAAAGCAAATCAGATTGAGACAGATGAAATAGCAGGCATCTATGTAGAGCAGAATTTAAAACACATCAGCGACCTTTTTGGCAAGGCAGACCTGGCATTTACTTCTCAGGGCAGAACTGTCTATGAGCTTGCCACCATGGGCGTACCTGCAGTGGTTATGGCTCAGAATGAGCGTGAGATGAAGCACACCTTTGCACAGATGAACAACGGCTTCTTAAATCTTGGACTTGGAATCAATGTGGCAGATGAAACCATTGAGACAACCTTCCGCTGGCTGGTTGAGACACCGCAGATTCGAAAGGAAATGCAAAGCCTGATGATGCGTCATGACTTGAAATCCGGTATTAAGAGGGTAATCGGATTAATTTTGGAGGACGAAGAATAGATTTTGGTAGCAAGAGTGAGACCATTGAGACTAAAAATGAGACCATTGAGACCAAAGTGAGACTAATTGGAGAACAAATATGCAGAAGAACATAGCATGGCTTTCGAGCCTGCGTGGAATAGGCTGCCTCTTCGTACTGGCAGCACATCTTGGCGCAAGCTCGACAAATTATGGAATGTATTTTAACGGCTGCGGCAAAATAGGTGTCTGGCTGTTTATGATTTTCAGTGGATTCTGGTTTCTGTATCCGCTCTGCCAGAGGCAGCAGGCTTTGAAGGGGCGGAATCTTATGGGCTATTATGGCAAGAAAATCATCCGGATTATGATACCATATCTGGCAGTTCTGCTGATTTCCATGGGACTGGGATTTATTCCGGATGGAAAGGAACTGCTGCGGCATTTGTTGCTGGTAGATGGATTCGGACATTTCTGGTATATGCCGGTTATTATGAAATTTTTCCTGATTGCACCGCTGTTCTGGCTGTTGCAGCAGATGATAAGGAATAAAAAATGGCTGTTTGCAATAATCGCAGGAATTGGAATTGCACTGTCAGTAGTATTTCCGTTTACCACATACACAGAAAATTCCACGCAGCTGCGGTGGTATGTTCCGGTATTTTTAATGGGAATGCTTCTTGCAATTATCTGGGACTTCTGGAATAACTGGAAGGAAAACAGAGTAGGAGCAGATGTAATTGTATTGGCACTGGTAGTAATATTATTTTCCCTTACACCGTGGTTCCGGCAGAAGTTATGGGGAATAGAGCCATCTGCTTATCTGCAGAATAAATATCTGCTGATGGGGGGATTGTGGTGCCTTATTATTCTTGGAATCGTAAAAGGAAAAATATGGAAAGCATGGCTTAATAAGAGCCGCGTCCTGCAATGGATTGGGGAAATCAGCTTTCCGCTGTACCTCATTCATTTCCCAATCTTAATGCGGTTAAATACTACGGAAATGGGATGGACGAAAAAAGTGATTATTGTATTGGTTACAAGTATTTTACTGGCGGCAATTCTCCATTGGGGCGTGGAAAAGCCATGTATCACATTGTCAAAGAAACTGACAGAATATAAAAAGTCAGAGAAGTAAAGGAGAAATGAATATGAGTAAAATTATCGAACGTGCTCTGACACATAAAGCAGTACTGATTGCAGAGATTGGTGTAAATTATTATGACATTGCAAAGAAAATGAACATTTCCAATATGGAAGCTGCGAAGTTAATGATCAAGAAAGCCAAGGATGCCGGAATCCATGCAGTAAAATTCCAGACCTATAAAGCTGATACGCTGGCAGCAAAGGATTCTCCATCTTACTGGGATACCACGGA
The DNA here is from genome assembly GCF_020687575.1 of Roseburia sp. CLA-AA-H209. Lineage (NCBI taxonomy): Bacteria > Bacillati > Bacillota > Clostridia > Lachnospirales > Lachnospiraceae > Roseburia > Roseburia sp. CLA-AA-H209. The sequence continues at coordinate 206,503 of NZ_JAJEQU010000003.1, forward strand.
AGAGACCACAACATCCCAGCATGAGTTGTTCCAGAAATTTGACCAGTTTGGCAAAAAAGAATATCAGGAGCTGAAGGATTACAGCGACGAAATCGGCATTGAATTTTTATCCACTGCATTTGACATCGAATCTGCAGATTATCTCGATAAGATGATGGATGTCTATAAAGTATCTTCATCCGATATGAACAACCTTCCATTTGTGGAATATCAGGCAAAGAAAAATAAACCAATGCTTATTTCTGTAGGCGCAGCCAATGAGGATGAGATTGACCGCATGATAGCAACAGTCCGTAAGGTAAATAACCAGCCGCTTTGCATCCTGCATTGCGTACTGGAATATCCGACTCCGTATGAGCATGCCAACTTAAATAAGATAGCAAGCCTGAAAGAAAAGTATAAGGATCTGATTATCGGATATTCAGACCATACGAAGCCAGATGCCTGCGCAGATGTAATCAAAACAGCGTACAATCTGGGCGCGGTAGTGATAGAGAAGCATTTTACCCTGGACAAGACCTTAAAAGGAAATGATCACTATCATGCTATGGATCCGGAGGATGCAAGAAAGATTCTCTCCGGAATTGAATTTATTGATACCATTCGTGGCAAAGGTGATTTATGCTGCTTAGAGACAGAGCAGACTGCCAGAAAGAATGCAAGACGTTCTCTGGTAACAACCTGCGATATTGCCAAAGGAACCGTAATCACAAGAGAAATGCTGACCTTCAAGAGACCGGGAACCGGAATTTCTCCGGAACGGATGGAAGAAATTATTGGACGCACGCTGAAGGTGGATGTGGCAGAGGATACGATTTTGAAGGATGAAATGTTAGGATAGAAAATTCTGAAATGCACAAACTACATCATAGTAACAATTTGACAGTTGCCGTATTTTTTTTACGGCAGCTATTGAAAAGGACTGAGAAGTAAGTTATTATGGATGTAATGAGAGAAAGCGAGGAATCTATGTTATTAGAATTTCACGTAAAGAATTTTAAAAATTTTAAAGATGAATTGATTTTAGATTTAAGCAGAACAAACAATTATGAATTCAGTGAAGAGGCTGTCCAGGATGGTGTTGTTAAGACCGCTTTGATTTACGGTGAGAATGCCAGCGGAAAGACAAATCTTGGTTATGCCATTTTTGACTTGATTCTTCATTTGACAGATAAGGAAAAAGCAAGTGAAGATTATTCTCCATATGCGAATTTAGAGCATCGAGGATATGTGGAATTTTATTACAAATTTCGGTTTGGTGAGCATATTCTTGAGTACAGTTACAGAAAAAGCCCAACAATGTTTCTTGTGAAAGAAGATGTAGAGATAGATGGAAAGAGAGTCATCTTTTTTGATTATAGAGCAAATAAGGGAGAAGTTCTGCTGAAAGGTGCAGAGAATCTTAATACAGATTTGGCAGAGAAAAACATTTCCTTTGTGAAATATATTGCCCGCAATACGGTTTTAGATGATAATGATGAGAATAATACGTTTGAAACTTTTATTGATTTTGTTGAGCATATGCTGATGTTCAGTTCTTTGGCAAAGAATAGTTACCAGGGATTTACAGTAGGAAGTGAAAATATTGGAGAAGGAATTATTGAGAGAGGCTATGTGAAAGAATTTCAGGAATTCCTAGCATCAGTGGGAATTAAATATGAATTGGTGGCAAAAGAGATTGATGGAAGCAAGCGGTTATTCTGCCGGTTTGGAAAAAGGGATGTAAGCTTCTTTCGGATTGCATCAAGAGGAACCAGTTCACTGGCATTGTTCTACTATTGGCTGATTCAGATGAAAGAAGCATCCTTTGTATTTATTGATGAGTTTGATGCATTTTATCATGATACATTAGCAGAGCAGGTAGTGCGGGAGTTGTTGGCAATGGAACATACTCAGGCATTATTTACAACACACAATACTGCAATTATGACGAATGATTTGTTAAGACCGGACTGCTATATGCAGATTGTCGATGGACAGATTCGTTCTTTTGCAGATTCAACGGAGAAGGAGTTACGCAAGGCACATAATCTGAGAAAGATGTACCAGGCGGGGGCGTTTGATGGAAAATAATTGTATTGCAGTTATCTATGAGGGGAATAAGACAGAACGGATATTGATTGAGAATTTGAAGAAGATTTTCTTTTTAAACAGAGCCAATATTGTTTTTGTTGGATTTCCTGCAGGTCAGAATATTTATATGCTGTGGAAACAAATCCAGAAAGATGAGTACGAAACAGATTTAATAGAGCTGATTCGTGAATATAATAAGGATGCAGCAGAAAAACTAAAGGGATATAGCCGGGATGATTTCTCGGAGATATATCTCTTTTTCGACTATGATGGACATAATTGTAATTTGAGTGCAACAGATCCGGATGGAACTGCTGTACTGGGGGAGATGTTAGAGACCTTTGATAACGAGACAGAATTAGGAAAGTTGTATATCAATTATCCGATGGTAGAAGCAATACGGGATAATAAAAAAGAAGACTGCTGTTACAGAAGGTGCAGCGTATCTTTGGAAGAAGCAGGAAAATATAAGAATATAGTTTCAGATATGAAAGAGTTTCAGGATTTTCGGAAGTATACATATGAAGACTGGCAGTATCTGTGCCAGCAGGCAATAAAGAAAGCAAACTGTATTGTTCAGGGAAAATATGAAACTGCATCTTATAAGGAATTGTTTCAATATTTGTCACAGCAGGATATTTATCAGAGTCAGCAGAAAAATTTTGTAAGCAAATGGGAAATAGCAATTTTAAGTTCGGTTCCGTTATTTTTGCTGGAATACTTTCCGGGAACCTTTTATGAAAAGATATTAGAACAAGCATTGTGTTGAAAAAAGTCATCAAAACAAGTAACATGAGATTATATAAATGTGTAAACAAATAAAAAATTATGGAGGGCACCTATGAAGAAAAAAGTGGGAAACAGATTAATTGCCTTGGTACTGGCATTATTTATGACAGTAACCATGATGCCGGATATGGCGGTTTGGGCAGAAGAGACAGACAATGGGGTGGCTGATGAAGCACAGAAGTGTGGCTATGAGCAGCCAAAGGCCATCAATGTCGGAGAACTTGATGAGGATGAAGCAGAAGATTTACCAATAGTCAGGGCACAGTATAATGCAGCAGATGCATCTTACTGGGCAGTATATGGCTCCGACTATTATTATAGTAAGATGTCTGGTGCAGAGAAGCAGTTCTATCAGGCACTTTATGATGTGAATATGTCATTCCTTACAGGAAATAAGAGCGCCGGCTATAAGACCTTTGATTCTACGAGACATTATCATTCGGGCTTTGTTTCAATCGGTAGTCTGGATTTGGATACTGCACTGGAAGTAGCAAAAATTCTCCAGATGTCCAATCCGCAGTTCTATTTTGTAAATGAGGAGATGCTTTATGGTGTGAATTCAGATGGTAAATATCAACTGGCATTAGGCGTTTACAATACCTGCTCAAATGGAGGTGCAAGAGCGGATAAGACGAATGGAATTAAAAACAAGCTGGATTCATGGGTAGCATCGATTAAGAGTAAAGCGACAATTCTTGATATGGAGCAGGAAGCACATGACATTATTATGCGGAATTGCTGGTACTCTGAGGCGGGAAGCTATCATCAGAGCAGTGCCGGAGTTCTGTTAGAAGGTAAAGCAGTATGTGCCGGTTATGCGGAAACCTTTGAAATGCTTTGCAATGCAGTTGGTATTCAGACGGTATGTGTTACCAGCAGCAGTCATGAGTGGAACAAAGTAAAATTGTATGGCAGATGGTATGCAGTGGATTGTACCTGGGATGATGATAAAGATGATAAAACGGGAACCGTCTATGGTTATATGTATTTTAATGTGTCAGATAATTACAGTGATGAATATAGCAAGTGGTCGCATACAGCAGAAAGCTGGTGGAGCAGCTATAGTGTTCCGGTCTGTGAGAATGACAAAGTAATTACAGATAGAGACTATAACTATCAGGGAGTGGATTATTCGTCAGTATTTGATGTGGATTATTATTTGAAAACCTACCCGGATATTAAAGCAGCTTTCGGTGCAGATGAGAATCAGGCATTTATGCATTTTATTAACTGCGGAATGGCAGAAGGACGTCAGGGAAAATCAAGCTTTAATGTAATCTCTTATAAGAACAGGTATAAGGATTTAAGGATGGCATTTGGCAATAATTTACGCTCTTATTATTTGCATTACATATCAAATGGTAAAGCAGAAGGACGTAAGGCGACTGGTGATGTGGCGATTACGGATGGTGTCTCCGTATATAATGGAGTAGACTATTCCGCAGTATATAATTACAGCTATTATATTAAGAAGTATCCAGATATTGCAAAGGCGTTTCCAAATGATGATATCAGTACACTGGCTCATTTTGTGACATGCGGCATGAATGAAAAACGTCAGGGAAATATGAACTTTGATGTGAATTCTTATTACAATCGATATGCTGATTTACGGAGTGCGTTTGGTACAAACTGGAGTGCTTATTATCTTCATTATATACAGAATGGCAAGGCGGAAGGCCGGAAAGGAACTGGAACTAAGTCTATTCAGGGAACAACTGTATACAATGGAGTAGATTATTCCGCTGTTTATAATATGAGTGATTATCTGAACAAGAATACAGATGTGAAGAAAGCTGTTGGCGGGGATGACCTTGCTGCGATTGCTCATTTTGTGAATTATGGTATGAAGGAAGGTCGCCAGGCAAGCAGTAAATTCGATGTGAATTCTTATCGTATGCGCTATAAAGATTTGAGAAGTGCATTTGGCTATGATTTGGCAGCTTATTATTACCATTATATGAGTTCCGGTAAAGCAGAGGGTCGTCAGGCAACTGGAAAAGTAACAAGCATTGATGCGATTACCGTATACAATGGAGTTGATTACAGTGCAGTATATGACTTTAATTATTATCTGAGTGCAAATCCGGATATCAAGGCAGCATTTGGAAATGATGATCTGGCTGTATTGTCACATTTCGTGAATTATGGCATGAAGGAAGGCCGTCGTAGTTGTGAAGCATTTAATGTGTTGACCTACCGTGAGAAAAACGGAGACTTAAAAGCCGCATTTGGCGATGATTTGAAACAGTATTATATCCATTATATAAACTATGGTAAAAATGAAGGAAGAAAAGCTGCATAGATTGGAATGCAGATAAGAAAGGCTGTTGCACAGGCAGATGAAATTTGACGGTGCAGCAGCTTTTTCCCATTTTGTGACAAAATTCTTAAGATTTTCATAATGACAAGTAGTAATTCTTTAAAGTAGATTCATATCGTGTTACAATACAAACAGTTATGCAAACAGAAAAATATGGAGAAAATACTTATGAGAAAAACATGGAGACGACAGCTTGCATTGGGGCTGGCAGTGGTGACAATATGGACGGGTGGAAATGCAGAACATTTCTATGCGGGGCAGAAAGATTGTGAGACTCCGGCAATCAGTACAGAGAGGCTGACAGATACAGAACAGAAAATCAATCTGGATAAAGTCAATTATCAGGTGGAGAAAAGTGCGTATGCACCTGTTTTTGATGCATCCTATTATGCAAAGAATAATAAGGATTTAAAAATAGCATTTGGAAATGATGAAAATGCACTTTTTCAACATTTCTTAAATTACGGAATGTCAGAAGGCCGTCAGGCAAGTGCGGAATTTAATGTAAAGTCTTATCGGAATGCTTATGCAGATTTACGACAGGCATTTGGAAATGATTTAAAGAGTTATTATCTGCATTATATGAATTGCGGTAAGAAGGAAGGACGAAAGGCAGCCGGTGTTACAACCTTGCAGAATCCGGTTACAGTATATAATGGCGTAAATTATTCGCCTGTATATAATTACAACTACTATATCAGCAGGAATCCGGATGTTGCAAGGGCATTTCCGGATGATGATATCAGTACTCTGGCACATTTTGTGAATTATGGAATGACAGAAGGACGCCGGGGAGCACAGAATTTTGATGTAGCATCATACCGGAATGCGTATGCAGATTTGAGACAGGCATTTGGAAATGATTTGAAAAGCTATTATCTGCATTATATGAATTGTGGTAAGAGGGAAGGAAGAAAGACAACCGGTGTCACTTCATTGCAGAATCCGGTTACAACATATAATGGAAAAGATTATGCAGCCGTATATAACTATGATTATTATATTTCAAAATACAGTGATTTAAAGAAAGCATTTGCCGGAGACGACAGTGCAGCAATCCGCCATTTCGTGGAATGCGGAATGGAAGAGGGAAGACAGGCAAGCAGCGAATTTATACTGAATGTATATAAGAGCAATTACAGTGATTTGCGAACTGCATTTGGCAATGATAATAAGAGCTATTATCTTCATTACATAGATTGTGGTAAAAAGGAAGGCAGAAATGCAGTAACAAAGATTGGTACACCGACGAAGCCAGAACCAAATCCGGAGCCAAGCCCGGCTCCAGGTCCGGAACCGGAAGAGCCGGAAACAACGGAGGATAAGATTAAAGCAAAGGTTGCAAAAATCAGTAACGATTATGGCGTGACAGTCCTGACTGGAGATTCGGCAGGCTTCTATTGGACGGATACTTATTGTTCCGGAGAGACAGACTCGGAGACAACGCTTACATGGATTACAATGGTGGATGAACAGATGGCAAGATATCCGAAAGGTTTTTTTACAGACATGCAGGATATTACTACAGTAACCATAAAGCTGGTACATAATTTGGATGCCGGTGGAGGTTCTTTTGCAGGAGTGACAAGCAGGGAGTATGGAGATCAGATGTTTATTGCACTAAATACATCCCAGTCCTTTTTCCTGTCTGATAGAACCTTTAATCATGAAATGATGCATCTGATTGAATATTATATAGAAGCAAAATCATGGAATGTTTCCACACAGCAGTATGAATCACCATTAAAAGCAACGGAAGCAATCAAACCGGATGCAGAAGTGAACAGTACAAATAATGATTATACCACATCGGACTATAACAGAGGATGTGAAGAACAATATTATATTTCTGCTTATGCCAAGACCAATGGAAGGGAAGACCGGGCAGAAACATTCACAGATTATATGTTCCGTTCCTATAAGAAGGACTATATGATGAGGGCAGACTATCCTATCCCAAAGAAACAGCAGATTATTGCCGACTGTATCAGACAGTATTTTCCATCAGCAGCAAGCCAGCCGGCAGGCAGTCTTTCATGGGAAAAGTGGTTGCCATAATCAGATAAAGTGTTAAAATAGATAGTTAGTAAAAAGAAACAAGTAGTAAAGCAGTAAAGGAGCAAAGACAAAATGAAAAAGAAATGGAGCAGAAAAGCAGCCCTTTTGCTGGCAGCAGTAACAATTCTTACCAGTCTGCCTACAGAATATCTGTATGCAGCACAAACGCAGGAAACACATGATACTGTAACGCCAGAAGAGCAGAGCAATGAGGAAACAGTAGTAGACACAGCCCTTACCGGACAGGAGAGTGTTACAGACACTGAGCAGGAAACGACAGAGACAGTAGAAGGAACAACCGCTACAGAAGAAACGACTGATGGAACAGAAGCTGCCGGAAAGTCAGAAATAGAAGCACAGAGTGCGGACGCACAAAATGCAGTGACAGCAGATATATTGGCAGCAGAAGATTTACTGAATTATCTGGTATTAGATAATGCGTACATAGCAGTTGGCGGTACACAGAATGTAGTTGCCAATATCGGAAATGAAGATTTAGCTATTAGTGGTGGCAGATTACTGTATCATAGAGTATCTGATGGAGCAGCTTATGAGATGGCAGCCACAGAGATAGATGGAAACGGTCTCAGATTTTCAGAGACTTTTGCGGATGAGAGCCGTACCGGTGAATATGCATTGGATACTATCATTTATGAAAAAGATGGTCAGGAATATCAGATTCGTTTATCTGATGCAGGAATGGATGTTAGGTTTGGTGTCAATACAGAAGTAGAGACCAATCCGGATGCAGAAGTAGTAGATGAAGCGACCACAGATGTAGATTTGGATGTAGTAAGCTTTGATGAAAATGGCAATCAGACATCAGAAGATTCGATTGCAGATGCCATTGCAACCCAGAAAGCAGAAGCAGCAGAATCCGGAATAAGCACAGCACGTTATAATGGAAATGTGGTTGTTGTCTTAGACCCGGGGCACGATGGAACCCATGGCGGAAGTTCTGCAAATGGATTCGTGGAAGCACAGCTGAATCTGAAAATTGCACAGTATTGTAAAGCGGAACTGGAAGAATACTATGGTGTGACTGTATATATGACGAGAGATTCTGCCTCCTGCCCGAATGGTGGGGGAGATAATAAATCCTGCCTCCAGCGGAGAGCTGATATAGCAAGAGATATGGGAGCAAATCTTTTTGTCTCTCTACATAATAATTATTCCAGTGCATCCAGTGCATCCGGTGCAGAAATCTGGTATCCGAACCAGAATTATAACCCATGGACCAGTCAGGTGGGTGGCTCTGCAGCATCCTGTATATTAGAACAGTTGACCAGCCTCGGATTAAAAGGCAGAGGGACACAGATAAGAAATGCAAATGAGGATAAATATCCGGATGGTTCGGCAGCAGATTATTATGCAGTAATCAGACACTGTAAGGAATATGGTATCCCTGGAATTATTGTAGAGCATGCTTTTATGTCTAATTCTTCAGATGCTGCTAACTTTCTTTCCAATGATGAAGGATTAAAAAAACTTGGTGTGGCAGATGCAACCGGAATTGCACAGTATTTTGGGTTAAAGAAAGAGAAACCGGAAGAATATTCAGCAGTATTTGATGCTGCATATTATGCAGACCGCTATCCTGATTTAAAGACAGCATTTGGCAATGATGACAGTGCATTATTACAGCATTTTATACAGTATGGTATGGCAGAAGGACGCCAGGGAAGTTCCCAGTTTGATGTATATTCATATAAGAATCTGTACCCTGATTTGAGGGCAGCATTTGGTAATAATTTAAAGAGTTATTATATGCACTATATTAGTAGTGGAAAGTCAGAAGGCAGAAAAGCCACAGGTGTAAATACATTACAAAAGCCGATAACGACGTACAATGGAATAGATTATTCTGCCGTATACGATTATAATTATTATCTGAAAAAGCATAGCGATTTGGCGAAGATATATACGAATGATGATATAGGATTACTTGCTCATTTTGTGAATTGTGGAATGAGTGAAGGCCGTCAGGCCAAAGACAGCTTTGATGTTTTCTCTTATCGTAATCAATATCAGGATTTGAGAGTAGCTTTTGGAAATAATTTAAAGAGCTATTATATGCATTATATTAGTAATGGTAAAGCAGAAGGAAGAAAAGCTACAGGTGTGAAATCTATTCAGAATCCAATAACAACATATAATGGAGTAGATTATTCTGCGGTATATGATTACAATTTTTATATCAAAAAATATAGTGATTTAGCAAGAATATATACAAATGATGAAGTAGGATTGCTTGCCCATTTTGTAAACTGTGGGATGGCTGAGGGACGTCAGGCAAAGGCTGATTTTGATGTTTTCTCTTACCGGAATCAGTATCAGGATTTAAGACTGGCATTTGGTAAGGACTTAAAGAGTTATTATTTTCATTATATGAATAGTGGCAAAAAAGAAAGGCGGACTGCTGCCGGTGTCAAGGTACTTCAGAATCCGGTAACAATTTACAATGGAACGGATTATTCTGCGGTATATGATTACAACTATTACAACAGTAAATACAGTGATTTGAAATCTGCTTTCAAGGGAGATGACATTGACCTTTTAGCCCATTTTGTAAATAATGGAATGAAAGAGGGACGTCAGGCAAGCAAGAAGTTTAACGTTCAGATATATAAAAACAATTACATGGATTTGCAGCAAGCGTTTGGCAATGATTTAAAGCCATATTATATGCATTATATCCAGAATGGTAAGGCAGAGGGCAGAAATGCAGAATCACAGATATATCATTCTGTAATAACAAAATCAACTACAACAGTAAATCAGATGGTAAATTATTATAATGCCAAAGCTTCTTATCCGGCATACTACGGAAATGCCAATGTTCCTGATATCAGAAGCTTTTGCCAGGTTTATTATGATGAAGCAACGGCAGAAGGAGTGGATCCGGCATTGGCATTCACCCAGGCAATGAAGGAGACTGGTTTCTTAAAATTTACCGGACAGGTAAAAATTGATCAGTTTAATTTCGCAGGAATGGGTGTAACAGATGCAAGCACGAATGGAGATTCTTATCAGAATGTAAGAGAAGGAATCCGGGCGCATGTGCAGCATTTAAAAGCGTATGCAGTAAAGAATCCAACCTTTGCGAATCCTGTTGTAGATAAACGTTACAGTTCCTGGTTTGCAGCAAACCGCTCTGGTACAGCTCCATACATCGAATGGCTTGGTATATCAGAAAATCCATCTGGATTTGGTTGGGCTGCAGAAAAAGGATATGGTTATAGTATTTTAAATGATTATATGAATCAGTTATACAAGTATTAAAAGAATAGAAAAGGCATAGAAGCCGGGTGGTCATTATTTGACCATCCGGTTTATTTTTGGTACAATATAGAAAGCTATGATTTCTTTTAAAATGGAGGCAACTATGGCAGAAGTAAACTTTATAGTAGAATGTATCAGATTATATGCCCGGGAGGAAAGAACATTGATTATTCGGGGATTTTTCCCGGAAGATAATCCGGAAAACCGAACATTAAAAGTGTATCTGAATCAAAAAGAAATTCCAGTGGAATATACGATTACCAGTGGTGCAGAGGTAAGACGAAGACACTTGCAATACCGGATGAATGTAGGAGAAGAAATCACTGGAAAATTATTGTTACCGGAAGAAACTGTAGTAGATTTTAAAATATGTAGTTGCCTTGGAACAGAAGAGACAGAAGTATATCATGTTAATAAAAAACAGTTCGAGAAGATGATAAATCATCTGGATGGAAATTTGGAGATGGAACGCTTGGAAGATGGGCAATTTGTACTGACAGGATGGTGTGTGGCTGGAGAACAGACAAAGTGCCAGGCACAGGTAGATGGAAAAAATGTTCCGATAGATGTTCAGTGGAAATATCGAAAAGATGTTATGGATGTATTTCCTGAGTTAGAAGAAACGGTAAAATGCGGATTTGAAATTTATGTACCGGAACAAAATGGCAGAAAACTCAGTTTACATTTATATGCAAATGAAAAAGAAAATAAGTATATCGTGTCTCTGGATAAAGTGAGACATGGTGAAAGTGGGCATGATACAGTAAGCCTGTTTCAAAAAGGGATATGTTATTGGAAACAGTATGGTGTAAAACGTACAATACGTAAAATAATTAGAAAAATGCAGGGAAAAAAGGATACTGTATCATACGAGGATTTTCTGAAAAAATATGGTGTGAAGGAAGAAGAACTGGCTCGTCAGAGACAGGAAGTATTTGAAAATGGTCCATGTTTCTCCATTGCAGTTCCGCTGTACCAGACAAAAGAAAAATATCTGAGGGAAATGATAGAATCGGTACAGGCACAGACTTATACGAATTGGGAGCTTTGCCTTGCGGATGGAAGTGGCAGGGAGCACAGCCTCCAGTCTGTTGTCGGGGAATATATTGCAAAAGATAAACGGATTAAATATTGCCTTTTAGACAGCAACGAGGGAATTGCCGGCAATACCAATGAAGCATTGAAAATGGCAGACGGTGATTTTGTTGTGCTGACGGACCATGATGATTTACTTTCTCCGGAAGCACTGTATCAGTGTGCAAAAGCGGTACAGAAGGAGCCGCAGACAGATGTGATTTATTCGGACGAAGATAAAGTGGATATGAGTGGAAAGAAGTTTTTTGAGCCACATTTTAAATCCGATTATAATATTGATTTGTTGTGTACTATGAATTATATCTGTCATCTCTTTGTTGTTCGCAAAGATGTGATGGAGCGGGCGGGGCTATTTGAAAGCTGTTATGATGGTGCACAGGATCATGATTTTATTTTACGCTGTACCGAGAAAGCGGAGCATATCGTGCATATTCCCAAGGTGCTGTATCATTGGCGGTGTCATGCACAGTCAACCTCCGAGAATCCGGAAAGCAAGTTATATGCCTTCGAAAACGGATGCAAAGCGGTAAAAGCACATTATGACAGAATCGGAATTCCAGCAGAAGTGGAGCAGGGACCCTTCTATGGGATGTACCGTACCCATTATCTCTGGAAGGAGCAGCCGCTAGTATCTATTTTGATTCCAAATAAGGATCATGTTGCGGATTTAAAAAAATGTATGGATTCCATTGAAGAGAAATCCACATACCGGAATTTTGAATTTATCATTGTAGAGAATAACAGTACAGAAGAAGAGACCTTCGCTTATTATAAAGAGATTGAGAAAAGGGATAATGTCAGAGTTTTATATTACAAGGAAGAGTTTAACTATTCAAGAATTAATAATTTTGGCGCAAAAGAGGCAAATGGGGAATATGTCCTGCTTCTGAACAATGATACAGAAATGATTGAACCGGACAGCATCAAAGAAATGCTGGATGTATGCATGCGTCCTGATGTTGGAATTGTGGGAGCAAAGTTAATATTTGAAGATAATACCATTCAGCATGCCGGAGTTATCATTGGATTTGGCGGTGTTGCAGGACATGCCTTTATCGGACAGGACAGAGATGATAATGGATATTTTTCAAGAATTATAAGCGTTCAGGATTTGTCAGCAGTAACGGCAGCCTGCCTGATGGTAAGACGAAGTGTATTTGATGAATTAGAGGGCTTAAATGAAGAATTTAAGGTAGCCTTTAATGATATTGATTTTTGCCTGAAGGTAAGAAAAGCGGGCTATCTTGTAGTATATAATCCATATGCCCAGTTCTATCATTATGAGTCAAAATCCAGAGGGCAGGAGGATTCCGCAGATAAAGTAGCAAGATTCCAGCAGGAGATAGGTTTATTTGGAGAACGATGGGGAGAACTTTTAGAAAATGGAGATCCGTACTATAATCCGAATTTAACACTGGATAAAGCAGATTTTTCTTTGAAAGAGTAGCGTATTTATTGTGTTAAAGAACAAAAAGTCATATAATGACGTTAATATACAATGGAGGATGAAAAATGATTAATTTCAACGAACCACCTTATATGGAAAAAAGCATGGACTATATCCGTAAGGCGGTAGAAAATAAGAAAATATGTGGGGATGGAGAATACACCAAGAAGTGCAATGCATGGTTAGAAGAACATACAGGAACAAAAAAGGCATTGCTGACAACATCCTGTACCCATGCAACAGAGCTTGCAGCAATTCTGTCAGAAATTAAGCCGGGAGACGAAGTAATTATGCCGGCTTATACCTTTGTGTCAACAGCAGATGCTTTTGTACTAAGAGGGGCAAAGGCAGTATTTGTAGATATCCGGCCGGATACCATGAATATCGACGAAAAACTGATTGAACATGCAATTACGGATAAGACAAGAGCAATTGTTCCGGTACATTATGCCGGGGTATCCTGTGAAATGGATACTATTCTTGCAATAGCAAAGAAATATAATCTTCTGGTGATTGAAGATGCAGCCCAGGGTGTGATGTCTTCTTATAAAGGAAAAGCACTTGGAACCATGGGAGATTACGGATGTTACAGTTTTCATGAGACGAAGAATTACAGTATGGGAGAAGGCGGAGCACTTTTAATCCGGGATGAGAAAAATGTAGAGAATGCAGAAATTGTCCGGGAGAAAGGAACAAACCGTAGTAAATTCTTCCGGGGGCAGATTGATAAGTATACCTGGGTAGAAGCGGGGTCTTCTTATCTGCCAAGTGAATTGAATGCAGCATATCTTTATGCACAACTTGAAGTAGCGGATAAGATTAATGAAAAACGTCTGTCTATCTGGAACCGCTATTGGGATGGATTGGAAAAATTATCTGATGAGGGTAAAATTGCCCGCCCAACGATACCGGAGGGCTGCGCACATAATGCACATATGTTTTATCTGAAAGCAAGGGATTTAGAGGAAAGAACAGCTTTAATCAGTTATTTAAAGGAACAGGGGGTACAGGCAGTATTTCATTATATTCCATTACATACAGCACCGGCAGGTCAGCGTTATGGTGTATTTGCTGGAGAAGACCGTTATACAACAGTGGAAAGCGAGAAGCTGGTTCGATTACCGTTGTATTATAATCTGTCATTGGAGCAGGCAGATTATGTAATTGATAAGGTCAATGCATTTTACAAAGAGAGATAAATGAAAATACAGGAAAGAGGATTAAGGATATGGTTGTTATTATTGGGGCAACAGGATTTATTGGAATGTATACCGTAGACCGCTTCTTGGAAGAAGGTTATGAGGTGCTGGCAACAGGAAGAAATGCAATCATGAAGCGGGAACTGGAAGCAAAAGGCGTTACCTGTGTGTCATTGGATATTTCGAAAAAAGAAGATTTTGATAAATTACCGACAGAAGGTGTAGAGGGTGTCATTTTACTGGCAGGTCTGCTTCCGGCAAATGCACCGGTGGATATCAGTGCAGATGAGAATGCCGCAGACTATATCCGCATTAATGTAGAAGGAACCGTTAATGTATTAGAGTATTGCCGGAAGAATGGCATTAAGAAAGTGATTTCCACCAGCAGCTATGCAGATGTAAGAAATGCATGGAAAAAAGGCGTTGCCTTAAAAGAGACAGAGCCGAGAGATTTCATGTATACCGGAGACCATGCGGTATATGTGATTTCCAAAAATGCAGCCAATGATGTGATGGAATATTATAATGAGCAGCATGGCATGCAGTGTGCATCTTTCCGCCTGCCACCGGTATACGGAGTAGGACCTCATTCTGAGATTTATGTGAATGGTAAATATTATAAGACCGGAATCCAGACCTTTATTGAGAATGCAGAAGCCGGAAAAGACATTGAAATCTGGGGTGACCCACAGATTTCCAGAGACATTATTTATGTAAAGGATGTTGCAAGAGCATTTGTGCTGGCGTTACGCAGTGATAAGACCTATGGTCTTTATAATATGACATCCGGTACAGAACTTACTTTAGAGGAGCAGGTGCAGACCGTTATTGATGTATTTGGACCGGGTAAGGGTTCTAAGATTGTCTATCGCCCGGACAAGCCAAATAATACACCATCCTTTTTGTTTGACATGACAAAGGCGAAGGAAGATTTCGGCTTTGTACCGGAATATCTTTCTTATCGTGCAATAATGGAAGATTATAAAAAAGAATTAGAAAGCGGAAGATGGGATAAGTTCATCGCAAGCCGCCGCAAGGATAAATAAGTGCCGGGAGGATGGCAATATGAAGAAAATTGTAATTATAGGAGCGAATTCTTTTCAGAATCCGCTCATTTTAAAGGCAAAAGAGATGGGATATGAGACACATGTATTTGCATGGAAAGATGGCTCTATCGGAGAGAGGACAGCAGATTATTTTTATCCTATCAGCATTGTGGAAAAGGAAGCAATCTTAGAAGAATGTCGGAAGATTCAGCCGGATGCAGTTGCAACAATAGCATCTGATCTTGCCAATATTACCGTGCAGTATCTGGCAGAGCAGCTTGGATTACCACATAATTCTGACAACTGTATCTATATATCTACCAATAAATTTGCTATGCGGGAAGCTTTTTCGAAGCATGGTGTGCCTACACCGGGCTTTGTCAGTGTATGTGAAGGGGATGATTATGCGGCGGCTGTAGCAGATATGCAGTTTCCAATGATTGTAAAACCGACCGACCGTTCCGGAAGCCGCGGTATTATGAGGGTGGAACGTCTTGAAGAGATTGCTCCGGCAGTGGAAGAGGCAGTGCGTAATTCCTTTGAAAAGAAGGCAATTATTGAGGAATATATCGAAGGCAATGAATATAGCTGTGAATGTATTTCTTATCAGGGCAGACATCATGTACTGGCGGTGACAAAGAAATATACCACAGGATATCCTCATTTTATTGAGACCGGACATATGGAGCCGCCGGAGCTTTCTGAAATCGAAATGAACCGGGTGAAGGAATTTATTCCGAAGGCACTGACAGCCCTTGAGATTGAAAATGGTGCTTCTCATTCAGAATTTAAACTGGATGCCGATGGTAATGTACGAATCATTGAAATCGGTTCCCGTATGGGTGGCGACTGTATTGGCTCCCATCTGGTATATTTATCTTCCGGATATGACTTTGTCCGCATGGTAATTGAGACTGCTTTGGGACAGGAACCGGAACTGACACCGGCACATGAGCCAATGTGCGCGGGAATCCGCTTTGTGTTTACAAAGAAGGATCTGGATGTCTTGGAAGAGATTAAGAGCAAAAGTCCGGAACTGCTTCAGATGGTCAGTGAAATGGAGCCGGTAGGAGAACATCAGGTAGTAGACAGTGGAAGCCGTTTTGGTTATTACATTCTGGCTGGAAAAAATCAGGCAGAGATTAAGGATTGGTTGGAACGATGAATAAAGTAGAAGGAAAGAAAAAGTGGATACTGCTGATTTTATTGCAGCTGGTAATCATGATATACACATTATCTGGTGTGGCAGCGAAGTTTGCAGCAGGATATGAGTTTTTATCCATGGGATTTATCCTGTGTTACGGAGTAGAAATCTGCATCCTTGGATTGTATGCCATTTTCTGGCAGCAGATTATCAAAAGGGTTGATTTGTCGGTAGCATATGCAAACCGGAGCATTGCGATTCTATGGTCTATGATCTGGGCAGCACTGATTTTTGGAGAACATATTTCGGTACAGAATATTATTGGTGTCCTTCTGGTAATTGCCGGCACCATGATTGTGAATAAGGAGGGATAGAAGGATGATATACTGGCTTTTTCTTGTAGCGTCTGTTATTGTTGCCTCTTTTTCTCAGGTCTTATTAAAGAAAAGTGCAGCAAAGAAGTACGATAATGTGATTAAGGAATATCTGAATCCTTATGTAATTATCGGATATATGATGATGGTTGGAACAACGGTACTGACGATTTTAGCTTATCGTGGCATTGAGTATAAGAATGGCCCGGTCATTGAATCATTGGGTTATATTCTGATTATGATTTTAAGCTTTTTCTTTTTTAAAGAGCCGATTACAAAGCGTAAAGTGTTTGGAAATGCACTGATACTGCTTGGCATTATCGTGTTTTACTTATAGGAGGAAATGAAAATGGATATATCAGTTGTAGTTCCGGTCTATGGATGCCGGGCAGCACTGCATGAATTGCATAGACGTCTGGTGGAATCAGTAAGCACCATCACCGATGATTTTGAAATTATTCTGGTAAATGATGCCTGCCCGCAGAATTCCTGGGAAGTAATCGAAGAAATCTGTAAGGAGGACAGCCGCGTAAAAGGGATTGAATTATCCCGGAATTTTGGACAGATTATGGCAATTACTGCAGGACTGGATGCCTCAAAGGGAGACTGGGTAGTGGTGATGGACTGTGATTTACAGGACCGACCGGAAGAAATCCCGAATCTTTATCGCAAGGCTCAGGAAGGTTATGATGTGGTCTTTGCCAGACGAGCACATAGAAAAGATTCTTTCTTAAAGGTATTGGTATCTAAAATATTCTATAAGATTTATTCCTTTGCATCGGATGGACACTATGATCCGGCAATCTGTAATTTCAGTATCAGCAAACGTGTGGTAATCGATAATTATTGTAAAATGCGGGAAATGCACCGTGCCTTTGTTATCTATGTAAAATGGCTTGGCTTTAAACAGACAGCCATTGATGTAGAGCATGATCAGCGTTTTGAGGGAAAATCCTCTTATAACATGAAGAAGCGTTTTAAGATGGCGGGAGAGATTTTAACTTCCCAGTCGGATAAACTTTTGAAATTCACCATGGGTTTTGGATTCCTGATGTCCATCATTTCAGCAATGATAATTATCGGACTGATTATCTATTATTTTACCGGTCATGTGGCAGCAGGCTGGACCAGTATCGTAGCAACCAACTGTCTCATCGGAGGAATTATTATTATGGTAGTCGGTCTGGTAGGCATTTATGTAGGAAATATCTTTATGCAGTCAAAACAAAGACCATTATATGTGGTGCGTCAGATGCTGAATGAGGAGAAGGAAGATGCAGATTCAAGTCGATAGGAAGAAATGGTTAAAAAATGTAGCAGTATTGTTTGCAGAACTGGTTCTGATTCTTGCAGGGCTGGTTTTGGTGGGAACAGTTGGAGCAAGAGGTTTTGACAATCTGAATGTATA
Organism: Roseburia sp. CLA-AA-H209; assembly: GCF_020687575.1. Taxonomy (NCBI): domain Bacteria; kingdom Bacillati; phylum Bacillota; class Clostridia; order Lachnospirales; family Lachnospiraceae; genus Roseburia; species Roseburia sp. CLA-AA-H209. The sequence continues at coordinate 224,741 of NZ_JAJEQU010000003.1, forward strand.
TACCACCATCTTCCCACAGTATCAGGATATGGATGAAGTGTTAGCGGGGGCTAACGACCTGATTCCATCGGAGGATGGAAATGGTTATGTGACAGGGAAAGATACTTATTTTGTAATTCCGGTGGATTCGGATAAGTTAATTGATCTTGAGATGAGTCGTATTGAGGGCGAGGGAATCTTAGGAGAAATCTGGCAGTCGGAAAAAGAGACCTTTGCAGAAGAATCGTCTCCGTATACTTTTGAACTGGGGCACAACCCGGTTCAGGTAAAGAAAACAACAAAGTATATCCGGGTTAAGATTTCTTCACAACCCGGAGTTCATTATAATCTGTCAAGGATATCTTATCGAAATCCATTTTCTGTTTTTGCAAGAATAAATAAAAGTTCAATTATAACAACAGCCTTTGCATTATGGGGGTTATGTATTCTTTTACAAGTTATGCAATTAGTATTCAAAAATTGCAAAAAGGGTCGCAATTTTTTGCATATAGTATTATACATTGGTTTTGTTGGAATAACTATAGCATATGTATTTCATGATTTTATCTGGGGAGAGAAATTGTTCTTATATATGGATATAGGTTCGGATACGATACAACAATATTATCCATATTATATGAACTGTGTAAGAAGAATATCGGAAGGTTCATTTTCTATCTGGAACTGGGATTATGGATTAGGGACCAGTTTAATCAATAATATTTCTCAGACATTGGATCCTTTTGGTTTATTTGTAATTTTAGGTGGAGTTGTTTTCGGAATAGGAAAAGTAAAACGACTTTTAGTAGTTGCACAGATATTGAAAATTATTCTCTCGGCATTGTTGTGCCGGTACTTCTTAAAACTCTTTCATGTAAGTGAGAGGGCTGCTTGTATTGGTGGATATTTATATGCATTTAATGGATATTTGATGCTTTGGGGACAGCATTATCTCCTGGGAACAATCTGCATTTATCTTTTGTTAATATTGATTTTTTTAGAGAAGCTGATACAGGAATTCAAAGTAAGGTATGTTATGGGACTGGGTATTTCTGTTGCAGCATCAATAATTTACAGTTATTACAATACTTATATGGCGTTGCTGTTTGTTGGCATTTATTGTGTCTTGCGCCTTTTAAACCCAAACTTGAATTGGCCTTTAAAAGAGCGTATAAAACGTGCATTTACAATTTTGGGAAGTATTATTTGTGGGGTACTGGCAGGGGCAGTATCATTACTTCCGGCAGCATCATATCTTACATCCAGTTCATCAAGATTAGATTCAGATATATCGGCGTTGACAAAATTCTTTCATGGATTATTCTCCGTATACTCTATAGAACAGAATTCAGAAATAGCGGGGCGGATGATATCAAATAATCTATATTACATCAATGACATAAATGCTAGTAGTGGCTGGGGAAATTATTATGAAATGCCTAATATATGCATTACAATTTTTATTTATTTTTTCCTTGGGCAGTTATTAGTACAGAGTATAAAAAAATGTAAGAGTTATAAGAATGCATTATACGGTATTCTTATAACTTTTGTTGGAATTCTACTGGTGTTTAATCCGGGAATGGCAATTGCATTTAATGGATTTGCTTATGCACAGGCAAGGTATACATTCGTACTTATGCCGGTTGCAGCATTACTTGTAGCAGTAGAATGGGATAGACTGACAAGAAAAAAGGAATTTAGTTTTATTGGTCTTGGTCTAGGACTGATAAGCAGTTTGTATATTGCTATAAAAGCGTATAACAAGGCATCATTAGAGGTAAGGAGTTATGATGCAGAAATCATAATGCTGCAAATATGTTTTGCACTTCTTTTGCTGGTAATGTTTCTTTGGAAAAATAGGCAGGGGCGTAAGATTGTAGAAAGCTTACTAATAGTGTGCGTGCTGCTTTCAACATGCACAGAAACCTATATGACAACTAGCCAGAGAGGTACTGCTTATACAACGACAGAGGCAATTGGCTATGATGGTAAAACAATGACGAATGATACTATAGAAGCAATCAGATATTTAAAAGAGAATGACAACACCTTTTTTAGAATGGACAAAACATATACATTTTTATCAACTTTTGGGGATTCTCAGGTAGCAGGTTATTCTGCTGTGACAGACTATAACAGTACGATTAATCGCAATCTGTCAGAATTTTATAATATGTTATATACAGGAGCCATTGTGTTGGATGCACAACGCTTCTTCATATACTCTGATGAGTCTGAAGTATATCCAATGAGTTTGATTAATTTAAAATATGTATTGACAACAGAAGAAGTGGGATATCCATGGGGAGAATTGATTAGGAAAATTGGCAGTGTTTATATTTACAGAAATAAGTATGCTGATTCTGCGGCATCCTTTTACACCAATACAATTTCTCAGAGTGAATGTGCTGCAATGGATGAGACAGACCGGCGTATGCTGTTAAAAGATACCTTGATTGTGCCGGATGAGCAGGCTGCTTTACATGAAACAGAACGTGGAGAAGTAAAGCTTGGAGATTTTGTGGCAGATGGAAAATATTTTACCGGAACTATTTCGAATGAAAAGGAAGGCTTTCTGCTTCTTACAATTCCAGACCAGGATGGATGGGAAGTTTATGTTGATGGTAAGAAAACGGAGACTATCAATGGAGATTATGGTTTCCTGGCAGTAAAACTTACTGCTGGCAATCATGATATTAAAGCAGTTTATCATATTCCATATATGAAACAGGGAGCGGTAATGAGCGTATTTGGTGTATTGCTGCTGGTAGGATATTGCTTATGGTTATATCGTAGAGATAGAAAGAAAAAACAGGGGTAAGGTAAATGAAGGAAAAGTTAAAGAAGATACCACCAAAATATATCGTGGCAGGGGTAATCCTCATTGTTATGTTATTGCTATTGATAAAACATCGCAGTATTTTCTATAATTCAAGGCAGGACAATTACAATGACATGAGTGGTGAAGAGGAAAATATTGCAGCAGAGAATGCTGTGATTTCTCAGTATTTTACTGTTTCCGGTAACATGCAGAATATTGCGCTTCTTATGACGAATGATTCAGGAGAAGACGTTACGATTCAGGCGATGCTTAGGGATGCAGAGACGGATGAGGTATTAAGTGCAGTAAAATGTAATGTGCCAAAGTCTACTGGAACAGAAGAAGTAGTAAGCATGGAACTGACCTTAGATGGGGTAGAGGGAACACGTAGTGTTTATCTGACGTTAGAAGAGGAGACCAGGGCATCGGAGGTATATTATTGTGCCTTGGCCGGAGATTATGAACAGACACTTCTTGTTAATGAAGAGGCAACGGCTGCAAGACTTCGTATGTCGGTAGTCTATGGTGGTGGACTCAATAAGACATTTTTCATTCTGTTTGCGCTGGGAATGGCAGTGGTAATCGGAATCTTTGTAATGCCGGTAAAATGGGCAAAACCGGAAAATATGGTGCTGATACTGGTTTCCGTTATGGGAATCAGTATGGCAGTGATTAATCCGGCATTTCAGGAGTGTGACGGACCTTCCCATTTCTATCGGAGCATGGACGTGTCCTATGGAAATATACTCGGTTCTTTCGCTAATCTCACACATGAAGATGGTGTGATTTATGTGCCGGAAAATGTACAGGAAATTGCTTATCGTAAGCTGACACCAAATGGGAGTGAAGGAACAGGGTATCTGGAGTATTTACAGACACATAAGTTTTCTAAAAATAAGATAAAGATGACTTATTATGACAGTGTAACTTCAGTAGTATACTGGCCACAGGGACTTGGAATCTTCCTTGGAAGGACGTTCAATCTCAGTATTTATAGTGTGATTCTGATGGGACGTATCTTTAATCTGCTGGCATATATGGGCTTGGCATATGCGGCAGTACGGTTTATGCCGTTTTATAAGAATCTTATGGCAATGTTTGCAGTGATGCCTTTAAGCATTTATCAGGCATCCTCTCTTTCCCAGGATGCAGTATTAAATGGAGCTGGCTTCCTTTTCGTAGCACTATGCTGCTATTATGCTTTTGATGAAAAGGTGAAGCTGAACTGGAAGAAAACACTGGTGCTTGGACTCTTACTATTGACGATGTTCTTAAGCAAATATGTCTATGCGTGTCTTGGACTTTTAGTATTTATGATACCAAAAGATAAGTTTAACAGCAGAAAAGATTACTGGAAATCCTTTATAATCGCATTACTTCCGTTCGTCATCTTAGGCGGCTATGTCATGTTCCGGGTATCCTCCGGAATCAGCGGGTTACAGGCCGGTGCTGGTGGCGGTGCAGACACCATGACGCAGATGCAGTATCTGAAAGCGTATCCAATTGCTACGGTTAAGGTAATTATTTCAACATTAATAGTAAACCTGAATGATTATTTGCAACAGTTGAATATGCTTGGCAGTATGAATTATCCATTAACTTTGCTTGCGGTAATTGGACCTTGCTTCCTTTTAGGTGTTGGTCTGTTAGACGGTCAGGAAGTAAGAGGACGGATTAAGATACGACACCGGATTATTATGCTGCTTGCTTTTATAATCACTTTTGCAGCAATTATGATGGGACTTTATATCGGGGACGGCATTGCCAATTCGGTAGGTTCTTCTGTCATCAATGGTATTCAGGGAAGATATTTTATTCTGATGCTGATATTACCGTTTCTGGCGCTGGGAAGTGACCGGGTGAAACAGGACATCAGATATTTTACGGTAAAATGTTCCGGAATCATGGGCATCATGCTTTTATATGCAGTATTTATGCTGGTGAACACCTGTTACTAAAGGAAGATAGAATAAAGAAAAGCTAGAATAAAGAAAAGTTGGAACAAAGAAAAAACAAAGGAAGACTTAAGGAAAAGGGAGAAAACATACGATGGGATGGAACCTTGGAACTACAATTTTTTATGGAATAGCAGTGCTGGCACTTTTAAGTGGTGCATTCTTTAGCTATAAGTCAGAGCGGAAGCAGGCAGGAATGACATGGATGGTATTGCTGTTGATTCTGATGAACTGCTATCACACTTTCTGGGCAGCAATACTGAATGTGATTCATATTCCGGTCAATATTATTTCAATGGGAATCATTGATTTGCTTACCGGCGGATTGCTCTGGTTCTTTATCGTAAAGAAAAAGAAATGGCAGAGGTATGAATTTGCCATAGCAGATGCAGCATTTCTTGTAACCGCACTGGCAATTATTGCAGTATTTGCAAAGGTAAGATATGGCGGAATGGCATTAAATATCAATTTCCTGACCATTGACCCGGCAAACCATTTCCGGGCAGCGATGGATTTAGTAGAGACCGGAACCGTAACCAGTATGTTTTATGAGACGGTGTTAAATGGACTGCTTTTTGAATTTTTAGCTCCATTTGCACCGGTGGATTATTACTATCGATTCTTCGTCTTAAGTGAACTGATTCAGCTATTGATGTCGGCATTTATCTTCTATGGAATTGCAAGAAGGTTAAGCAAAGACCGGTTTGGCAGAGTGGCAGCTTATGCCCTGTCCTTTATCTATATGATAGGCTATCCGATGTGTTCTATGCTCTATGGCTTTGTTTACCTTGGCATGGGCGTAACGGTTATCGGAATGATTATTATTTTGACAGACGTTTATTTAAAGGATGATATGCCAAAATGGCAGAATATTGTATGTCTGATGTTAGGTTGCCTGGCTATCTTTGAATGCTATGTGATGTTTATGCCGGTTACCTTCTTTGCTTTGATTACCTGCATTTTTGTAAAACAGTTTAAAGTAAAGAAACTGGTATCCAAAGATACCGTGGCAATCTGTCTGACGGTATTCCTGTTCCCATGCATCGTAGGCTTTTATTATACATATGCAGGTATCTTTACCAATGGCGTGACGGTATCTTCTGCACTGGTAAATGAGGGAGCCTGCTACCGGGATTTGTTTTCAAACTTTGTACTGTTTATTCCATTGATGCTCTTTGGATTCTATGGGATGTGTAGGAAGAAGGAGAATAATCTGGTATTGTTTTTAGCACCGTATACGCTTCTGTTTGCTTTATATCTTTTCTTGAAGACAGTAAATGGACAAGCATCTACCTATTATTTTTACAAGATTCATTTCCTGTTGTGGCTGATTGCGTTGGTATTGGTCTATTATGCAGTTGTTTATGCAGAAAAGCAGACAAAGGTATTGATAACCGGAAGCTTTGTGATGTGGGCATTTTTAACAGGAATGTACCTTGGCAAGATAGAGGAGAAAATTGCAGTCCATAATGATTTGATGATTTCTACTTATAAGGCAGAGGATTTTAATGATATTTTGCGTTATAATTATGTATCATTTGGCATGCCGGGTTATTCTAAGGAAAAGGAAGAACTTTATCACTGGGTATATAATGAATTAATCAGCAAGGGTGAAGAAATTGTGCCGATGGCAGGATACTGGGAAGATGATTTATGGTATCAGGCAATTTCAGACCAGCGGTATTATGGCTGGGGACAAAGTGACCCGGATCATACGGATTATTTCAATCACCTGAATGCGTCTGATGCCAGCTATATTCTGGTATTAAAGGACAGCCAGATTTATGCGGATGAACAGGCTTATTTTGATTCATTAGAGAGAATATATGATACCGGGATAGGTTTTGTGGCAAGAAAGGAATTGTATGAGTAAAAAAGTAAATGTATTATTGTCTGCTTATAACGGAGAAAAGTATATTAAGGCGCAGATTGACAGCATTTTAAATCAGTCTTATCCCAATGTGGAGCTTTATGTCAGGGATGACGGTTCGAAGGATGGAACCCTTGCAATTGTAAGGGAATATGAAGAAAAGGGACTGCTTCATTTAGAGGCAGGAGAGAATGTCGGCTTTGTAAAGAGTTTTGAATGGCTCATTGCAAATGGCGGCGAAGCAGATTATTATGCTTTCAGTGACCAGGATGATGTCTGGTTTGAAGACAAGATTAAGATGGCTGTGGAAAAATTAGAACATGCAAGGGAAAATGTGCCGGTATTGTATTTTTCCAATTATGATTTCTATGACGGAGATTTAAATTTCATGGCGCACCGGGATGGCAGGACGCCGAATATTTCTTTTGTGAATTCATTGGTGGATTGTGTGTCTCTTGGCTTTAACAGTGTATTTAACCGCAAAGCAAAGGACATGGTGACAGAGCAGATGCCGGAAAAATCTACCGGACATGACTGGTGGATGTATATGGTCTGTGCCGGAATGGGAGAAGTAATCTATGATGAGCGTCCGACGGTAAAATACCGCAGACACAATAATAATGTCAGTGATGGTGGGTACAGCTTTATTAAGTTTCAGATCTGGCGTTTTAAACGTTTTTTCTTGAATCACTATTTCCACCATATTCATGAGCAGATTAAGGAATACAGTGAACTTTACAATAGAAAACTGACCCCGGAAAATCAGAAGGCACTGGCACTTTTTACCAGGGATGGTTTTCATCCGCTGATTGCACTGCGTAAGGTTTTCTATCCGAAGAAGTTAAGACAGAAAGTCGTAGACGAGATATTTGTGCGTTTGGTATTCCTCATCGGAAGGCTATAAGTTGCAAATTTTAAGAAAACATAGTAAACTGTATAAGTTAACAAGAAGGAGCAACGATGAAATTTACTGTTTTAATCGTAACCTATCATCCGGACTGGAAGAAATTATTAGTTACACTGGATTCTGTCATGGCACAGACCTTTAAGGATTATGAAATCGTAGTCTCAGATGATGGTTCAGAAGAAAACTGTTTTGATAAGATAGAAGCATATTTTGCGGCACACCAGTTTGCAAATTATACCCTTATTCCTCATGAGAAGAATCAGGGAACAGTAAAGAACCTCATAGATGGTCTGGCAAAAGCAAAGGGTAAATATGTCCGGGACTTTGGACCGGGGGATGCATTCTATAATGAACATACCCTGCAGCAGGTGTATGATTTTATGGAAGAGAACCGGTATGAGTCCTGCTTTGGACTGATGCGGGGTTATTGCCGCAGGGAAGATGGCGGTGTAGATTATGTGGAATTTCCGCATCCCTTTGATTTATCTCCATATAAGAACTGGAATGAGGATAAGATTGTAAAGAATCTGGTGCTGTATCGGGACAATGCTTCCGGTGCATGTACCTGTTATACCGTAGACTATTATATGACTTATCTTAAGAAGATAGAGGGAACGGTCATTTATGCAGAAGATATTTTTCAGATGATGGCAGGCTTAGATGGCAGACCGATGCATTTCTTCCCGGATTATCTGGTATGGTATGAAGCCGATACCGGAGTATCCACTAAGAAGAAAAGCAGCTTCTCAGAGCTTCTTGCACAGGATGTAGACCGTTTCTATGCCATGATTCAGGAGCAGTACAGCGATAATCCATATGTGAAGAAGCAGAAAAAGGTATTGGGATTATATAAAATCAGAAACCTTTATCTTCGTACTTTGTTACGGCTGTTCCGCAATCCGGATGCCATCCGTTATCTTGTAAGCCATATGCTGCAGGTACGAAAAGGTGCATACCGGCCATTACATCAGCAGAAGGGATTTTTGGATAATCCGGAATTCGGCAAAGAAAAAGCAGAGTAAGAAAAGAATTAAAATAGAAAGTGAAGCACAGCAATGTGGAAGAAGGAGAATGTCCATGGAAGTGATTAAGTACAGATTTCAGCAGCATGGGGATGAACGCGGTCAGCTGGTAGCATTGGAAGAGATGCGTGATATTCCATTTGAAATTAAGCGTGTTTACTATATGTATGATACCGTAGATGGTGTACGAAGAGGCTATCATGCACACCGGTGTTTAGAACAGATTCTGATTCCGATTCATGGAACCTGTAAGATTCATCTGGATAACGGCAGTGAGACGGCAGAGGTCTTATTGGACAAGCCATATGAAGGCTTATATATTGCAAATAATATGTGGCGGGAAATGTATGATTTTTCCGAGGATGCAGTGCTGATGGTACTGGCATCAGAATATTATGATGAAAATGATTATATCAGGGATTACGATAAATTCCTTGCATTTGTAAAAGAGGAAAATAAGGATAAGTAAAGGAGAATTGCCATGAAAATACCATTTGTGTCATTTGAGAAAATGCATGATGAAATCAAGGACGAACTTACCGGAAAATTTCAGCAGGTTTTAGCAAAAAACTGGTTTATCCAGGGAGAAGAATTAGCAAAGTTTGAAGAAGAGTATGCCGCATATTGTGGCGTGAAATACTGTGTCGGTGTAGGCAACGGACTGGATGCACTGTTTCTTCCACTGAAAGCATATGGAATCGGGACAGGCGATGAAGTCATTGTTCCATCCAATACCTTTATTGCAACTGCACTGGCAGTTTCTTATACAGGTGCAACTCCGGTATTTGTAGAGCCGACTTTAGAGTCCTTTGACATTGACCCGGCAAGAATCGAAGAGAAGATTACCGATAAGACCAAAGCAATTATGGCAGTACATCTTTATGGACAGCCGGCACCAATGGATGAAATCATGGAGATTGCAAAACGTCACAATCTGAAAGTAATCGAAGATTCTGCACAGGCACATGGCGCACTCTATAAGGGAAAACATGTGGGAAGTCTTGGAGACGGAGCCGGATTCAGCTTTTATCCGGGCAAGAACTTAGGTGCATTAGGAGATGCCGGAGCTTTTGTAACCAATGATAAAGAGCTGGCAGATAAAGTACGTGCCCTTGGCAACTATGGTTCTGATTATAAATATCATCATATCTATCAGGGAAATAACTCCAGACTGGATGAGATGCAGGCAGCTTTCTTAAGAATTAAATTAAAGAACTTAGACCGCTGGAATGCAAACCGTATTGAGACAGCAGAGAAATATCTTGCCGGAATTAAGAATCCGGAAATCGCTCTGCCAACTATAATGCCGGATACGAAGCATGTATTCCACATCTTTGCAATCCGCTGTGCACGCAGGGATGAATTAGAGAAGTTCTTAAATGAAAAGGGAATTGGAACTAATAAACATTATCCGATTCCAATGCATCTGCAGGGCGCATATGAAAGCCTTGGCATCAAAAAGGGAGAGCTTCCACTGGCAGAAGAGATTTCTGCAACAGAGCTTAGCATTCCGATGTATTATGGAATGACAGAGGAAGAAACCGGATATGTCATTGATGCAATCAATGCATTCAAATAGAAGAGGAGAGACTATGTTTCGATTTGAAAAATATGAGGACAGTTTAGAGGAACAGTGGGATAAATTTATTACAGAAAAATCCATAAACGGAACCTTTTTACAGAGCCGCCGGTTCTTCAATTATCATCCGGCAGGCAGATTTAAAGATGTATCTTTGGTAGTATATAATGAGAAAAATAATATCGCAGCCCTGATTCCGGCATGTGAATTGGAGCAGGATGGGAAAAAGGTATTTTTCTCCCACAAAGGAACCACCTTTGGCGGTATCATTATCGACAAGAAGCATCACAATGCCAAACATGTAGTGGTATTAGTAGAAGAATTAAAAGATTATCTTAAGGAGCAGGGCTATAACGAGGCTTATCTTAAGATGACTTCCGATATTTTCTCAGAAGTAGAAAGTGATTTATTCCAGTATGCATTCCAGCATGCAGGCTATACGGAGCATAAGGAACTGAGTACTTATGTAAACTATGCTACCTATAAAGAGGCAATTCTATCTAACTTTGCACAGGGAAAACGTACCAATGTACACAACTGTGAGAAGGAAGGTCTGGAATGCAGACCGCTGACGACAGATGATGAGATTAAAGAATTCTATGATATTCTCTGTGAGAACCTTTCCAAGTATGATACCAAACCGGTACATACTTTAGCAGAGCTTTTAGATTTCAAGAATGACCGTTTCCCGGAGGAATGTGGATTCTTTGGCATCTTCAAAGAGGATGAAATGTTAGCGGGTTCCATGATGTTTTATTTCGATAAAGTAGGCTGTGCCCATACACAGTATCTTGCTGCAAGACAGGCGTTTAATAAATTAAGCCCGATGACCTTTATGTATTATTCCATGATTGTGGAAATGAAGAATCGTGGCTATAAACGGATTTCCTGGGGAACAGCAACCGAAGATTTAGGTAATTATCTGAATATGGGACTGATTACCAGCAAAGAAGACTTCGGAAGCTCCTATTGTAATAACCTGACCTACTCCATTACATTGTAGGCACTGGAGGATAGTATGAAAGTAAGCGTCCTTGTGACTTTTTATAATCAGGAAGATTATGTGGATGAGGCATTGCAGAGTGTTTTTGACCAGAAATGTGATTTTGATTTTGAGGTGCTGATTGGTGACGATGGTTCTACCGATGGCACCATGGCAAAATTACAGAAATGGAAGCAGAAATATCCGGACAGAATGGAAATTTATGTGATGGACCGGGAACCTGGTGTGAAATACAACAGCAGCCAGCGGGCATCAAGAAACCGTCTGAATCTTTTGCAGTATGTAAAGGGAGAGTATTTTGCTTATCTCGATGGGGATGATTTCTATATCGATGACCATAAACTGCAGAAGCAGGTAGAGATTATGGATCAGCCGGAAAATGCAAAATATGCAGTCTGTGCCCACAATGTCTATGCCTATGATGAGAAGACGAAAGAAAATACACCATTTTTAAACTGCAATCATACGATGAAATTAAAGGGAACAACCTACTGGGGACGTTTCTATTTCCATCCGGATTCTATTCTGATGCGAAGTGCCTATATCAAGGATATTCCGATGGATGTGGTAGCAGATTATTTTAATGATAATACCATTACGTTCTGTTTTATTAAGCATGGGGATGTATATTATATGCCGGATATTATGGCGAGCTATCGTCAGACCGGAGACGGCATCTGGACGGGAAATTCCAGGTTTATCAACTATCTTAGAAATTTGATGGACTATGACTTGGAACAGAAGATTGCACCGGAATTTATCCGCTACAGTCTCGTACGTCACCGGGCAGATATGAGTTTCATGCATAAATGTAAGGAACAGCCAGCTGGAGAAAAGGTGGCTTTCTATGAGGAAAAGATAAAAAAAGACGGACTTACAGTATCCGAGGCGTGGTTAGAATACTGCAAGACCGGAAAGATGTCTGATAAAAAGGCATTAAAATTATACCGGAAGGCAATGCTTTGGTATTTTGTATGCCATGTAAAATGGCTGTTCATTGACAGTTTATTATTACACAATTAGGATATCTGGAATGGATGGAATCAAAGATGAGTGAGAAGAAAAAATTTGGCTTTGTGGTATTGCATTATTGCACTCTTGATATGACAAAGAAGTGTATTGCGGCAATTCAGGAGAAAATGGCACAGGCTGATTATGAAATTGTAGTAGTAGATAATGCGTCCGGCAACGGAACCGGTAAGGATTTAGCAGAGTGCTATAAAGACACAGAGCATGTAAGTGTTCTTTTGAGTAAGGAAAATCTCGGCTTTGCCAAAGGCAACAATCTAGGCTATGTATATGCAAGAGAAGATCTGCACTGTGATTTTATCTGCGTGATGAATAATGATGTGATTTTATTGCAGGATAACTTTGCACAGCTGGTGGAGGCAGCCTATGAAGCACATCAGTTTGCAGTAATGGGACCGCATATTGAATTAAAGGATGGCAGGGAAAATGCCATGTATTATGAAATTGCATCCATTGAGGGTTTGAAAAAAGAACGCCATGTATATGAGGTGAGATTAAAGCACATTACATCTTCTATTTATCCGCTTTGGAATCTTTGGGACAGAGCAAAGCTGCTGCTTCGCATCTTCCTTGGAAAGATTCATATCATGCCGGAATTAAAAAAACACGAAGATTGCACAGAAGGCTCCTTGGAATATCAGGATGAGCTGGTACTGCATGGCTGCTGTCTGATTTTCTCGCCGATTTATCTTACAAAATATAAAGATGCATTCGTGCCGGATACCTTTATGTTCCGGGAAGAAGAACTTTTATATTTAAGATGTAAAGAAGCGGGAATACCGATGGTATACTGTCCGGAGGTAAGAATTCTTCATCTTGAGGATATCTCTACGGATTATATTTATAAGACCGAGCGTAAAAAAGAAATCTTTAATCTGGAGAATCAGATTAAATCACTTGGAATTCTCTTGGAACATTTAGAGGTAATGCAGAAGTAACAGCGAGGACATATTGTGAAAGAAGTAAAATCAATCAAATTTAACTTTATAATGAATCTGATTCGGGTTTTGATGACAATAGTATTCCCGCTGATTACCTATCCATATGCAACGCGGGTACTGAATTCTGCCGGAGTGGGACGGGCTGCCTATGTAGCATCCATTGTCAGCTATTTTCAGCTGGTAGCATCCTTTGGTGTTAATAATTATGCCATTACAGAGGGTGCAAAAATCCGTGACGATAAGGCAAAATTAAATAAATTTGCTTCGGAAATGTTTTTCATCAATCTGGTATTTACGGTGCTTGCTTATATCGGATTTGCAGGTGCGTTGTTCCTGCCGAAGTTTGACGGCTATGAAATGCTGCTGTTAATCAGCAGTTCTACGATTCTATTTACCACCCTTGGTATGGAATGGCTCTATGAACTGTTGGAAGAGTATGAGTATATTACGATTCGTTCTGTCATTTTCCAGGTAGTAGCACTTGTAATGCTATTTGTGCTGGTACGGAATGAAGGTGATGTAGCATGGTATGTGGCATTGACTGCGGTATCTACCGTTGGCTCCGGTGTGCTGAATTTTATTCACAGCAGACATTACATCCATTTATTTGAAACAAGAGTCCATTGGGCTGATATCAAGGTTCATATGAAACCGATGGTATATATGTTTGGCGTTTCGATTGCATCTGTTATTTATCTCAATTCCGATATTACAATGTTGGGATGGATGAAGGGAGATAAGGATGCGGGAATCTATACAACGGCATCGAAGATGAATCAGGTTTTGTGTACGCTGATTAAATCTCTGAGTACGGTTATCATGCCCCGGATGGCATATTATCTTGAAAATGACCAGAAGGATAACTTTGACCGGCTGTTAAAACAGGCATTCCGTTTTATGATGATGTTAATTGTACCATGTATGGTGGGTATGCTTTTGATTTCGCCGGAAGTCATTCATCTGATATCCGGTAAGAATTACAGCGAGTTTTTCCCGAGTGTTACAACATCGAGAATTCTTGCCATCAATTTGTTCTTCTCGCCGATTAACGGCTTTATTGCATATCAGATATTTATGCCAAAGAAGAAAGAGAAGATTATTTTCTGGGCAACCTTGGGTGGCGCAATCAGTAACCTTATCATTAACTACCTGCTGATTCCGGTATTAAGCTACGATGGAGCAGCAATTGCTACCGTACTGGCAGAGGCAATGGTAATGTTAATCTGCATTATCTTAGGACATAAGATGATACCGTTTAAGGGAATGATGCAGGGTGTCTGGAAATATGTCATCGCATCCGTTCCGATGGTCATTGCATATGTGCTGTTTCAGAAGGTAACTTTCAGCAGTTATTTGATTTATATGTTACTGATGATTATAATTGGAGTAGTAACCTATGGCATTATGCTTTTAATCTTAGGGGATGAACTGGTGCGTGAAGAAGTACGCATGATATTTGGAAAATTGAAACACAATGAAAAATAAGGAGGATACACATGAAAATTGCAGTAGCAGGAAACGGTTATGTGGGATTGTCAAATTCCATTTTATTAGCACAGAATAATGAGGTATGGGCAGTCGACATTGTTGAAGAGAAGGTCGATCTGATTAATCATAAGAAATCTCCAATCGTCGATAAGGAGATTGAAGAATATTTAGCAGAGAAACCATTGAATCTGCGGGCTACCACAGATGCGAAGGCAGCATATGAAGGAGCAGATTTTATTATCATTTCCACTCCGACCAACTATGATGAGAAGAAGAATTACTTTGATACATCATCCGTAGAAGCCGTAATCAAGCTGGTTATGGAATATGCACCGGATGCAATTATGGTTATCAAATCTACAGTTCCGGTTGGCTATACCGAAAAAGTAAGAGCGCAGTTTGGCAGCAAAAATATCATCTTCTCTCCGGAATTCTTAAGAGAAGGAAGAGCATTATATGATAACCTCTATCCATCCCGTATCGTAGTGGGATATCCGAAAGAGGATGAAAGCTTAAGGGCAAAGGCAGAAGAGTTCGCCGGCTTATTAAAACAGGGTGCTATCAAAGAGGATATTCCGGTATTATTAGCACACCTCACCGAGGCAGAAGCAATCAAATTATTTGCAAATACTTATCTTGCACTGCGTGTTTCCTATTTTAATGAGCTGGATACCTATGCAGAGGTAAGAGGATTAAATACCAGACAGATTATCGAAGGCGTAGGCTTAGACCCGCGAATCGGTAACTATTATAACAATCCGTCCTTCGGATATGGCGGATACTGCCTGCCAAAGGATACCAAGCAGTTACTGGCAAATTATGCGGACGTTCCAAATGATATTATCGGAGCAATCGTTGCAGCCAATACGACAAGAAAAGATTTCATTGCACAGCAGATTTTAGATAGAAATCCTTCTGTAGTAGGTATTTATCGTCTGACCATGAAGACCAATTCCGATAACTTCCGCCAGTCTTCTATTCAGGGCGTTATGAAACGTCTGAAAGCAAAGGGCATTGAAGTAGTGATTTATGAGCCAACCTTAAAGGATGACAGCTTCTATAATTCCAAAGTAATCCGTGACTTAGACGAGTTCAAGAAGATGTCCGATGTTATTGTATCCAACCGTAACAGTGCAGACTTAGAGGATGTGCAGGACAAGGTATATACCAGAGATATTTATGACAGAGATTAATTTTAGAAAATAAAGCTGCCTGATTAGAACGACGAGATTAGCGCAGTGAGATTAGAGCAGTGAAAAAAGGAGACAAGATGAAACTGAGCCTTTATAACCTCAGAAAAGGTTTCCGATATTTAAAAAATTATGGTTTAAAGGAATTCTTCATCCGCCTGAAAGAAAAAGGAGAACCGGAGCAGATTTCCTATGCGGAATATGCAGCAGGCCATAAGGTAACAGAAGCACAACTTAAGATACAGACAAAAGAATCTGATAAGTGGTCCTATCGACCGCTTATCAGTTGTGTTTATATGGGAGAAAATAGAGAAGATGCGTTGGCTATGTTAGAACAGCAGAGCTATATCAACTGGAATCTAATCTGTATCGATAAGCTCTGTACCGGAAAAGAAATAGAGCTTTCCGGGGAATATGCAGCGCTTATTGAGGCGGGTGACACCATAGAACCGGATGCTTTCTATGAGCTTGCCCATGCCATTGCTTTTCCAAAAGAGACAAAGCAGTCAGGAATTCACTGGGAAGAAATCGGAAAGCCGGATTTGATTTATACGGATGAAGATGTCAGATGTCCGGATGAATCAAAGACAACGGAGACAGCAGAGCCTCTTTTAAAGCCGGACTTCAGCCCGGATTATCTGGAAAACTACTGTTATATCAGACATTTATGCTGCATCAGAAAAACGGTATTCCTGCAGGCACTGAAAGAAAATGACGGAAATCCTGCAATAGAAGAACTGATCTGCCGGGCGGCAAAGCAGTCCGATAGTATCATCCATATTCCCAAAGTGCTTTATCATACAAAGGCGGAGCATGCACCGAGAGTAGAACATGCCTCTATGGCAGCGGGTAGTCACGAAAAGAAGCAGCCACTGGTATCTATTCTGATACCGAATAAAGACGAAAAAGCTTCTTTGGAAAAATGCATCACATCCATTCGGCAGGGCAGCTACCGGAATTATGAGATTATCATTATAGAAAATAACAGTAAAAGCGAAGAAATCTTTGATTATTATAAAGAGCTGCAGATGCAGTATCCGGATATCCGCGTGGTAGAATGGAAACCTGAAATACCGGGTACTTTTAATTATTCAGCCATTAATAACTATGGAGCATCCTATGCAAAGGGTGAATATCTTTTGTTCTTAAACAATGATATTGAGATTATAACAAAGGATTACATGGAACGGATGCTTACCCTGTGCGGAAAAGAAAATACCGGAGCAGTGGGAGCAAAGCTTTATTACCCGGATGATACGATACAGCATGCCGGAATTGTCATAGGCATCGGTGGACATGCCAGAGGAATTGCAGCCAATATGTGTGTAGGACAGGTACGCAGCGATAGTGGGTATATGTATAGAGCCAGCCTGCGGCAGAATTTAAGTGCAGCAACAGCAGCATTTCTTATGGTGCCGGCAAAGGTGTTCCGTGAGGTGGGCGGATTCTGCGAAGCTTTATCAGTAGCATTTAATGATGTGGATTTGTGTCTTAAAATCCGGAAGAAGGGTTATCTTATTATATATGAACCATCCGTAGAAGCGTACCATTATGAATCAAAGTCCAGAGGACAGGAGGATACAGAGGAGAAAGTACGCCGTTTTCAGGAAGAGATTGAATATATGAGAACCCGCTGGATTGATATTTTAAAGCAGGGAGATCCCTATTATCATCCCGGACTGACCCGTTACCGGACAGATTATTCCCTGGGACAAAAGCACTAAGGCATTGCAGAATTTGTAAGAAAGTGGTAACTTTGTAACTGAGTATAGAGAAAAACAAGTAACAGGGAGGTAGAGTTACACATGATGAAAGTTTATATTTGTCCGAAATGTGGCTGGATACGGACGGTTTCAAGAAGAAATGAAGTGGAATGTTTTAAATGTGGAAATGAAAAGATGGTTCTGGCAAAGATTCCTTATGAGAAATATGGGAAGATGAGTGAGAAAGAACGGAAAGACTATTCGGAAAGCTGGCTGTATATTCACAGAAACAGCATTTGACAGAAGAAGAACATACTTTTTTCACAGAAAATTAAGAAAGAATTCGGTTGTACCTGACAGGGTAGGACTGGTATAATATTCCTAAAAAGATGGCTTGTATTGCATAAGAGGGAATAGATTATGTATAAAAAAGAACGAAAAAGCTGGATGAAGCATCTTGACTTTACGATTCTGGATATTATCTGTCTGGAACTTGCATATGCCTTATCCTATTTTATGCGTTTTGGAAGAAAAAATGAGTTTTTAAATGAGGAATATCAGCGATTAGCGGTAGTCCTTATTTTGATTGATATCTGCGTGGTATTTTTCGGCGAATCCTATAAGAGCATTCTGCGGAGAAAGAATACGCAGGAATTTAAGCATGTTGTTGTTCATACAACAATCATTGTTGCCGGAATGATGGTATATGGATACTGGACCAGACAGTCTGACTTTTCCAGACAGATTTTCCTGATGTTCTGGGGACTGTCTATGATTTTTGAATTTGTCGGCCGTTCCGGGCTTAAGAATTTTATTAAGAAAAAGATGATGAATGACAGAAATCTGTCTGCCATGATAGTGGTAACGACAGATGAACTGGTGGAGAGCTGTCTTAAGGAATTTGAAAATCTGCCATATCGGGAATTTGCCGTGCACGGAGTTGTTGTAGTGGATGCAATGCGTAAGGGAGAAATTATCCGGGGCATTCCGGTGGTAGCAAATGCAGATGATTTCTTTGAATATGTAAAAAATAATGTGGTAGATGAAGTGTTTATTAATGGCAATACTATAGCCAGCAGCCAGGCACTGGCAGATGATCTGCTGGAAATGGGCGTTACGGTGCATTTTAATCTGGTACATGCTTCCAAGCTGATGCCGAATAAAGTAATCGAGCAGTGTGGAAATTATATGGTCTTAACTTCCAGTATGTGTATTGCAACACCACGTCAGTTGTTTTTTAAACGTCTGATGGACATTGTTGGCGGTTTTGTGGGATTGGTGATTGCCGGTATTGCTACCATTATTTTTGCACCGATTATTAAGAAGCAGTCACCGGGACCGATTTTCTTTTCCCAGATTCGTGTGGGGAAAAATGGCAGGAAATTCCGCTTTTATAAATTCCGTTCCATGAATGTAAATGCAGAAGAACAGAAAAAAGAGTTGATGGGGCAGAATGAGATGTCAGGGCTGATGTTTAAGATGGAAGATGATCCGAGAGTATTTCCGGTTGGCAGGTTCATGCGGAAGTTTTCCATTGATGAACTGCCACAGTTCTGGAATATTTTAAAAGGGGATATGAGTCTGGTAGGCACAAGACCGCCGACGGAGGAAGAATTTGCCGGATATGAGGCAAGGCACCGGGCAAGACTCGGAATTAAGCCGGGGCTTACCGGAATGTGGCAGGTCAGTGGAAGAAGTGACATTACGGATTTTGAAGAAGTGGTACAGCTGGATACCTACTATATTACAAACTGGTCACTGGCATTGGATATTAAAATCTTGTTTAAGACCATTCAGGTTGTTGTAACAGGAAAAGGATCGAAGTAAGCAATGGGATTAACGAAAAAGGCTGCATATGCAGTTGGAATGATACGCAAGCATGGACTCCGGGGACTGGCGATTAAAGTAATGGAAACAAAATATGAGCCCATAGACCATGAATATACGAAAAACTGGCAGAATTATATGGTGACAAAAGAAGAATGGAAGGTGCAGCGGAATACGTTGTTTGAACATATGCCGCTGGTTTCTGTTGTAGTACCATTATATGAGACACCGGAATGCTTCTTACGGGAACTGATAGAGGGCATGCTGGGACAGTCCTATGAAAACTGGGAACTGTGTCTTGCAGATGGAAGCCCTACCGATAAAATCGAACGTTTTCTTGCAGAAAATTATAAAGAGGATGCAAGAATACGTTACCGCAGACTGTTGGAAAATGGTGGGATTTCAGAGAATACCAATGAGGCAGTTGCGATGGCAATGGGTGAATATATCGGATTATTGGACCATGATGATGTGCTGGCTGCCAATGCCCTTTATGAAGTGGTGCGGATGTTAAATGCCCATCCGGATGCACAGGTGATTTATTCCGATGAAGATAAAATTGATGCAGAATCCGGGATACACAGCCGGCCACATTTTAAGACGGATTATAATCCGGAATTGCTGATGCATTATAATTATATCTGCCATTTTCTGGTAGTAAAGAAGACCATGTTAGAGAAGGTGGGGGATTTCAATCCCTGCTATGATGGTGCCCAGGACTATGAACTGGTGCTCCGCCTGACGGAGCAGACGGATGCCATTTATCATATTCGAAAGATTCTTTATCATTGGAGAATACACAGTGGTTCCACGGCAGGCAGTTCCCTGTCCAAGGATTATGCCTATGATGCGGGAAAGCGGGCATTGGAAGCTTACGTGCAGAGGCGGAAAATCCCGGCAGAGATTAAAGAAGCCCAGGGGCATAATTCTTATGAAGTGATTTATGAACAGGAAGTTCCGGAGCCGGAGCTTATTAATCTTGCGGAAATAAAGGAAAAAGATGCTTTAAATGAACTGGTAGAAAACAGCACAAGGGAATATCTTTTCATTTATGACAGCCGTCGCACCAGATTGCTTGGGGAGAGGGAACGAAAAGAACTGGCACAATATGCCTGCTTAAATAAAGTGGGACTGACAGGTGTCCGGTTTAAAAAGCACCGGAAGTTAGTTTCGGCAGGCATTGGCGTATTACCGGATGGAAAGAAGGGATACCTTTTTGAAAAACTTCCGGTCTGCTTCAAGGGATATTTCAACCGGGCAGTGCTTCCGCAGAATGTCAGCGCCGTTCCGTTGGAACAGTGTATCATAAAGAAAGAAGCATATCTTAAGGCTGGCGGAATTGCTCTGGATAAAGAACCGCTAGAGAGAGCAATAGATTTTGCCGGACGTCTGCAAAAAGCGGGATATCAGATTATGCTGGATGCAAAACTTACAGCAGTTTATAAGGGATAGAAAATGAAACATGTATTTATTATAGGCAGTAAAGGAATTCCGGCGGCTTACGGCGGGTTCGAGACATTTGTAGAGAATCTGACCGGACAGGCAGTCAGTGAAGACATTCAGTACCATGTGGCGTGCATGTCTGACCATAATGAAGAATTTACTTATCATAATGCGAAATGCTTCCGGGTGAAGGTGCCGGATATCGGACCAGCGAGAGCCGTGTATTATGATTTGGCAGCATTTCGTTACTGCATTCAGAAAATTAAAAAAGAAAAGATAGAGGATGCCGTTGTCTATGTGCTGGCATGCAGAATCGGACCATTTGTGGGGCACTTTAAAAGGCAGCTGCACTGGTTGTCTGGTACACTTTATGTAAACCCGGATGGACATGAATTTATGCGGGCAAAATGGAATAAATGGATTCGTAAATACTGGAAATATTCGGAAAAGGGAATGGTAAAGCATGCAGATTTATTAGTCTGTGATTCAAAGAATATTGAACAGTATATCAGGGATGAATATCATAAATATCAGCCGAAGACCACATTTATCGCATATGGAACACTATCTTATAAAGCAGGTGAACCAACAGAGGATTTGCTGGCATGGTATCAGAAGTTTGATATCAGAAAAGAAAATTATTATCTTATCGTCGGAAGATTTGTCCCGGAAAATAATTACGAGACAATGATTCGGGAATTTATGGCATCTGATTCCACAAAAGATCTTGTAATCATCACAAATGTGGAAGAAAATGCTTTTTATGAAAGTTTAAAAGAGAAAACCGGCTTTTTAAATGACAAGCGGATTAAATTTGCGGGAACCGTGTATGATGCTGCATTGCTGGCAGAAATCCGCTACTTTGCTTATGGATATTTTCATGGACATGAGGTGGGAGGAACCAATCCATCCCTTCTTGAGGCACTCAGTACCACAAAACTGAACCTGCTTTTAGATGTGGGATTTAATAAAGAAGTGGGGGAAGATGCCGCACTGTACTGGAATAAGAAAAACGGAAATCTTGCCACACTGATTCAGAAGGCGGATATTATGGATGAAGCAGAGAGGGAAGAGCTTGGCCGGAAAGCGAAGGACAGAATGAAGAAATGGTATAGCTGGGAAGCAATTGTACAGCAGTATGAAACACTGTTTCTTACAGGAGAGGAAGAGAGAGAATGATATCGGTCTTAGTAGTAACCTATAACGGAGAAACCTATATCAGAGAACAGATAGACAGCATACTTAAAAATATCGGACTGGGTGATGAACTGGTGGTATCGGATGATGGTTCACTGGATACTACGAGGGAAATCCTTAAGTCCTATCAGGAACAGGATGCAAGAATCCGTGTTATGGAAGGACCGGGTGAAGGCGTTATTGCCAATGTGGAAGCAGGACTTAGGGCGTGCCGGGGCGATTATATTTTTCTTGCAGACCAGGATGATGTCTGGATGCCGGATAAAGTAGAGAAAGTCATGGAAGTATTCCGGAGGAAGAAAGCCATGGTTGTGGTTCATGATGCCAGAGTGACAGATGCTGCATGCAAAGAGACACTGATGCCGTCCTTTTTTGTTTACCGCCACAGTGGAAGAGGTGCGATTAAAAATATTATTAAGAATACCTATATGGGCTGTTGCATGGCATTTCGGAAAGAGGTATTGGATGCAGTACTTCCGATTCCGAAGGATGTTACCATGCATGATCAGTGGATTGGTGTGAAATGTGATTTGAAATATCACCGCACGGTATTTTTAAAGGAACCATTGATTCTTTACCGGAGGCATGAAAAGAATGTATCCGATTTTTCCCATAACAGCGTGGGTGTAATGATTAAGAATCGCTTAATTTTTCTAAAAAGGATATTAAGCTATCATGGATAATATTGACACAAAAAGTGTTTTGTTATATATTAGTTTCAATTGTTTTGAAAAATGAATAGAAACTGTTTAACATCAGGAAAATAAGATAATGGAGATGACTTATGAGTACAAGTAGTAATAATAGAAACCGTAAAAGAAAGAAAATGACCAGACGCCAGAGAAGAAAGAGAAAATTGATTCTTTTTATAGTGGAAGTACTGGTTATCTTAATTCTTCTGGCAGCATTATTTGTAATTATTAAATTAAACAAACTCAATAATACCGGTGATTTGGATGAAGATAAGCTGAATATTAATATTGATGCCAAAACCCAGGAATTGTTAGATGGTTATACGAACATTGCATTATTTGGTATTGATAACCGCAGTACCGGCAAATATGAGTCCGGAAACAGTGACTGTATCATGATTGCAAGTATTAATAATGATACGAAGGAAGTAAGACTGATATCGGTTTATCGTGATTCTTTCCTGGCAGTAGATGATGATGACAATTTAAGAAAACTCAATGCAGCATATGCAAAAGGCGGTCCGACCGGTGCAGTTGCAGCATTGAATAAGAATCTTGATCTGGATATTAAAGAGTATGTAGCTGTGGACTTTAATGCAGTTATGGAAGTGGTAGATGCACTGGGTGGAATTGAACTTGATATTAGTTCCAAAGAAGCAGAAACCATGAAAATATATATCAATGAGATGAATGAGGTAATGGGAACCAATGGAACAGCAGTTTCCGGACCTGGACTTCAGACAGTGAACGGAATCCAGGCATTGGCTTATTGCCGTGACCGTTACAGCGGTGGTGATGACTACGGCCGTACCGAGCGTCAGAGAACCGTTATCAGTAAAATAGTCGAGAAGGCAAAAGCAGCCAGTCTTCCTACATTAAATAAGGTGATTGATAAATTATTCCCGGATATTTCCACAAGTCTTAGCAGTTCTGAAATATTGGGACTGGCAGCAGGCATCAAAGACTACGAACTGGCAGATACACAGGGCTGGCCATTCCAGCTTACCACAGAGCGTATGGGAGGAAAGCTTGGCGATGTAGTAGTTCCTACAGATCTGGAAACCAATGTGAATTTACTGCATCAGTATTTATTTGATGTAGAAGATTATGAGACAACACAGACCGTAAAGAATATCAGTAAATCCGTAATCAATGAGTCTGGAAAGACTGCTTCGGATACAGTAAGAGATACAAATCCGTTTACGGCAGAGGACACAGAGGCGGATACCCAGACACAGTAAAGAAAGATAAATAAAAATATTCATAGGAAAAGCTGTCTGGAATAGGACAGCTTTTCTTTCGCAGGAAATAAGGAAGAGACGAAAAAGAGACGGAAAACGAATTCAGAAAAGTTGTTTCTTATATCATGACAGGAGGTTCTCCATGGCGGGAAGAACATCGGAAAAAGGGAATACAACAGGAAAAACAATATTCTGCTTTATCGGAAAGGTAATAGGAGCTGGAATTACAGCATTTGCAATTCTGGCGCTTTTTTGCGTATTTTATTACAACCCTCCGGTACATGAACCATGTGGAAATGGAGTGACCAGCTATGTAAGACAGGCAGATACGTTCTGGGCTAGAGGAACGGAAGGTTTTGCCATGGGAACTACCGATGACAGTGGTTATAACAACAGTTATCCGGCGGATGGAAGAAAGACTGCTATTTTAATGATGGGTTCTTCCCAGACGGAAGGACTGTATGTCAACGAGGATGATTGTGTATCTTATTTGCTAAATGAGAAATACGCCGAAGATGGAAGCAACCGGTATGTATACAACGTGGGAATGTCAGCCCATACCATTTACCGTAATATCAGTAATTTGGAAAATGCCCTTAAGGTTTATCGGCCTGCTGAATATGTTGCGTTAGAGACCGGAACACTGGCAATGAATCCGGTAGAAGCTGCGCAGGCATTGAATCATGAAATGCCTGAGCTGACAGCGGGAAGCGGAATACCGGCACTGGAAGTATTAGAAAAGAATCCTTATATCAAGCTGCTGTATCAGCAGTATAAGAATCTACAGAGCCAGAACAATGGCGAAGCAGATGTAACGATTACGGAAAATGCCGGATATGATGTATTTGGTGATGACACCTATGCGGCCACGGAGGAACTGCTTGCCTATATCAGCAGGACAGCGGAAGAAGCAGATGTTCAGGCGGTGATTTATTATATTCCGGATATGACATTGACAGAGGATGGTAGTTATGAATGCTCTGCAAGTGTGGACACCAGAGATACTTTTGCAGAATTATGTGGAAAATATAATATTATTTTTGTGGACATGACAGATTCCGTAGAGGAAGCCTATGTGAAAGAGCATATCGTAGCCAGTGGATTTGATAATACAACAGTTGGCTATGGGCATCTTAATGCATATGGACATGAGCTTCTGGCACAGTGCATTTATGATGCAATCGGAGAGGAGGAGCAGAGATGAGTTTTGCAAGTGTAAGCTTTTTACTGTTTTTTCTTGTAGTGCTTCTTCTTTTACTTCTTGTACAGAGGGTGCTGCCTTTTGCGGAAATAAAGCGCCGCATCATATGCCAGGGAATCCTTCTGATAGCCAGTTATGTTTTTTATGGCTGGTGGAATATGCGGCTTTGCCTGCTTTTAATGGGAATTACATGGATTTCCTTTTTTACCGCGGTAAAAAAAGATGAAAAGCATCTGCGGCAGAGCCGGATTTCTCTTCTGATTGGAGTAGGCACGCCTTTGGCGGTCCTTGGAATTTTTAAATATTATGATTTCTTTGTGACTTCCTTTTGTGATGTGTTTCATCTGACACCGGGAGTGCTGAATCTGATTCTTCCGGTAGGAATTTCCTTTTATACCTTTCAGGCATTGAGCTATACCATTGATGTCTATACCGGGAAGATAGAAAAAGAAAAAAGCTTTTTGCAGTTTGCGTTGTACTTAAGTTTTTTCCCACAGCTTGTAGCGGGACCGATTGTAAAAGCATCGGAGTTTCTGCCACAGCTTAAGGAGAACCGGAAGGTTACACTTGCGGGACTGGAAAGTGGAATACAGATATTTGTATTTGGTATGTTTAAGAAAGTGGTACTGGCGGACAATATTTCTGTATTTGTGGATGAAGTATATCGTAGTCCTCAGATATTTGGTTCCGGAACGGTTGCACTGGCAGTAGCAGCCTATGCCATTCAGATTTATATGGATTTTTCCGGTTATTCGGATATGGCAATCGGCTGTGCAAAATGTATGGGCTATGAATTACCGGTGAACTTTAACCTTCCATATATATCACATAATGTCAGTGAGTTCTGGAAACGGTGGCATATCAGCCTTTCAAGCTGGCTGATGCAGTATCTTTATATTCCACTGGGTGGTAACCGCAAGGGACGTATTCGTACTTATGTAAACCTGATGATAACGATGCTTTTAGGGGGACTCTGGCACGGTGCAGAATGGAGCTTTGTATTGTGGGGGGGTCTCCATGGACTGGCTCTTTGTATCCACAAGGGCTTCCGGAAACTGGCTGGGTATCAGAAAGGGCAGGAGAGAAAGAAAAATGTTCTGGTGGATACCTTATCCATCCTCGGAACGGACATTTTTGTCTGCATCTGCTGGATATTCTTCCGGGCAGAAAATGTGCCGAAGGCATGGCTGGTATTAAAACAGTTATTTGGCTTCCGGGCGGGCATTACACATCCGTACAGCTTTGCCATTGCAGCAATTATTATTCTTTGCATTGCAACAGTGGCTGCATATCTTAGGGCAGCAAAGAAAAAAGAAAAGACCGTCAATGGTTTTTATCCTGTTATGGATTTAAATCATTTCTGGTCTCTTGTGATTTTCTTTGTTGAGATAGGCCTTATCCTTGGTCTGGCTTATGTGAAGGGCAGTCCGTTTATTTATTTTCAGTTTTAGGTAAGGCGGTTTGTGTGTCTGCCATGGAGGTCTTTGGTGTCATCGGTTCATCAATAATGAATGGTGGACGGTTTCTGGTGGCATCATAAATACGCCAGATGTAGGAACCAATAATACCGATGGAAAGCATAATAATTCCCATACCCATTAAAAGTACGATTAATAATGAGGTATAGCCTTCTGCAGTTATAATTCCGGTCATTTTCCGGTAAATTGTAATAAAGAACAGAATGAGTGCAAAGAGAAATACTCCGGCACCGGCTGCAGTGACCATGGTAATCGGAAAACTGGAGAATCCTATCAGGGAATCCGTGGCAAGTTTTATTTTTTTGTGAAGAGTCCATCGGGAATGTCCGATGGTTCTTTTTTTCCGGATATAAGGAACAGTTGCAGTCTGAAAGCCACTCCACAGGACCTGTCCCATAAGAGAGGTATTTTTTTCCTTCATTGCGACCAGCAGGTCAATGATTTGGCGGTCAATCAGAAAACTGTCAAATCCACCTTTGGGCATGGTGGGAAGTGCAACCTCCTTCATAATATAGGCATAAAGGGAAGAAACAGCTTTCTGTGTAAGAGGTTCCTCGCGGTCAGCACGGGTAGCAAGTACTACCTTATTACCATCCCTGTATTTTTCTAACATACTTAAGATTAATTCGGACGGTTCCTGTAAGTCGGCAGCTTTGCGGACAGCACAATCGCCACTGCAGCGGGAGAGTCCTGCAAGAATGGCAGCATGTTCACCAAAATTACGGGATAATTTTAATGGGATAATATGTGTATCCAGGCGGGCAAGCTCG
This sequence comes from Roseburia sp. CLA-AA-H209, assembly GCF_020687575.1. Taxonomy (NCBI): domain Bacteria; kingdom Bacillati; phylum Bacillota; class Clostridia; order Lachnospirales; family Lachnospiraceae; genus Roseburia; species Roseburia sp. CLA-AA-H209. The sequence goes on from NZ_JAJEQU010000003.1 coordinate 252,080, forward strand.
CAGATGACATCATAGGATTTATCTTTAGAACCATCATCAACCATGAGAATTTCATAGTCACAATCCAGTTTACATAAAACCTTTTCCCGCAGATCATTGTAAAGTGGAAGAAGGTTATCATGGTTAAAATACACTGGTATTACAATGGATAGTTTCATAACATTGGCTCCTTTCATAAAGTATTACTTCTTGATTCTTTATTATGATAACGTATGTTTTTGTAAAATCAATAGGGTAAAGAAAGTCTTAAGAAAATAGTAAGAGAACACTTAGTTGTCTGGATAAGTTTTCAGGAGTATAATACCAACGATTCATCATGAAGAAGAAATTAATAATGAAAAGGAAATGAGAATGGAAAAGACAAATCAGACTCTGAAAAGAGGGTATTTAATATGTTTATTTCTGGCATTGACAATTTGGAGTATGGCAACTACTTCCGGGAGCGGGCCGGATGAAGCCATGAAATATGATATCTGTAATTATATAGCGTCCCATGGAAAGCTTCCTGATGGAACGGACCCGGCGCTAAGAAATCCAATCTGGGGAATATCATATGGATTTACTCCGATTCTGTCATATATGATAAGTGGAGTTTTTTTGAAAATAGCTTTTTTATTTACCACAAATGTGTATTGGCTGTATGTGGCAGTCAGATTCACCAGTGTACTTTCCATAACCGGAATGGCATATTTGATGTTTCAGATAGGAGAGTACTTATTTCAAACCAATAGAAGCAGATTTTTGTTCGTAATGTCTGGAACCCTGCTGCCCCAGGTAATGTATCTTGGAAGTTATCTGAATAATGATTCCTTTGCATTATTTACAATTGCATGGATTATTTATGCCTGGCTTAGGGGCAGGGACAGACACTGGGACTGGAAAAGCTGTATCCTATTAGGAACTGGAATAGGGTTATGTGCATTATCTTATTATAATGCCTACGGTTATCTTTTGATGAGTATACCGTTTTTCTTTATTTCCTACTGGAAGGAAAGGCAAATAGAAGGTGAAGGAAAAAGAACTGACATGCATCGGATGTTCAGGATGGCAGCAGTAATTGCTATTGTAGCAATACTTTTAGCTGGCTGGTGGTTTATCCGGAGTGCAATATTATATGATGGTGATTTCCTTGGACTTCGAACAACGGATAAATATGGGGAAATGTATGCACAGCCGGGATTCCGTCCGTCAGAACGGCCGACGCCATATCATCAGGGCTGGTCATGGCATCAGATGTTATTTACTTCCGGCTGGCTGAGAACATCACTGATCAGCTTTATTGGAATATTAAGGACCTGCGACTGGAATCTGATGGGCAGGGGCTATCTGGGGATTGGAATACTTTTTCTTGCTGGAATCATTGGCTATCTGGCAGGCGGGTGGAAAAGAAAAATATTTTCGTCAGACAGACTGCTGCATATCACATTTCTGATATGCATGGTAATTCCATGCGGATTGAGTATTTATTATTCTTTTTATAGTGACTATCAGCCACAGGGGCGGTATCTGATGCCGATGCTGATTCCGTTTCTATATTTTGTCACGACAGGACTGACTTTGGTACTTGAAAAGATACCACAAAAAGTAAATCGTATGTTATACGGTGGAATTTATATGTTTTTCATATTGATATCTGCAGCAAGTTTTTATTATGTTCATGCGCTGATATAGATTTCAAAAAAGGACTGGATAATCCCCGGTTATTCTTATATAATGTCAAAAGGACGATAAAGACAGTTCTATAAAAGATAGGATGAAACAACAGCAATTGGAATAGAATGTAAAAGAAAAGCAGGAGGAAGAATTATGTGCGGAATTGTTGGATATATAGGGAAGAAACAGGCTGCACCAATTTTGTTGGATGGACTTTCAAAACTGGAGTACCGTGGTTATGATTCGGCAGGTATGGCAATCTTTGATGGGAAGAAGATTAACATGGCTAAGGCGACCGGAAGATTAAAGGTATTATCTGAGCTGACCCATGAGGGTGCTACCTTGCCGGGAACGGTTGGAATCGGTCACACACGCTGGGCAACCCATGGTGCACCGAGTGATATCAATGCGCATCCACATTTCAATGAAGCCGGTACGATTGCTGTGGTACACAATGGTATCATTGAAAACTATATGAAATTAAAGAAAAAGTTATCAGAAAAAGGCTATAAGTTCCAGTCAGACACGGACACTGAGGTTGTGGCCCAGCTGCTGGATTATTACTATACCGGGAATCCATTGGAGACCATTACCAAGGTCATGCATCGTGTGGAAGGTTCTTATGCACTGGGAATTATCTTTGCAGAGAATCCGGATGTTATCTATGCAGTCCGTAAGGACAGTCCTCTGATTGTAGGAAGAGGTGAGGGGGAGAATCTGATTGCATCCGATGTCCCGGCAATTTTAAAATATACCAGAGATGTATATTTTATTGAAAATGAAGAAATTGCCCGCCTCTCCGAGGAAAAAATAGAATTCTTTAATGTAGACGGGGAATCTATCGAAAAAGAATGCAAACATATCGAGTGGGATATTCATGCAGCAGAAAAAGGCGGCTATGAGCATTTCATGTTAAAAGAAATGAATGAACAGCCAAAGACCATAAGAGATACCATCAGTCCGCGTATCAAGGATGGCAGAATTGTCATTGATGAGCTTGGAATGAGTGACGAAGAAATCAGAAATATCAGCAGAATTCACATTGTTGCCTGCGGTTCTGCTTATCATACCGGATTTACCAGTAAGTATATTTTCGAGGGAATGGCAAGAATTCCGGTAGAAGTAGATGTGGCATCCGAGTTCCGCTACCGGAATCCGATTTTAGAGGACGGAGCCCTTGTCATTATTATCAGTCAGTCCGGAGAGACAGCAGATTCCCTGGCGGCACTCCGTATGGCAAAAGAGCGTGGAGTTAAGACCCTTGGTATTGTAAACGTAGTTGGAAGCTCCATTGCAAGAGAGGCAGATAAAGTAATGTATACCTGGGCTGGACCGGAAATTGCAGTTGCAACTACAAAGGCATACAGTGCACAGCTTGTGGCACAATATCTTCTGGCAATTAAATTTGCACAGGTTCGTGGTAAAGTTACGGAAGCAGAAGTAGGAGAAATGCTTCGTGACCTTAAGAAGCTGCCGGATCAGGTAGAAATGTTACTGAGCCATAAAGAGAAGATCCAGAAATTTGCCAACCGTTTTATTGCAGCAAAGGATATTTTCTTTATCGGAAGAGGAATTGATTATGCGATTTCCATGGAAGGCTCTTTAAAATTAAAGGAGATTTCCTATATTCATTCTGAGGCATATGCAGCAGGTGAGTTAAAGCACGGAACCATTTCCCTGATTGAAGATGGTACACCGGTCGTTGCAGTGGCAACACAGGATGCACTGCTGAAAAAGACCATCAGCAATATTGTAGAAGTGAAGACCAGAGGCGCATTTGTCATGGCAGTCACCAATGAAGGCAATACAGAGATTGAAAAGACAGCAGATTATGTCATCTATATTCCACAGACCAATGCATATTTTGCCAATTCACTGGCAATTATTCCATTGCAGCTGTTCAGCTACTATGTAGCAGTTGGAAAGGGCTGTGATGTGGATAAACCAAGAAATCTTGCTAAATCTGTTACGGTTGAGTAATTTATAGAGCAATTGGAAAAGAAGATGCGGTTTTACTTAGAATTCTATTTCTATGAAAGGACATTTTATTTTGTGCACACTAAAATGCCAGCCGTTCTAAAATTTTGTTTTGCTTGCTTGTAAACTGTCTTTCCGTTGCTTTGACTTAAGATAGCTCCACCGTCCGTTGAATACGGATGCCACATAATGCCTGCAAGGGGCACTAAGGATTTCGGATAAAGTTTAATTCATCTGGCAACCGGCGCATATTCACATCCATGTTCAGATGCGCCTCGCTGGCACGTCCTGTGCCAGCGTTGC